>DATLOR010000084.1:0-12403 GCA_035536135.1 Pyrinomonadaceae bacterium | reverse complement strand
GGCTCTTACGCAATTGAAGATTCGAAATTGAAAATTCAAAATTTGAAAAGCAAAGCTTTTTCGGTTTCGTTCAATCTCGGCGAATACGACAAATCGAAGGAATTGATTATCGACCCGATTCTCGCTTACGGCAGTTATCTCGGCGGAACGGCGTTTGACGAAGCCCGCGCAATTACGGTTGACGCGCAGGGCAACGCTTACGTGGTCGGCACATCGGCGTCGCTGAATTTTCCGACGACCGCCGGAACGATCAAACCCGCGATGCTTCCCTCAACTAATAATCAATACTGGTACGACGCGTTTGTCACGAAAGTGAATCCCGCGGGAACGGCGCTCGTTTTTTCGACCTATTTCGGCGGACGCAGCGGCAACGAAACGGGTTCGGGCGTGGCGGTTGACGCGGGCGGCAATGTTTTGCTCAGCGGCACGACGATGGCAAATGATTTGCCGACCGTCAATGCTTATCAAACGACTTTTGGCGGCACGGACGACGCTTTTGCCGCGAAATTAAATTCAAACGGTTCGGCGATTATTTATTCGACCTACCTTGGCGGCAATAATACCGATCTCGGCGGCAAGATCGCGCTCAACCGGGCGACGGGCGACGCGGTATTTGCGGGTTTTGCCAGCTCCGGGAATTTTCCGACCACGCCGGGCGCGTATAAACCGAAGCTTTGCGATAACACGCCGGGAAGCTGTAACGGAATTTTTTATTCGGGAAGCTATGTCGTCAAACTTACGGCGACGGGAAGCGCGGTTTATTCGACGCTTTTTGATATGGGCGTCAACGACGTCGCGCTCGATGCCAGCGACAACGCGACGCTCGGCGGCACGGCGGGCGCGGTTCCGGCAACGGCGGGCGCGTATCAAACCGCATCGAGCGGCGGCATCGAAGGTTTTATCGCCAAATTGAATCCTTCGGGAAACTCGCTTGTTTACGGAACCTTTCTGGGCGGCGGTCTCCAATCGGACCGCATTAATTCGATCGCGATCGATACGGCGGGAAGCATCTACGCGACCGGACAAACGCAGAACACGGCTTTTCCGACGACCGCCGGAGCCTTTGACCAGACTTACAACGGCAACGAAGACGGATTTGTCACGAAATTCAATCCGGCGGGCTCCATGCTGGTTTATTCGACATTCCTCGGCGGCGCTGCCAAAGATCAACCGTTCGGCCTCGCGCTCGGAACGGACAACAGCGCGTTTGTCGCGGGCGAAACTCTCAGCTCGACGACTTTTCCGCTGAAAAATTCGATCAACGGCGCGAACGGTTCGATTTTCTTAACGCATCTCAATGCGGACGCGAGCGCACTTGTTTATTCGTCGCTGCTCGGCGTCGGCGGCGCGTATGATGTCGCGGTTGACGGCGCGGACGGCGCATATATTACGGGGCACACGACTTCCGTCGTCGTCACGCCCGATTCGTTCCAGCCGATGAAGGGCGAAGCGACGAGCACGAGCTCGGCAAAGGACGCTTTCGTCATCAAGCTCGCGCCTTCGGACGAAAATATCCAGACCTACAATATCAGCGGCAGCGTTACCGACCCGACGCAGTTCGGCAATTATCAGCCGATCATCGTGACGGTGACGGGCACCGTGCAGCGCTCGGTGATTCTGCCTTACGGGAACGGGAGCGGCGTGATTCCGTACTTTTTCGGCAGTCTTCCGGCAGGCGGAAATTATACCGTCACGGCGCGGAAAACGGGTTTTGAAGTTCTGCCCGAAAGCGTCACATTTAACAATCTCGGCGCGAATCAGTTTGCCGATTTCACGGTTCAGCCGAATCAAAAACCGCAAAGCGTGATAACTTCTCCGGCGCACGGGACGACTTTTAACGCGCCCGCCACGATCAACATCACGGCAACCGCGTCCGACCCGGACGGCGACGCGATCACGAAGGTCGATTTCGTTGCGTATTCGAGCGCGACCGGAAATATCAATCTCGGCACGGATTTGAGCGCGCCGTATGAATTCTCGTGGACGAATGTGCCGGTCGGAACGTGGTCTCTGGCGGCGTATCCGACCGACAGCAAAGGTTTACGGGGCGATTCGGCTCCGACGGTTCACGTTTTTGTCGTCGATCCGACCGGCGCGAATGTTTCGATCACCGGTCCGACCGAAGGACAGGCCTTTACGCAGGGCGGATATGTCCCGATTTCAGTCGGTGTTTCGTCGTCGGTCAATCTCGTCGAAGTGCGTGACCAGAATAATAATCTCGTCGGCAGAATGACGAATAGTCCGTGGACGACGCAGTGGCGCGTGATGAACGTCGGCAGTTACACGCTGACCGCGACCGCCTTTACGCAGACGGGGCAGCAAGCGACTTCCGTGCCCGTTCATATCACGGTCAATCCGCTCAATCACCGGATTACCGGGCGCATTACGGACAGCGTGACAAACAGCGGAATTGCGGGCGTAACTTTAAATCTGACGAGCCCGACCAACCCGTCGATTACGGCGCAGACAACCACCGACAGCAGCGGCAGTTATTTATTTACGGGCTTGGGCGCGACGCCCGACGACGGCGTATTGATTACTCCTTCGTTGAGTAATTATACTTTTGCGCCGCCAACAATAAATATCGGCTATCTCGGTTACATTGACTGGGAGAATGAAAGTTTTGTCGCAACCTCGCAGACGCAGATCAGCGTTGCGCTGACGAGTCCGGCGAACGGGCAGATTTTTACCGCTCCGGCGGCGATCAACCTGGCGGCAAATGCTTCGAGCGGTGCGGGAACGATTACAAAAGTCGAATTTCTGCGCCGCAATCCGAACGGCACGACCGCGGTTCTCGCAACCGATATGACCGCGCCTTTCGAACACCAATTAACCGATGTCGGGGTCGGAAATTATACGTATCTGGCGCGCGCAACCGACAGCACGAACGCGGTCGCCGAATCGGATGATGTGAGCGTGACGGTCAGATTGGCAACGGTCAGCCTTTCGGGCAGAATCACCAATCAAGCCGGAAACGGGGTCGCGAATGTCGAAGTTTACGTGGCGGGTGCGATTGCCTGGTCGGTTCCGACCGATGCGAGCGGTAACTTTATTTTCACGAATCTTCCGGGCGGCGGAAATTATTACATCACGCCGCAACCCGCCAATACGATTACCTTTACGCCTGTTTCGCGAAGCTATACGAATGTTACGAGCAATATTACAGGCATCGATTTTGTCGCTTCCGAGCCGAATCAATCACCGTCGCCGCAGTTTATCGCTCCCGTAAACGGCGGAGTTTATTCGCTCTCTCAACCGATTCCGCTGCACGTTCTGGCGAACGACCCGGACAATAACGTGACGCATTTCAGCGTCATTGCCAATAACGGCAGCAGTGCGCCGACGATCGCCCAAACGACCCGCAGCGAGATCAATACGCTCTGGCAGCCCGCCGCGCCGGGTAATTACACCCTGACGGCGGTTGTCCGCGACGGCGGTCCCGTCCAAACGACCGTCTCGATCTCGATCACGGTCACGCCGCCCGCGCCGGTTTCGATTGCGGGACGCATTGTTGACCGAAACTCCGTCGGGATCGAAGGCGTGACGCTTGAATTAAAAGATTATCCGCAGGAAGAAACGGTTGTCGGAACGGCGACGACCGATGCCAACGGCAATTATACGATTGCGAATGTTACGACCTTTGTCAGCTACAGCTTGAAAGCCTCGAAACAGGACTACACTTTTTCGCCGCAAAAGAGAACTTATTTCAATCTTGCGGCTAGCCAGACAAATGCGGATTTTACGGGAACTTTGCAGCTTCAGCCGTCGGATTTCGACGGCGACGGCATGAGCGACATTGCCGTCTGGCGACCGTCGAACGGCGTTTGGCACCTTCAGCGTTCGAGCGATAATTCGTACAACGCTCTGCAATTCGGCGGTGCGCAGTTCGGCGACGTTGCCGTTCCGGGAAATTACGACGGCGACAAGAAAACCGATTACGCCGTATATCGCGCGGGCATCTGGTATATCCGCCAAAGCTCGAACGGGCAGGTTCGCACTGCTCAATTCGGTCTCGCGAACGATAAACCCGTCGCGGGCGATTATGACGGCGACGGCAAAACCGATCTGGCAGTTTGGCGACCTTCGGACGGCGTCTGGTATATTCAGCGCAGCTCCGACGGCGGCTACGATTTCCGTCAATTCGGCTTGAACGGCGATACGCCGCTCGCGGGCGATTACGACGGCGACGGCAAAACCGACCTGACCATCTGGCGCGGCTCCACGGGCGTTTGGTTTGTTCAGCAAAGCTCGGACGGGAATTACCGCGCGTATCAATTCGGCACGGGCGGCGACGTTCCGCTGGTCGGTGATTTCGACGGCGACAAAATGGCGGATTACACGATTTTCCGACCGTCAACCGGTGTTTGGTATGTCAATTTGAGTTCCAACGGCGGGTTCAAAATCCTGCAATGGGGAAATTCGACCGATATTCCCGTGCCGGGTGATTTTGACCGCGACAGCAAAACCGACTTCGGCGTTTTCCGTCCCGCCGAAGGAAACTGGTATGTCTTCAAGAGTTCGACGAATTCTTACATCATCCAGCACTTCGGCGCAAACGGCGATCTGCCCGTTCCGGCGGCTTACCGCTAACGTAAGAGTCCCAAGTCTCAAGTTTCAAGTCCCAAGTCTTCGTTTTAACTTGGGGCTTGGGACTTTTGAGACTTGGGACTTTAAGCGATTTGTAATCGCCGTCCCATTTCGATCCCGAGTGCCTGAAGCGCGTTGGCGGGGCGAATCATCACTTCAAAATCAATGATTTTTCCGCTCTCGCCGAGCTCAATCAGATCAACGCCTCGCAGAGTCAATTCGCCGATTCGTGCTTCAAATTCGAGCGCGAAATTTTGCCCGTCGTGAAGCTCGCGGACGTAGCGAAAATCTTCAAAAACTTTTGTCACGGTCGTTAAGATCAAAACGGTCATTACCTTTCCGTCTTTCGGTTTCCAGACGAAAGGCGAGTGGAATTTTACGTCCGGTGCTAAAATCTCATCTAAAATCTCGGGGTTCTGCGTTTCGACAAATTGATGCCAGCGCGAAAGTGTTTCGTTCATTCTTCGATTATCCACAAAAATCCGTAAATTTCACGAATCAGTTTCGTAAATTTTGCAAATAAATTCCTTGTCTCTTCGCACACCTTTGCGCCTTTGCGTTAAACTAAATTTCAATGAAATTCAAACTGCCTGAAATTCCGCCGCCGAAATTGATCACCGCCTTGAGAAATTACAATCTTCTGCCGGCGATTATTTTTATGCCGACGCGCCGCCGCTGCGACGAAGCCGCATTGGAAGTCGCCGCCGACCGTTCGCAGAAAACAAACATCGAAAAAGAACAGAAACGGCAGGAACTTTACCAGCAGTATTTGATCGATAATCCCGAGATAAAATCGCACAAACACCGCAAGATCGTGCTTCGCGCCGGAGTTGCCGCGCATCACGCGGGACATATTCCGGCGTGGAAACTGCTGATCGAAAAAATGATGTCCGCCGGACTTCTGGATGCGATTTTTGCGACTTCGACCGTTGCGGCGGGCGTTGATTTTCCGGCGCGGACGGTCGTGATTTCAAACGCCGACACGCGCGGCAACGACGGCTGGCGTTCGCTGCAAGCCTCGGAACTTCAGCAAATGACCGGACGCGCGGGCAGACGCGGCAAGGATAATGTCGGTTTTGTCGTCCTCGCGCCGTCGAATTTTCAAAATCCGCCGAAGATCGCCGAGCTTTTAAAATCGCCGCCCGATGCGCTGAACAGCCAGTTTCGTGCAACTTATACCTCGCTTTTAAATCTGCTCGACGCGTTCGGAAGTTTCGC
This sequence comes from Pyrinomonadaceae bacterium, assembly GCA_035536135.1. GTDB lineage: Bacteria > Acidobacteriota > Blastocatellia > Pyrinomonadales > Pyrinomonadaceae > JAFDVJ01. Next base: position 6,598 of record DATLOR010000084.1, on the reverse strand, counting down.
GCAGGTGCGTGAGATCGCCGAAAAAAGTTTCGCGTTTCGTGAAACCTCCGCACAGGTCGCGGGGCTCGAAAAACACATCGAAAAGCGCACAAAAGAATTGCAGAAAAAGCTCGACGGCAACGAATTCGGTCTGACGATCGGATCGGCGCGCGCGTTTGAAAGATTAACGAACGCGCGTCTGCGCCTTCAGTCGAACTTGCCGAATACGCGTGCCGAAGTCCGCATCGGTTGGCTTCGCGAAAATGTTCTCGAAGGCAGGATCGTCACGAAAAGCCGCAACAGCAAGCGGCTCTTTCTGGTCTTGAACGTTTTCGGCGACAAGGTGATGGCGATGCGCGACGACGGGCAGGGCGCGACGCTCTCGCTTCCGCATATCGGGCGCGTTTTCGAAAATGTTTACAAGCTCGAAGAAAAATCGCTCGATCAGGCGTTCGACGAGATCGACGCAGGCAAAAATCCCGCGCTCAATGAGCCCCGATTGTCTCAGCAAACTACCGATTCGGACGAAGCGATCGAAATTTTGAATCAGGCGATCGAAAAACTTTTGCCCGCGAACCTGAGCGAAGACGCGCACCGGCGGGCGCATCAACTTTTGTGGGAAACCTGGGACGACGCGGAATTTCTGGAAAAACAAGCGCGCGATACCGCGATCCTGCGAAACGAAATCTGGCTGCCGTTCGAGCGCCGCGCCAAGGTTCTGCATCATTTCGGCTATCTCGATTTTCCGTCGGAGAAAGTTACGGAACGCGGAAAATGGCTCGCCGATCTGCGCGTTGACCGTCCGCTGCTGGTCGGCGAAGCGCTTCGTCACGGGCTTTTCGAAAAGCTCGAACCGAAACACGTCGCCGCGCTGATGGCGTCGCTGGCGGCGGATTCCGACCGCAATTTCGGCGAGCTTTATCTTTCGGACAGAATTTTGGATGTCATCACCGAATTTGAAAATATTATCTACGAGGTTTCGGGCGTGGAGTGGAAAAACGGGGTCGATCCATCGGAGGAAATCAATCTTTCGGCGGCGGCGGCGGCGGAACATTGGGCGGACGGCGCGGCGTGGGACGAACTGGTTTTTCGCACAAAGGCGGAAGAAGGCGACCTCGTGCGGCTGCTTTCGCGCACCGGCGAAGCCTTGATGCAAATCGCGCAGCTGAAAACTTCAAACCCGCACGCGGCGGAAATTGCGCGCGCCACCGCTGATATTCTTCTGCGTGAGCCGATTCGATAATTATTTTTATCAAATCATTTAAGCAAAATATTATTTCAGATCGCGGCGTTTCTTAGTCTTTCAAACCAACGCGCAGGATCAGATCACGAAATCGCGCGTCGTTGCGCAGGAAATCGGCGTAAGGGTCGGCATTGAGATAAACGACGTAGCGGTGTCGTTCGGCGAATGACTTTTCGAGCCACTGTAAAGCCTGCTCGCGTTCGCCCATTCGCATATACAAAAACGCTTGCGAGAAAGCATTGACATAATGTTTTTGCGCTTCGGCGTTGGTTCCGGCGAGAAGTGCGCCCAGAAAACTTTTCCAACCGTTTTGCCGGTAAATTTGGCGCAGCGATTCAACGGTTTTTTCGTCCGTACCGACCGCTTGCAAAAGTTTAGCTTCCGCTTCAAACGCTTCGTCGAACATTCCTTTTTGCGCGTAAGCGAGCGAGAGATAAGCATACACAATCGGGAAGTTCGGATGATTATTAACGGTTTTTTGATATTGCACGATTGCCGCATCAAAATCGCGGGCATGATAAAAAATCAGCCCGACAATTGATTGGATGATCGGTGAAAGCGGGTCGAGTTCTTCGGCGCGTTTGATTTCTGCTTTGGCTTCGTCAAAACGCCGCATCGCCGAAAGAAATTCGGCATACCATTGATGGGCTGTTGCATAGTTCGGATTGAGTTCGATTGCGCGCCGATATTCGCGCTCGGCTTCAGCGAAATTCCAATCGTAATTTGCCAGCGCATAAGCCAAAGTTGTATGTGCTTCTGCCAGATTCGCGTCAATTTCCAGAGCTTTTTGTGCGGCGGCTTTTGCCTGCGGAAATGATTCGCGCGGCGGCGCACTGTTGTATTCGCTCAAAAGTGCATAAGCATCTGCCAAGCCCGTAAAAGCAAGCGCAAAAGTCGGGTCGCGATCAATCGCCTGCTCAAAAAACTGCACGCTTTGCTGCAATCCTTCGGGCGTGCGTTTGTTCCATGCGTGTCGCCCGCGCAGGTAAAGCTTGTAGGCTTCCGGGTCGTCGGTGCGGCTGCCTGTTTGCCCATCCGCTGTTTTAAGCCGAAAAGCGTCGGCGACGCGCGCCGAAATCGAATCCTGAAGTTTAAATAAATCCGTGTCCGCTTCGTCGAAATTTTCCGACCAGAGAATCGAGCCGTCCGATGTTTTAACGAGCTGGACGGAAACCCGCCGGCGATTGCCGACGCGCTGAACCGAGCTTTCAAGAACGGTTTCGACATTCAGTTTTTCGCCGATTGCCTGCGGCGTTTCGCTCGATGCCGTAAAAGGCAAAACCGCGCTTGTCGGGCGCACAGCCAAGCCGCGAATATTTCCCAAACGGGTAATCAGCGCGTCGGTCAGACCGATGCTTAATGGCTCCTCCTCCGCTTCCGCGCTCAGGTTTTTCAAAGGCAGAACCGCAATCGTGCGCGGCACGTTCGTTTGCGTCAACGGTTTTTTGTTCGCTGATAAATATCGAGCCGAAAGAAAAATGCCCAAACCGGCAATGATCAACGAAATCGCCGCCAGCGCAAACGGGCGGCGCAAAACGCTTTTCAAGCCGCGCGCTTGTTTTTCCTCAATCGTGATGCGCGTCAGTGTTTGTTTTTCAATCAGCAGATCGGCGGTCGTTTCTTGCGTCTCGGCGACAAAACGATAACCGCGTTTCGGCACGGTTTCGATAAATTTTTTGTCGAAAGCCGTTTCGCCGAACGCCTTGCGAAGCATCATCACCGTGACCGCCAGATTGTTCTCGTCAACGTATGTATCGCGCCAGAGCGTGTCCATCAATTCATTTTTGGTCACAGTTTGCCCGCGCCGTTCAACAAGCAGGATCAGCAGTTCGATGGCTTTGTGCGTTAAGGGAATTTGCTCCGTGCCCTGCCGGAGAGCGTGTTCGGCGGTATCGAGTTGAAACTCGCCGAATGTATAAATGCGGTTTTGAAACTTGTCCTTCATAAAATTTCGTCCGTCAGCCAAATTTCAGAAAAATTTTAGCCGAATTAAAGGATTTATAGTTTCGGTTTCAGTTAAAACCGAATAGTCGCAAGTTTCGAGCTTTGTGTTTCAAACGGAAGTTTAAGCCAATGCTTTCTTTCGAGCAAGCAAAAACTTGCGGCGCTGAACGCAAATGAAAAATAAAAAAACGGAAATTTTGATTGAAACGTACGAGCGAACCCTTGTTCGCTGGCTCGAAAAGGAAGTGCGCTCGTTTTGCCGCGCGTGCCTGACGGAAGGTTTTTTCATATTGCCGGAACGCGCGGCGATTGAAACCGGCACGAGCGTCCGCGAAATTTTCCGCCTGGTCGAAAGCGGCGCGGTTCATTTTATCGAAACCGACAATCGCCTGACGCTCATCTGCCGGGCTTCGCTTTCGATTGACACGCTTAAAGGCGAAACATTTTTGGCAATTTCAAGCAAATCCGCTGATAACGGGCAGTTTGATTAAAAAATTTAGGAATAAAGAAGATGAAAAGTGAAGCACAACAAACAAAATTGAATTTTAATCTCCTGCGTCTCACACTGGTTTTATTGATGGTCTTGATTGGTATCGGCACCGTTCGCGCCGGAACACTGACCGTTAACACAAATGCTGACAGCAATGTTTGCGACAGTGTTCTGACATTGCGCGAAGCGATGCTCATCGGATTCGGCAGCAACGCTCTCGGCAGACCGCTGACGACGAGCGAGCGTAATCAGATTTCAGGCGCAACCTTCGCCGCCGCGTTCCCGCCTGCCGGTTGTTCGATCACTGCTTCATATTGGTCAATTACGAGCGGTGCCGGCGGCGCGATTGTCGATAATATAGTATTTTCGACGAGCGTCACGAACATTCTAATAACGTCGGGACTGCCTAATATCACTTGGGCGGAAGACATCATCAACGGACTTAAAAGCGACGGCACGAAGGCGGCGATCGATGGGACGGCTGCCGGAAGCGTTCCTGGGCTTCGAGTTACAGCGACAATTGGTTTTACGATTCGCAATCTGATTATCAAAAATTTTCAGTACGAAGGAATTCTGCTGGAAAATTCGGAGAACGGCGTTTTTGAAGGCATGGAAATCTTCGGCAACGGAGGCGACGGTATCGCGCTCGTGCCGTACACGTATATTGACGGCACTTACAACTCGCGTAATAACCGCATCGGCGGAACAAATCCGAGCCAGCGTAATTTTATCTACAGCAACGGACACAGCGGCATTGCGATTATTGCTTCGCAATCGAGCGATAGATTTCCCGACCTCGGCAATATCATCGAAAATAATTACATCGGACTCAAAGACAATAACGGCAACGCGGATTTCGGCAACGGCTGGGACGGAATTTATCTGGAACATGCCTTCGGTAATCGCATCGGTGGCGATACCGCCGCGAGCCGCAACGTCATCAGCGGAAATCAAGGAAACGGAATCTGGATGCGCGGCTTGAGCCACGCCAACCGCCTCGTCAATAACTTTCTCGGTACAAATAGCGCCGGCAATGCCGTAATCGGCAACTCCCAGAGCGGCATCGCCGTATCTGAAGGAGCGCAAAATAATCAAATCGGCGGTGTCGGGCAAGGCAACGTCATCTGTGGAAACTATTTCGGCATCGCGCTCTATGATTCAAATACGAGCGGGAACATCATCCGCGGCAATGCTATCGGCACCGATTTACCGGTCAACTCGAATCTCGGCAATGTCGGCGACGGTATCGCGATGGGAGCAAACACACATGACAATATCATCGGCGGCGCGGGCAGCGGTGAAGGCAATATCATCGCCTTCAGTACTTATAGCGGCATTTTTATGGATAACGGTTTCAACAACAGCATCCGCGGCAACCGTATTTTTTCAAACGCCGGCGGACTGGGCATTGACCTCGGCACCAACGGCGTCACCCTGAATGACTTTAACGATACCGACACGGGAGCGAATAATTTTCAAAACTATCCTTTGATCTCGAGCGGCTCAAGCGGCGCCGGGTCAACCAGCTTTGTCGGCACCATCAACAGCACGGCGAATACTGTCCTGACGCTCGATTTTTTCGTGAGCCCTGACCGCGACCCATCCGGTTACGGTGAAGGGAGCACTTATCTCGGCTCGACGACTGTCACGACCAACAATGTCGGCAATGCCGGTTTCAACAGTAGTTTTATCGGCATCGGTTTTCAAGGCTTTTACGCGACCGCCACCGCGACCGACCCGAGCGGGAACACTTCAGAATTTTCACCGGCAACCCGAATTGGATGCAGTTATAGTATTTCACCTGCCAGCCAAAATTTCGGCACGGCGGGCGGTACCGGCAGCTTTAATCTGACTACCACGGCGGCGTGTGACTGGCAGGCGGTTCGCAGCGACAACTGGATAACGATCACCGGCGGCGCGAGCGGCACGGGTAACGGGACGGTCAGTTTTTCCGTCGCCGCCAACACCGGACCGGCACGCACCGGAACGATCACCGTCGGCGGGCGCGTTTTTACAATCACTCAAGCATCAAACTGCACGTATTCTCTGGTAAGTAATACTGCTGGTCATCCGGCGAGCGGCGGCAGCGACGGAAACAGCGTGATTGCTCCAGCCGGATGCACCTGGACGACAATCAGCAATAATCCATGGATAACTGTTACGTCAGGCAGCAGTAGCAGCGGCACTGCATCGTTCACTTATTCAGTCGCGGTTAATACCGGTCCGGCACGACAAGGTACGCTGACCGTCGCCGGTTTGACATACTTTATCAATCAAGCATCGGGCTGTACGTATCAACTTAGTCATTTTTCGGCGGGCTATCCGGCAAGCGGCACAAATTTCGACGGCGTCAGCATTACTGCCGGAAGCGGCTGCGTCTGGACGGCGACGAGTAATGCCAATTGGATTTCTATTACTTCGGGCGGTAGCGGCACCGGCAGCGGTTCAACAACTTGGTCGGTCGCCGCCAACACGGGCGCGGCGCGGCAAGGAACGCTGACTGTCGCCGGCTCGACGTTTACCATTAATCAAGCGGCTGCGCCCCGCCGTGCGCCATTTGATTTCGACGGCGACGGCAAAACAGATATTTCGATCTTTCGTCCCTCCGTCGGCGAGTGGTGGTATTTGCGCTCGTCAGACAGCACGAATCGGGCGGCTCAATTCGGCGCATCAACCGACAAATTAACGCCGGGCGATTTCACCGGCGACAGCAAAACCGACATCGCTTTCTGGCGACCGTCAACAGGTTACTGGTTTGTTCTTCGAAGCGAAGACGGTTCGTTTTTCAGTTTCCCGTTCGGTACAAACGGCGATATTCCTGCACCTGCTGATTACGACGGCGACGGCAAAACCGATGCCGCTGTGTTTCGTCCATCGGATTCAACCTGGTATATCCGCCGCTCGTCCGATCTTGGAACTTCAATTGTTCAATTCGGTTCTTC
>DATLOR010000083.1:0-6464 GCA_035536135.1 Pyrinomonadaceae bacterium | reverse complement strand
CGGGAAAATAATTGAAAAAGAAGAGCAGGAACTCAAAAGACGCGAAAAGCTTTATCGTGCAAACCGGGGCAGGTTTAGATTGGGAGGAAAAATCGTCATTATCGTGGATGACGGTTTAGCAACCGGCGCGACCATGCACGCGGCAGTTGCCGCCGTCAGGTCTTTGAATCCGCAGCAAATAATCGTGACAGCGCCAGTTGCTTCAAAGCAGATCTGTGATGAAATTAACCGCAAAACGGATGAATTATGCGTTTGTTCGATCATGCCCGAGCCGTTTTACGGAGTCGGAATGTGGTACCGGAATTTCGAGCAAACAACGGACGAAGAAGTTATTGCGCTGCTTGAAAAAGCAAAGAGTTTCGGCAGTAAAACGGCGATTGCCGGTTAAAAAATCGAAAGGGGTGAACTTTATGGAACAAGCAGGTGCATTAATTGTGAAAGACGTTATCGGTCGGGAAACGCGCGAACTGCGCGCCGGCGAAATAAGCGGTTACGACGCTCTGATCGAATTTATCGGCGACGCGCGGTTTGTGCTTTTGGGCGAAGCCTCGCACGGAACGCACGAGTTTTATTATGAACGCGCTCAAATCACGAAAAGATTGATCGCAGAAAAAGGCTTTACGGCAGTCGCGGTGGAAGCCGATTTTCCCGACGCTTATCGCGTCAATCGCTATGTTCGCAATGAAAGCGAAGACGGGGACGCGACCGAATCGCTCGGCGGTTTCAAGCGTTTCCCGGCATGGATGTGGCGCAATGCCGACGTGTTGGATTTTATCGGCTGGCTCCGCGCTTACAACGACGATGCCGCCTCGCAAAATAGGGCGAAAGTCGGGTTTTACGGGCTTGATCTGTACAGTTTGCACACCTCGATCGAAGCGGTTTTAACTTATCTTGAAAAGATCGATCCCGAAGGCGCGGCGCGGGCGCGGCGGCGTTATTCGTGTTTTGAACATTTCGGTTCCGACACGCAAGCCTATGGCTACGCGACCGGCTTGGGGATTATGGAATCCTGTGAAGATGAAGTCGTCGGTCAACTCGTCGAAATGAACCGCCGCGCCGCCGAACTCGCGAGCCGCGACGGACGCGTAGCCCGCGACGAGTTTTTCTCAGCCGAACAAAACGCACGGCTTGTCAAAAATGCCGAACAATATTATCGAATGATGTATCGCAACGATGTGTCCTCGTGGAACCTGCGTGACGGGCATATGTCGGAAACTCTCTTTTCACTGGAAAATCATTTAATAGGTGAAGGAAAGCCCGGAAAGATCGTTGTTTGGGAACATAATTCTCATCTCGGCGACGCCCGTGCCACCGAAATGGGCAAACGCGGCGAATGGAATGTCGGGCAATTGACGCGCCAAAAATACGGCAGAGAAGTGGTTTCCATCGGTTTTACGACCTATTCGGGAACTGTCACCGCCGCCGACGATTGGGGCGGCGCGGCGCAAAGAAAGCGCGTCCGTCCGGCACTCGCCGGAAGTTATGAGTCGCTGTTTCACGAGCTCGGGCTGGAACGGTTTCTGCTGCTGATGGGAAAAGAAAGCAAAGCCAAGGCGGCTTTGGCGGCTCCGCTTCTGGAACGCGCCATCGGCGTTATTTATCGCCCCGAAACCGAGCGCGCGAGTCATTACTTTTACGCGCGGCTTTCCGAACAGTTCGACGCCGTGATTCATTTCGACGAAACACGGGCGGTCGAGCCGCTCGAACGCCGTGCCGAGTGGGATGCCGGCGAAGAATTTGAAACCTTCCCTTCGGGAATTTAAGCAGCGAAAGGGTAAAAGTAAATTTCGGTCTGCCGGTTTGATTATTTTAATTTAGGAGGAATAGTCAATTGAAATTCGAGGAAAAAGAATGCGCTAACCTGCCTTGTCATTGTGCCCCCGAAGCCGGAAGCGACTATTGCTGCAGGGCTTGCGAAAAAGCCGACGGCGAAACGGACTGCCGCTGCGGACATCCGGAATGCGGCGCCGAAGCTGTGGTAATTTTCTCGTGAAAGTTTTTATCGGAGGAGTTATGCAAACTAAATTGAGAGAAGAGATTGATGCCGACCTTAACGAAGACAAAACCGGCATCTCGGATTATAAGACCAGGCAAAACCAATTTGAAATAAATTGCAGCGTTTGTTTGAAGACTTTTTATGCTGACAAGGAGACTTTTGAAAGCCTGAACCGGGCGATCGAACAGGCGCTGGATAATCCCTTTTTGTGCTACGAATGCCAGCAGGATTACGAAGAATCGGCGGTTGAAGACAGATAGCGGAAAATTGATGCCGCCACCGAAGAAATTTTTCAAGAATAAAAACGCCAAAACGCCGCTCAGCACATAAAGGGATGTTGCTTTTTTGTTTCCGAGCCGTTCAAACGATTCGGGGATCAGGTGAGTAAAAGTATCGCCATACAACGCTCCGGCGGAAAAACCGACCGCGATGTAGATAAATTGTTTGTTCTTTTCATGGCTTAACAGCAAACCGAAAACACCGATCAGCGATATAACGCTTACCAGACAAACGCTTATGATTATGTAGAACCAGGCAGCCGGCATTTTCGGTCAGCACACTCCGGTCGGTATATAATTCCCGTCATCGTTTAATCGCGATGCCAGGACACGCGCGCGACTTTGTTCTCATGCGAAAAATCGTATTTCACCTGACCGTCGTAGGCTTTTTCCAAAACGTGTCCGAAGCGCTGCGCGAGATGCTCGTTGGTCGTTTCGATCGTTACGCCGCCGTTTTCCTGCTCGCGCCAGTTCATAATTCTCGAAAGCGGATTGTCCTCGCGCGCCCGCGCTTCTTCGTTTTTCAGCAAATGTTCGATCTCCTCGCGATGAGTTTGAAGAAACGTGCCGCTCAGTGATACATAGCCGCCGACCACGCCCTGTTCGATCTGGATGCACGCCGGACAGCGGATCGTCGATTCGGGTTTCCAGTGTTTGAGTTCATCCGCTTTATGGACGACCGCTTTCGCCGTCCACCGGCAATTTTCATAAACCGCCCCGCATTTATCGCAGACTGCCGGTTCTTTCTGATTCTCTGCCACGCGATGTTCTCCGCCGCCTTCGTGGTCAACCCGTTTCGTAAATGTCTGATTCGTGTATCTTTTTGTATTTCTCATTTTATTACCTCTAATGCCGGAATCGCTTCCCGTTCGAGCGGTGATCTTGCCTCCGGCTTTTCGTTCGTTAATCTTTTTACCGAACATTCTAATAATCGATCCTCTGCATCGTGAAAATCTTTTTGAAGAAAACCCGACGGCGTGAGATTTTTTAGCGTTGAACCGTCGGGTCTTTGCAGTCGGGACCGATCCGTTTTAGAAATAGGGATCAATTTTCAAATGGTCGTTAATTTTTCTGATGCCGCGCGCGTGGCTGATCGAACCGACGACGGCGCGGCGCTCGCTGTCTGAATGCACGCGCCCGTAAAGTTCGACTTCGCCGTCTCTGACATCGATTACGAGCCGTTCGGCTTCACGGTCGGCGCGCCGTTCCAATGCTTCTTCGATGGCTTTGCGCAATCCTTCGGGGTCAGCGCTTTGTGCTTCGACCGTCAGTTTATTGGTAATTCTGATGACCCCGGGAAGGTTCTCAATTGCTTTCAGGGTATCTTCGACTTGCCGGAGCGAATTGACCGAACCTTCAAGCGTGACCCAGCCGCCGTTGACCATGGATTCTATCCGTTCGTCCGGCACAAGCACATCCCATTCGAGCGTCCGGCGGATATTATGAGCGATTTCCTCATCCGGGATTTTATGCGGTATTTTAACCGTCAGATCGTTGACCACGTCCAGAACGCCCTCAACACGGTGCGCCGCTTCCTGCGCGGCTAACAACTGCCGGTAGCTCGGGACTATTCCCGACAAACTGACCACGCCATTGGAAACCTTTGTTTCAATACCGAGATTCCAGGTGCGCGTATCCCATGCCAATTCATTTTTGACCTGGTGTTTTAATAAATCATCGCTTTTCTTTTGCATAGTGGTTGTCTCCCTGATTTTTTATTGAATAGGCGCAATTTTTATGCCTGATTGAAATTCTGAAAACAAGCTGAAAAGCGGAAGTGATAACTTTAAACCCGGAAAAATTTACACGCTCACCGCGTAAATTTACGCAGTAAACAACGCCTGTACTTTAAGAACCTAAAGGTATTGCACACGGCACACTCTTTGCTCAAATAAATACCGCAAACCGCCGGTAGAAAACGAAAATTCCGGATGAAACCGTCTTCCGGCGTAAACGACAAACTTCATTTCTGTTGAAGAATCAATAATTGAAAGCTGTCGAATGGTGCAAAAATTATGATTCGGGCAAAAATAAACGGCGCGGAATATGAATTTAACGACGGAATCTCGATTCTCGAAGCGGCGCGGGCTTTGGGAATCGAAATTCCGACTTTGTGCAGTGACGAACGGCTCAAACCGGTCGGCGCGTGCCGTTTGTGTCTGGTTCAGATCAAAGGCGAAAACTCGGAAAGCGTCAGTTGTCTGCGAAAACTCGACGCCGGAATGGAAATCGAAACGCATACGCCCGCGCTCGAACACGCCCGCGAAATCAATTTGCGGATGCTGGCGCAAAACTATCCGGCTGAAGCCTTTAGTAAATATCCCGAAAAACATTTTCACCGGCTGGCGCAGAAATACGGACTGACCGAAAAGGATTTTTCCGCCGGGAAAAACGGCAGGCAGATTGACAATTCGCACATTTATATCGGCGTTGATATGTCGCGCTGTGTGGATTGTTATCAATGCGTGCGGATCTGCGCCGAGGTGCAGGGACAATTTGTCTGGAAAATTGCCGGACGCGGCGAAGATACGCAGATCGTTCCCGATTCGTTCGGGGCTTTCGGCGCGAGCTCCTGCGTCAGCTGCGGCGCGTGTGCCGATGCCTGCCCGACGGGCGCGCTGGAAGATAAAACGTTCATAAAATTCGGCGCGGCGACCCGCTGGACCAAAACCGTCTGCCCGTATTGCGGAACCGGCTGCGAGATGTACGCCGGACCAAAACACGACCGCCTCGTCCAGATCAACCCGGCGACGGAATCGCCCGTCAACCGCGGGCATTTATGCGTTAAGGGTCGTTACGCTTTCGACTTTGTTCATGCAGACGACCGCGCGACCGAACCGATGATCCGCGTGGAGGGAGAGTGGAAGATTGTCAGTTGGGACGAAGCGTTGCAATTTACGGCGAAAAAGTTACAGTCGATCAAGGATAAATTCGGTGCCGACAGCACCGCCGTGCTCGGTTCGGCGCGGGCGACCAACGAAGAAAACTATCTCGCCCAAAAATTCGCGCGGGTCGTCCTCGAAACGAATAACGTCGATAACTGCGCCCGCGTTTGTCATACGCCCTCGGCGGCGGCGCTCAAAATGATGCTCGGGACGGGCGCGGCGACCAATTCCTTCAACGACATCGAAATTGCCGAAACGATCATGATCTGCGGCGCGAATCCGACCGAAAATCACCCGATTCTCGGCGCGCGCATCAAACAAGCCGTGTTGGAGCGCGACGCGAAATTAATCGTCATCGATCCGCGCAAAATCGAGCTTGCCAAATATGCCGATATTCATTTGCAGTTAAAACCCGGCACTAATATCGCGCTTTTAAATTCGATCGCCTGCGCGATTATCGAAGAAAATCTGACCGACGCCGATTTTATTAAAACGCGCGTTACGGATTTTGAAAAATTCAGCGAATTCGTCCGCGACTTTTCGCCCGAAAAGGCGGCGGAAATCTGCGGCGTCGAAGCCGCAGAGATTCGCCGCGCCGCGCGAATTTATGCGTCGAGAAAACCTTCGATGTGCGTTCACGGGCTCGGTACGACCGAGCACACGCAGGGCACGGAAGGTGTGATGTGTCTGGTCAATCTGGCTTTGATCACGGGAAATCTCGGAAGGCGCGGCGCGGGCATCAATCCGCTGCGCGGGCAGAATAACGTGCAGGGCGCGGCGCAAATGGGCTGCGACCCGGGGATTTTAACGGGCAGTATCGCCGTCGAAACGGGACGCGAACATTTTGAAAAGGTCTGGCAAAAATCACTGCCGACCAGTAAGGGCTTGAACCAACTGCAGATGATGGACGCGGCAAAAGCTGAAAAGCTCAAGGCTCTCTGGGTGATCGGCTACGACGTTTTTTTGAGCAACGCGAATGCTCACGAAACCGCCAAAGCCTTTCAGAATCTCGAACTCGTCATCGTTCAGGATATGTTTATGAACGAAACGGCGCGCCGCTTTGCCGATGTCTTTTTTCCCGCCGCGTCCAGTTTTGAAAAAGACGGAACATTTATGAACGGCGAACGCCGCGTTTCGCGCGTCAGAAAAGCCGTCGAGCCGGTCGGCAATTCAAAATCGGACTGGGAGATTATCTGCTCGCTGGCAAAATCGATGGGTAAAGGCGAGTTTTTCGGCTTTGATTCGGCGGAAGAGATCTGGAACGAAGTCCGCGAAGTTTGGCGGGAAAGTTACGGGATCACCTAT
>DATLOR010000082.1:0-3247 GCA_035536135.1 Pyrinomonadaceae bacterium | reverse complement strand
TTTGGTGACCATCGTCAGATAGGTTTCTTCCGAAAAATCACGCACCGCCATCACCGCGACGAGCTTTCTTTCGAGTGAAAGCTGAACGAGATTGACGACCGCTTTGCCGCGCGCCGACGGGTCGGCTTCGGGAATTTCGTGAACCTTCATCTTAAAGACTTGCCCGTCGTCAGTGAAAATCATCAGATAAGCGTGCGTCGAAGCGATGAAAAGATGCTCGACAAAGTCTTCGTTCTTGGCTTTTGCGCCGAGTCGTCCTTTGCCGCCGCGACCTTGTTTCGAATAGATCGAAACCGGCGTTCGCTTGATATAACCCTGATTCGTGACGGTGATCGCCACGTCTTCATCGGGAATCAGATCTTCGATCGAAAGCTCGACGCCCGCGTCAACGATCTCCGTCCGGCGCGCATCGCCGAAGGCTCTTTTGACTTCCTGAAGCTCGTCGATAATCACCTGGCGAAGTAGTTGTTCGTTCTGCAAAATTGCTTCGAGCTCGCCGATATGTTTGAGAATCGCTTCGAGCTCGTCGATGATCTTCTGACGTTCGAGAGCCGACAGACGACGCAGCTGCAAATCTAAAATCGCCTGCGCCTGAATGTCCGAAAAGCCCAGTGCGCCGATCACTCTTTCCAGATCTTTCAAAAATCCGGCGAGAGTTTTGTCGCTCGACACGCCTTTCCAGTTTTTGATCTCGTGCAGGGCAGCGAAATTGCCCGTCAAAAACTGTTTCGCTTCATCGACCGAACGCGAATTGCGGATCAGCGGAATGATGTAATCGAGCGCGTCGATCGCTTTGTTCAAACCTTCCAAGATGTGCGCCCGCGCCTGTGCTTTGCGGAGCTCGAACTCGGTGCGGCGGCGGACAACTTCGCGGCGAAACGCAACAAACGCTTCGAGCATCTGTTTGAGATTCAAAACCTTCGGCTGTCCGTCGATGATCGCGATGTTGATGATACCGAAACTCGACTGCATCGGCGTTAATTTATAAAGTTTATTGAGCACGACCTGCGGGATCGCGTCGCGTTTGAGTTCGATGACGATGCGCATTCCCTCGCGGTTCGATTCGTCGCGCAGTTCCGAAATACCGTCGAGTTTCTTTTCGTGAACGAGCTCGGCGATCTTTTCGATCAAACGCGCTTTATTGACCTGATACGGAATTTCCGTGACGACGACCGCGTCTTTTTCGCGCTCTCCGCGTCCGATGCGGTCAATTCCGGCGCGCGCGCGCATTTGAATAATTCCGCGACCTTCGCGGTAAGCGCGGTGAATTTCGTCGCGCCCGTAAATAAAACCGGCGGTCGGAAAATCGGGTCCCGGAATGATTTTAATAAGCTCGTCAATTGTAATGTCCGGCTTTTTGACGAGCGCAATCGTGCCGTCCAGGATTTCCGTCAGATTGTGCGGCGGAATTTTCGTCGCCATGCCGACCGCAATGCCTTCCGAACCGTTCACCAGAAGATTCGGAAAACGCGTCGGCAAAACTTTCGGTTCACTCAGCGATTCGTCGTAGTTCGGCTGAAAATCGACCGTTTCCTTTTCGATGTCGGCAAGCAGCTCGTTCGTCAGCTTCTGCATCCGGACTTCCGTATAACGCGAAGCCGCCGCATTGTCGCCGTCGATCGAACCGAAATTTCCCTGCCCGTCAACGAGCGGGTAACGGAGCGAAAAATCCTGCGCCATCCGGACAATCGTGTCATACACCGACATATCGCCGTGCGGGTGATATTTGCCCAAACATTCACCGACCACGCGCGCCGATTTTTTATACGGTTTATTGTAGTAGTTTCCGAGTTCCTGCATCGCCCAGAGGACGCGGCGGTGAACGGGTTTTAAGCCGTCGCGCACGTCAGGCAAGGCGCGTCCGATGATGACGCTCATGGCGTAATCGAGATACGAACGCCGCATCTCGTCTTCGATGTTTATCTGCTGTTTATCTAAATTTATATCCATTTATTTTTTCTTAACTGTTTTCTTTATCGAATTTTTGATATTTGCTAAGTCTGCGGCAAAAGGCGTGAACATAAAAAAAATCTGGAAAAAAAACTGATTTAGTTGTATTATTATTTTACAGGTATAACGCCTGTTTAGCAAATTAAAAACGTCTTTGAAAGCCGCTCTCAAACAGCTTTCAAATCTTATCTAAAACTCATCTTTTCAATAACTTTACGACTACCAAAGGAGTATATGCTTTCAAAAACAACCGTCAGTGAAAAAGAAGAACGCCGCCTACAGCGCATCGGGTTGGCTCTGCCGATTCGGATCGAGGGAAAAGTCAATAAAGAAGTCGCCTGGAGCGAGATCACGCGTCTGCAGGACGTTTCCGCCTTCGGTGCCGGTTTCAATCTCAATCGCCCCGTCAAACGCGGACGACTGGTGGCATTAACGATGCCGATGCCGCGCCAGCTGCGATGCTACGATTATATGGAGCCGCAATACCGGATCTGGGGTCTGGTGCGCCGCTGTATCACGGTTAAAAACAGCATTGACGCGGAACAATACGCCATCGGAGTCGCCTTTATCGGCAAACATCCGCCGGTCAGCTACACGCAAAATCCCGCCAAACTCTACGATATTACGCAGCTTGAAGAAAAAGGCTTCTGGCAGGTCGTCGAAGCCATCGACAAACCCGACGAGAGAGATCTGCCGAAGGAACTGCGCCGTCATTCGCGCTATCAGATTCCGGTCAATGTCTTGCTCGAAATTATGGATGAAGAAGGCAATGTCGTCGCGGCGGAAATGACCGTCACGGAAAATGTTTCACTCGGCGGCGCGTCGGTTTTCACCTCGCTCAGTGCCGAGGTCGGTTCGTTTATCCGCGTCACGAGCGAACAATACAACTCGACGATCATTTCCGTCGTGCGCGGCAAACGCCTCGGTCCCGACAGCATTCCGCGCCTTCATATCGAGTTTATTGACCATTTCTTCCCGCTCGAAGGAATCGAATAAAAAATTTTCGATCTTCCTCAAACATTTGATTTTCTGCCCCTTTTGTAGAATTTTATGACCTCTATTGCAGAAAAAACAGAACGTCACACCGAACGGATCGTCCTATCGCTTCCGATTCGGGTCGAGACGCACGATCTGGAATATAAACCCCAGCGCGAAGTTACGCATCTCGAAAGTGTTTCAGAGATCGGTGCGGGTTTTTACCTGAGCCGTCCGTTTGAGGTCGGGCAATTACTCTTTCTGACGATCCCGCTCGAAGAAGATTTGCGCCGCTATGACCACGATAAAGAGCAGTATCCGG
>DATLOR010000081.1:0-7950 GCA_035536135.1 Pyrinomonadaceae bacterium | reverse complement strand
TTCCGCCGCTTTCGGATGAAACGATGAAGGCAATACGTGAAATTTACGAGGCACGGATTCGACCGCTCGTGCATCATTACTGGTAAAAACTTTGCGGCGTTGCGCCTTTGCGGGAAACAAATTCTCCCGCAAAGGCGCAACGTTGCAAAGAAAATCAGGCGTATTTTTTATCCAATCAAAAAATATTTGCTATGAAAAATTTATTAACCTTCGCCGCTTTTTGTTTTCTGCTTTTTCCGGTCGTTTCCGAAGCACAGATCGGCAGACGATTTCCCTCGGAGCGCAAAGTGGTCAAAGATCCGGTGACCGGAACGATGCTCACATTTTTGACCAGCACGCCGGTTGGTGATTCCAAAATTTATCAAACGCATAACCAGTGGACATCCGACGGGCAATGGCTTATTTTTCGCTCTGACCGGGTGCGCGGCGAAGCTTTTGCGGTCAATGAAAAAACGGGCGAAATCGTTCAGGTGACCGAAGGCGGCTACACGGGAATGCTGAACGTCGCCCGCAATTCGATGAAGCTGTATTTTATGCGCAATCCCAACAGAAATATGAATGAAAGGCGCGCTCCGACCTCGCTCCAAATCGTCGAAGTTGATCTTGAAAAACTTTTTGCCGACAGCCAAGCGGGCAAATTGAAATCCGCCGATGTTTATCAGCGAATTTGCGGCACAACACCGCCCGAGATCGGGGCGGGCGGCGATATGGCTTTGGACGGTGACGAAAACTGGGCGTATTTTCGCATCGGAAAAGAAGAAGCCGCTCGCCATTTGCCGCCCGGCACGAAACTCGAACCGAATTTCGGACCGCGCAATATGGGCGCGGGACCTTCGGGAATTGCGGCGATGAACGTCAAAACCGGCGTCATCAAGCACGTTATTTCGGTTCCTTTTCAGATCGGTCATATCCAGACAAATCCGTGGGTTGCGGGTGAAATCGTTTTTTGCTGGGAAACCGGCGGCAAGTCGCCGCAGCGAACCTGGACGGTTTTATCCGACGGCAGCGGACTCCGACCTTTGTACCGGGAATCGGAATATGAATGGGTCACGCACGAAGCGGTCATCTCAAAAGACGAGGTCGCAATTGCCATTATGGGACATCGGCAAATACCCGGAAGCCCCCTCAAAGTTGCCGACGGAACGGACGTCGGCGGCGCAAATCCGGGACAAGATCCGGCTTGGGGACCATCGGGAACCCGCGAAAAACCGACCGGATTGGGAATTGTCAATCTGGGCACGCGTGAAATGACGATCGTCGGGCAAACGACTTCGGGCAGCGGGCTCTGGCACGTTTCGGGATCGCCGGATGGACGCTGGGCAGTCGGTGACGATTTCTCCAGAAGTATTTATTTAATTGACCGTCATACGCGCGAAATGATTTTGCTCTCTGCCGGACATAAACAAACCGCCGCCGATCATCCGCATCCGACAATGAGCCCCGACGGCACAAAAATCGAGATCCAATCGGCGATGCTTTCCGCCGATGGTAAGTCAATGAACATCTGCATCATTCCTGTTCCCGAGGAATGGCTCAAGCGGAAGTATTGAGTTATTTTGCTGGATTGAAAGGTTTTGTCACGCGTAAAGTTTCGCCCATATCTTCGATCTCAAACAATTTGGCGCGTTCCGTCATTTTGTTCGGTGAATGAAGCACGAGCATCAATTGTCCGTCGAAACGCCGGAAAATCATACCGTGTCCGCCGTCGGCAGAATAGAGCGGCTCGGCGCGCTGTTTCCACGGTCCGGCGAGTTTGCCCGAATCGGAAACGGCAACCCCGACCATATAGCCGGTTGCGCCGAAGCTCGACCAAATCATAAAAAGTTTGCCGCTTTTGGACGTGTAAAGATACGGTCCGTCGGTCACCCAGCAACTGTACTGCGGCGATTTTCGCGCCCACGGCGCATCGCTTCCGTCGAATAATTTGACGGGTTCGCCGACGGTTTCGGAAAGGTCGTCTTTAAGCCGGATATATTCGATCGTGCCGTCTTTGATCTGCACCCATTCGTGCGCGAAAACCATATAAGGCGTGTTGTTTTCGATCCACAAAGTCCCGTCGAGCGTCATCATATCAACCGGCAAAGTCGAGCGGTTTTGAAAAGGTTTGAATGGTCCGAGCGGTGAATCGCCGACCAGGATTTGCGAGGCGCGTTTAACTCTCGGAAGCCAGTCGCGCCATTGTTCGCCGAACTTGGAATCGGTATCAAAAGTCAGGAAAAGATAATATTTTCCTTTGTAAAAATGCATTTCGGGCGCCCAGATACCGACGATATTGACGTCGCCCCAGAGATTGTCCGGTGTTTGAAAAATGATGTGCGGACCTTCCCAGTTGACTAAATCTTTGCTTGTAAAAGCGCGCACCGCGGAATTTCTGAAACCTTCTTTATTCGGCGCAAACCCGGAAGAGATCGCGTAATAGGTTTTGGTTTTTTCATCAACCAGGATACAAACGTCGCGCATTCTGACATCTGCCAGAAGATGTGTGCCGAAAGCCAGCGGAGTCCGGCGCGGCGTTTGCGAATAAGCGGACGCACCGAGCAGTAAAAGAATCAGGCAGGTTAAAACTAACTTAGATCGATTCATAATCGAATGTTAAATGACACGAAGAAAAGAAATCTTACACTTAAAACTTTTTCAGTTAAACGGTTAAATGATAGAATGATAAAACAGTTTCTTCAAAACGGAAAATACGTGCGGCACAATAAAATTGAAAATTACTTATGAATTCAAAAGTTAAATCAATATTCGTTTTAGCCATCTTATTTTACCTCGCAGCAGCTGTCTGCGCCGAGGTTCGTTTGCCGGATATTTTGGGTAATTCGATGGTTTTCCAGCAAAATCAGAAAGTTCCGGTCTGGGGAACTGCCGAAGCGGGCGAAACTGTCGTCGTTACTTTTCAAAAACAAAAACTAACTGTTGTCGCTGACGCAAAAGGAAAATGGCGCGTTGATCTGAAACCTTTGAAAGCCGATTTTACCCCGCAAACTTTGCTGATCGAAGGCAAAAACAAGATCGAATTGAAAGACATTTTGATCGGCGAAGTCTGGCTCGTTGCCGGTCAATCGAATATGCAAAGGCTTCTGCGCGAAACGGCGAACGGCGAAGAAGTTCAAAAACAAGCGAATCATCCGAACATTCGGCTTTTTAACGCGAGCCGTGAAGTTGCCTTCAAGAAAAAGCCAGGGAAATTGGGCGAATGGGCGGCTTGCACGCCCGGATCGGTCGCGGAGTTTTCCGCCGCCGGATATTATTTCGGCGTCGAGCTCGAAAGAGAATTGAAAGTTCCGATCGGTCTGATAAATTCCAGTTACGGCGGTTCGCAAGCCGAAGCCTGGACACCGGTTGAATATTTGAATGCGAATCCCGATCTGAAAGCCACCGTCGAACGCACGAAGATCTGGGACGAAGAACGACCGCGCGTAAAGGTTGAATACGCCGAAGCGATCAAAAAATGGCGCGAAGAATCGGAAAAACAAAAAACGGCAGGCGTTCGCCCGTCACCTTCGCCCGGAGTACCGGACGCTTTACGCGATTACCGCATCGCGGCTTCGATCTACGACGGAATGATCGCGCCTTTGATGCCGTTTGCGATCCGCGGCGCGGCTTGGTATCAGGGCGAATCGAACGAAGCGCGTGCCGAACAATACAATATTTTGCTGCCCGTGATGATCCGGGCGTGGCGCGAGCGTTGGGGACAGGGAAATTTTCCGTTCGGAATTATTCAGCTGCCGAACTATCGCGCAGTAAAATCCGTACCTGAAGACGCGCCGTGGAGCTTTATCCGCGAGGCGGAACGCAAAACTTCGCTAAACACGCCGAATACAGGCTTAATCGTGACGATCGACATCGGAGAAGCGAGTGATATTCACCCGAAAAATAAACTTGATGTCGGGAAAAGAATGGCGGTTTGGGCTTTGAAAGACGTTTACGGAAAGAAAATAATTGATTCGCCGAAATTTGCAAAAGCCGAGATCAAAGGTTCAAAGATCATTCTGACGTTTGAATCGGTCGGAAGCGGTTTGAAGATCAAAGACGGCGAAACTTTGGACGAATTTGCGATTGCGGGCGCGGATAAAAAATTCGTCTGGGCAGAAGCGAAAATCGTCGGCAAAAACAAGATCGAAGTTTCATCGCCGAATATCTCATCGCCGCTTGCCGTGCGATACGCTTTTAACAGCAATCCGAAACATCCGAATTTGACGAACGATTCGGGACTTCCCGCGTCGCCGTTTCGCACCGACGATTGGGACGACCCGACAAAAGGAAAAAGATAATAAATGTTTGATTTGAAAGAACATCCGCACCGGCGGTTTAATCCTCTGACGCGTGAATGGCTGATCGTTTCGCCGCATCGGACAAAGCGACCGTGGCAGGGACAAATCGAAAATACCGATCGCCGCGCCGCGCCGTCGTACGACGCGGATTGCTATCTGTGCCCGGGCAACAAACGCGTCGGCGATGAGCGCAATCCTGTTTACACAGACGTTTTTGTGTTTGAGAACGATTTTGCCGCTTTGCAGCCCGGCATTCCGCAGGGCGGCTTTAACGAAAATAATTTATTGATTGCCGAAAGCGAGCGCGGAATTTGCCGTGTTTTATGCTTTTCGCCAAATCACGGTTTGACTCTTTCGCAGATGAAATCAGGCGACATCAAAAAAGTCGTCGACGAATGGATCAAGCAATACGCGGAGCTCGCCGGATACGAATTTATCAATCACGTCCAGATTTTCGAAAATCGCGGCGAGATGATGGGAAGCAGCAATCCGCACCCGCACGGGCAGATCTGGGCGAGCGAAAGCATTCCGAACGAAACCGCCAAAGAGCTTGTTTCGCAAGCCGCGTATTTTGAGAAAAACGGCAGTTGTTTGCTCTGCGATTATCTGAAACTGGAGCGAGAAAGAGACGAAAGAATCGTTGTCGAGAATGAATTTTTTGCCGCGATCGTGCCGTTTTGGGCGGTTTATCCGTTTGAAGTGATGATTATCGGAAAACATCACTGCGGCGCGATCGATGAATTTGCGGAAGATGAAAAAGCGGCGTTTGCCGAAATCTTAAAACGAATCACAACGCGCTATGACAATCTTTTTTTAACGTCTTTTCCGTATTCGATGGGCTTTCACCAGAAGCCGACCGACGGCAAAGATTACCCGTTCGTGCATTTTCACGCGCATTTTTATCCGCCGCTTCTGCGTTCGGCGACGATTAGAAAATTTCTCGTCGGTTTTGAACTTCTCGGCAGTCCGCAGCGCGACATCACGCCCGAATCGGCTGCCGAAAGACTCAGAAATTTAAGCGAAACTCATTATTTGGAAAATTAAAATCTGTATGAATATCGAAAACCTCAAATCGGAATTTACGAACAAATACGGCGCAATCCCGAGAATTTTCCGTGCTCCGGGGCGCGTCAATCTGATCGGCGAACATACCGATTATAACGACGGTTTTGTGATGCCGTGCGCGATCGATTTTGCAACCTTTGTCGCGGCTTCTGCGCGAACCGACCGGAAAATTCGGGTTGCTTCGAGCAACTTTGAAGGCGAATCCGAATTTGATCTGGACGATCAAAGCGTCGAAATTGCCGAAAGCTGGGCAAGATATGTGCAAGGCGTCGCTTCGATCTTGGAAAGAAAGGGAAACCTCCTGCGCGGCGCAAATCTTTTAATTAACAGCAATGTGCCGATCGGCGCGGGTTTAAGTTCGTCCGCCGCGCTCGAAGTTTCGACCGCATTTGCGCTTTCTTCGATTTCGGAGATTAAGATCGAAAAGTGGGATTTAGCAAAAATCGGGCAGTTGGCAGAACACGAATTTGCCGGAGTCAGAAGCGGAATTATGGACCAGTTTGCGTCCACCTTCGGAGTAGAAAATCACGCGCTTTTTCTCGATTGCCGTTCACTTAATTGGTCGCCGATTCCGCTTTCGACGGCAAAATTTATTATCTGCAACACGCGCACGAAACACGAACTGGCGGACGGCGAATACAACAAACGCCGCGCCGATTGCGAAGCTGCCGCAAGCCTTTTGGGTCACCAATCTTTGCGCGATGTTTCGTTCGCGGAATTTAATGAAAAATCAAGTGAATTGCCGGAAAGACTGCAAAAACGGGCAAGACACGTCATCACCGAAAATCGGCGTGTTTTGGAAGCCGTTGATTTTCTGCAAAAAAATGATCTGGCTGAGTTCGGCAGATTGATGAACGAATCGCACGAAAGTCTGCGCAGCGATTATGAAGTCAGCAGTCGCGAACTGGATTTAATGGTCAAGATCGTTCGTCAGCAAAATGGCGTTTTAGGGGCGCGAATGACCGGCGGCGGTTTCGGCGGCTGTACGGTAAATCTTCTTGAAAGCGAGGCTTCCGAAGCTTTTGTTGAAAAAGTTTCGGCTGAGTATCAAAAAATTACGGGCATTTCTCCTGAAATTTATGTTTGTAATGCATCGGACGGTGTTTCTGAAATAATTTAACTTTAAAATTGGATTGACCAATTTTGTTTTCAGTTTACTTGCAATTTAATTGAAAAGTTGATATTCTCCTGTTTTCAACGGTGGTTAAGCGGTTTCCTTTTGTCCGTAAAATTATCTGAATCGTCAGTTCTGAGAGCATTAATGAAATCTTCTTGGCAGTGGTATTTAGAAAATTTTCCTAAGACCATCGAATTTTAAACAATTATTCTTTTTTTTATTATGAGCAATCAAGCAGCATCAAAAACGAAATTTAAATTTGTAAAATATCTCTGGAATGACGAAGAGGTCGAAGGAATGGACGGCGTTGACCGTCTTGTTTACCGTTCGAATCGTTTGGGCGATGATTTAACTTTAACCAACACGGGCGGCGGAAACACTTCGTCAAAGATAACGGAAAAAGATCCTTTGACGGATGAAGACGTCGAAGTTCTCTGGCTGAAAGGTTCGGGCGGAGATCTGCGCACCGCAAAGCGCGACGGTTTTGCTTCGCTTTATCTGGATAAAGTCCGCGATATGCGCGCGATCTATGAAAACGCGCCGGAAAACGGGGCGAAAACGCCGATCGAAGATGCGATGTACCCGATGTATTCGCACTGCGTTTTTAACCTGAATCCGCGCGCCTGTTCGATCGATACGCCGCTTCACACGCTTGTTCCGCACAAACACGTTGACCATCTGCATCCGAATTCGGTGATCGCGATCGCCGCTTCGGTCAATCAGGAAAAACTGACGAAAGAAATCTACGGCGACGAAGTGATCTATATTCCGTGGCAGCGTCCGGGTTTTGATATCGGCTTGAAGATCGAAGATTTGATCAAGCAAAATCCGCAGGCGAAAGGAATTCTGCTTGGGCATCACGGAATGAGCTCGTGGAATAACGACGACAAGACCTGTTACGAAACCGCGCTCGAGATCATTGACCGCGCCGCCGCCTATATCGAAGCGCACGATAAGGGCGAGGACACTTTCGGCGGGCAGAAATATGCCGCGCTTGACGATGAAACGCGCCAGAAACTGCAAACGGAAATCATTCCGTTCATTCGCGGACAAGTTTCGGTTTACCGACGGTTTGTCGGAACGGTGCAGGACGACTGGAGAATGCTTCGTTTCGTTAATTCGAACGATGCGCCGCGTCTTGCCGAGCTTGGAACGTCGTGTCCCGACCATTTCCTGCGCACAAAGATCAAACCGCTTTTCGTTAATTGGAACCCCGAAACGGGCGATCTTGGATCACTCCAAACGGCAATTACAGAAGGTTTGATCGGGTACCGCAAGGATTACGAAGATTACTATAATCGCTGCAAGCACGCCGATTCGCCGGCGATGCGCGACCCGAATCCGACCGTCGTCTTGATTCCGGGCTTGGGAATGATCGCGTGGGGCAAAAACAAATCGGAATCGCGCGTGACGGGCGAATTTTACAACTGCGCGATCGAAGTGATGCGCGGCGCGGAAGCGATCGACGAATACGAAGCGATGGATCAGCAGGAA
>DATLOR010000080.1:0-9937 GCA_035536135.1 Pyrinomonadaceae bacterium | reverse complement strand
GGGTTCGTCCGAACATTAAACGGCAGCCACATCGTCCCGCCGTCGCCCGTCAGCCAGACCAGACCGTTCGCGTCGGTCATCGAGCCGTTTTTATCATCGGCGAATGACACGGATAGAAAATCGGCGCGGCTGAAAATATTGATTTTTTGCCAATTCTCGCCCGCGTCGTCGCTGCGCGCGACGCAGCCGCCGTAGCCGACCGCGACGACCTTTTCCGCCGAAAGATACGCCGCGCTCGAGATCAGCACACCGCCGCACGGATTATTGGTTTTCCAGGTTTCGCCGCCGTCCCGGGTGGTCAAAACAATGCCGTTCTGTCCCGCGATCACGGCTTTTTCCTTATCAAACGCGGAAACTTTTAACAGGTTTTCTTTGGTTTTCGCGTCCTGCGATTTCCACGTTGAACCGCCGTCCGAAGTTTTCAGAACCCGTCCGTAAGTTCCGACCGCCCAACCCGTCTGCAAATTTTCGCCCGCGAAATTCACGCCGTAAAGCTGGTCTTTTGATTCGATCGCGATCGGTTTCCAATCTTTTCCGCCGTTTTCGGTCAGGAAAATCGTGCCGCGTGCGCCGACAACGACCGCCTTTTTTTTGTCTTTGACGAAAACGCCGGAAAGCGTGACATCAACGGGCGGATATTGTTTTTCCCAACGGAAACCGCCGTTTTCGCTCCGCAGGATCGTGCCGTCCGAACCGACCGCGTAGCCGGTTTCCTTATCTTTCGTAAAATGGATCGAATAAAGCGGATTGCCCTGCGGAAGCGGATTTTGCCAAACCCAACCGAGCGCGTTACGCTTTTGCGGAAAAACAGTAAAACAGCAAAGCAAAACAATCACCGCAGAGACGCAGAGACGCAGAGTTTTTAAAGAAAAAAACACAAGGCAAAAAGTTTGAGTTTTACCTTTTATCTTGGGCTCTAATTTTCTCTGCGTCTTTGCGTCTCTGCGGTTCAAATTTCCAAAACTCCTATTTCCGCGATCAATTCGTCGAACATCCCTTCGTCAACCTTTCCGAGCTCGGCGGTTTTGCGCGCCAGATCGTCAACGACTTCCTGCACATCATGTCCGGCGTGACCTTTGACCCATTCCCACGTTATCTTGTGTTTCGCGGCGGCGCGGTCAATCCGCGCCCACCATTCGAGGTTTGTTTTCTTGCGAAAGTTGCCCTGCATCGTTTGCACAACGTAGCGCGAATCCGTAAGAACACGCACTTTACACGGCTCCGACAATTGTTCCAAACCGAGTGCGGCGGCGGCGATTTCCGCCTGCTGATTCGTCGCGTTTCCGAGATATTCGCCAAATGCGCGCCAGAAACCTTTGTAGCACAAAGCCGCCGCTGCCGCCGCCCGCGGATTTCCCTTGCCGTTGCCGAGGCTTGAGCCGTCGGAGACGATTGTTACTTCTTTCATAAAATTATTTTAACTCAATACGGCGCTCTGAGATTTTCGACCAGATAAATTTGAACAAAAATCCTATCGCTACACTAGATAGAATTATTATAAAAATGTTCAGAATTCCGCTGAACTCTTGAAAATCTTTGAAATTTTTATCGTTCCAAACAAAAGGAAATCCCCAATCGGCTAGATGACAACTATTAGAAGCGTTATATTCCCCTTCCATTCTCTCCATACATTTGCCATATTTTTGAATTGCGGGTAGATAATTTGCGACATTGAAAACCGTAAAACTCCAAACACTAAACAAAACTCCAAACTTAAATGATTTATCAAAAAATTTACTCATTTTGCGCTTTCCTTGAAAAGCTTACTCAAACGCCTTCTCTATTTTCTCAGCGATCGTTTCCCAAACAATCGCGCTGCCGTCGCCGATGTACGCCGTGCGCGTCAAAATCTGTTCTTTCGTGACGTTGTTTTCCGTCCAGCTTTGTTTGTTGTTGTAAAGATTCTGCAAAACCGGCATCACGCGGTCGATCGCGCGGGCAAATTTCGCTTCGTGGCTCGTGCCGTTTTCGAATTCATTCCAAAGCTCGAACAATTCCGCCGCTTTTTCGTCCGGCAAAAGCCCGAAAATCCGTTTCATCGCCGCGAGCTCTTTTTCTTTTGCGTCTAATCTTCCAGCATCGTCAAAAAAGAAGACGTCGTCTGCGTCGATCTCGCCGATGTCGTGAACGAGCATCATTTTGACGACCTTTTCGACGTTCAAAGATTCGTTGCTGTATTTCGCCAAAACAAGCGCCATCAAAGCCGCCTGCCAGCTGTGTTCGGCGGAATTTTCGTATCGGTCTTGCCCGAGCGGTTTAACTTTGCGCTCGATTCCCTTTAATTTTTCGACTTCGAGAATAAACTCGAAGCATTTTTCCAACTCGTCTTTCATAAGAATTGTTACAAATTTTGTAGGGGCAGGTCTTGTGCCTGCCCAAAGCGGCAAATGCCGCTAAAATATTTTGTTTACAATCAATGTTAATTCAAACGAAACGCTTTTTCGCTTCGCTCAGCGGGCGAGGACAAGCCGTCGCCCATACATTGATTCTATTCATTTTCGCTTCCTCTAACTGAAACCTCATGATCGGTAAAACCTGCAAACGTATCGTCGTGCGAAATCACGAAAAGCTGATCGAAGGTTTTGCGCTCGGTGATATGCGAAATTTGTTCGGCTAATCGTTCGCGCCGCGCCGCGTCCATATTGGTCGTCGGTTCGTCGAAAAACGCTAATCTTACATCAGAAAGCTGTTTAAGCAAAGCCAGGCGCACGGACAAAGCCGCCGCCATCTGTTCGCCGCCCGACAGATTGACGAACGGTCGTTCGTAGCCATCTTCTTCCAGAATAATTCCGTAATCTTCCGTCCATTTCAAAGTTCGCTCGGCATTGCCCGAAATCTCGCGAAACATCTGATTGGCTTCGAGCGAGACGTAATAAATATAATTTTTCGCAACGAGCGGCGCCGACTTTTTCAAAGTTTCGCGGATAAAATCCGTCGCTTCGGCGATTTTTTCGAGCCGTTCTTTTTCCTGAAACTCCGTCTGCATCGCTTTGCGCACCTGAGCCAAACGATTTAATTCGTTTTCGGCTTGTATTTTCTGACGCTCGGCGTTCGCCAGATTCGCCCGCGTTTCCGCCAGACGCCGTTCGGCTTCCAAAAGCGCAAACTTTTCGGTTTGATGAAGCTCGCGATCATAATCTTTGCTCGCCGCTTCGAAATCTTTTTCGGCTTTTGAAAGATCGATTTTCAATTGTTCGATTCCGCTTTTCGCCGCCGCAAATTCCTTTTCTTTTTCAGGCAAAAGTTTGGCGAGATTTTCGTTCGTCAAAAATTCACGATGCGCGTTCGCCGTTCGGTCGCGCACATCGGAAAACTGTTTCCAGTTCGCGTCCAGATCTTTGTAGCTTTCGAGTTTTTCCGCGTTGATGCGCTTGTCGCTTTCGAGCCGTTCGAGATTTTTTTCGATCATCGAAAGATTTTCCCGGATCGGCACTTCGCGTTTTACTTCCGTTTCGAGCATCTGAATCCGCGCCTTCGGATTGCCCAAATCTTTCAATTTCGCTTCCGTTTCCGCCAAACCGCTCTGGATTTTCGCGAGATCGCCGATGTCTTTCAGGAGATTTTCCTTCTCGGCTTTGTAGCTTTTGCCTTCGTCGGAAATCTCGGTTTCGCGCGCTTTGAGAGTTTCGAGCATCGCCGAAAATTTTTCGGCTTCGCGTGAAACCCTAAGCGCGGCGGCGAGCGATTTTTGTTCCGCTTCGAGCGTTCCGATATTTGTTTTTATCTCGGCAAACTGGTCTTTCAGAAAACCTTCGAGCGTTTCGCCCGCTTTTAAGTTCAAACATTTCTGCGAAAGGATCGGGCAAAGTCCGTTTTTGACTTCCGCCTGAAACTGCTCGTCGTGTTCGAGTTTAGCGCGAAAACGCGTGATCTCGCGCGTGATCTCCGAATCGCGTTTTTGCAGGGCTTCGTAATTTTTCGCGCTTTCCGCGCGGGCTTCGGCTTCCTTGATCTGCTCCTTGTTTTTGATGAATTTTCCGCGCAGATCATTCATCTTTTCGTCGAGCCGTCGGATTTCGGCTTCTTTCGATTTGGTGTTGGCGATCTGTTCGATCGCGTCGTCGCGCATTTTTTCGAGCGTTTCCTGTTCGGTAATGCGCGGCGTTAATTTGACGATTTCCTGATGCGCGGCTTGCGCTTTTTCGAGATTTTCGAGCAGGCGTTTTTGTTCGGCAACGACGTTGATCTGCGCCGTTTCGATCTTGCGCTGTTCGACGTTTAATTTTTCGCGCTCACCGCGTTCGCGCTCGAATTCCTTCAATTTCCCGAGCGCGTCCGTGTGCTTTTGATAATCGGCTTCGACTGCTTTAATTCTTTCCGAAGCGTTTCGCGCCTGATTTAACTCGTTTTCCTTTTGCGCAAGCAGAATTTCGGCGCGCGATTTTTCGTTTTGCAAGCGGTCAAGCGCGGATTTTAACTCATTGATCTTTGCTTCCGTCGCGTCAAACTTTTTGACCGTATCGCTTTTTTCCGTGACTTCCTTTTCGGTCGAGCGCAGCGTTTTCGATAATTCATCCGTCTGCGCCGTGAAATTTTTCAAGTCTTCTTCGACCAATTCAAAACGCGCCAGTTCGCCTTCGGCGCGGGCGATCTTTTCGCGGACAGAGGTGATTTTCTGCTCGATAAAGCGCGACGTGAGCAGAAGTTTTTCCGCGCCCTGGCGATATTCTTCGACCTTTAAAAGTTTGTCGAAAGCCTTTTTGCGTTCGGTCGCCGTTTCGAGAAAAATCGCCGTGAACGTGCCTTGCGGAACGCCGATCGCGCGGCGGAAAAGCGCTTCGAGATCGGTTCCCGCTTCAACGCCCAAGTGAGCCCAGAGAAAGCGCGAAACTTCTTCCTTTTTGTCGGCGATGCGGTTTTTGAGCTGCACGTCGTAAACGTAATAACCCGTTCCCGTGTCCCGGTAAACGCTGTATTCGCGCCCGTCCAAACCGCTTTCAAACGTGACGCGAGCCACGCCTTTTTTCGCGCCGCGCCGGACGAAATCGTCTTTTTTGTAATCTAAGAGATCGAACAAAGTCCACGCGACGGCTTCGATGATCGTCGTTTTGCCCGCGCCGTTTTCGCCCGTAATGGCGGTTGTTCCGCGCTGAAATTCAAAGGTCGCTTCGCGGTGAGATTTTATGTCTTCGAGCTCGATTTTGGTGATGTGCATCTTTCGATTTTGGATTTTAGATTTCGGATTTCAGATTTATATAAATTTTAGAATAATTTTCGGGAAACAAACAATTGAAAAACAAACCTATTTCAAATTCCCGAAGATTTATGCCAAAATTCCAAAAGTTAATTTATGGCAAAAATAAAATCGGGCGAATCGGTCATCATCATTTTACAAAATCCGCGTGAGAAAATTGTCGGAATCTTACATGAAATCAACGCTTCGGGCATTTTTGTGCGCGGCATTGATCTCACCTATTTCGACGATTGGACGCGCTCGATCGCCAACAGCGAACCGTATTTGCCGATGCAGGACTATTTTTTCCCGATGTGGCGCGTCGAAAGAATTTCAAAGGACGAAAATTCGTTCGAGATGCCTTCGATGGCTGAGCAGTTTCAGCAAAGAACGGGTTTGAGCTTCACTGATTTTTAATTATCGGATTCTTCTCGAATCTATCTCTTTTTGCGTAACTTTGCGAAAACTCGGCGTCCTTTGCGGTTAATAAAAATGTATTTAACCGCAAAGGACGCCGAGTTTTGACGAGAAGTTACGCAAAGTTCAATTATTTTCTGACCCTCTTTCACCAAAAATCTTGCGATTCTTGTTCGGAGGCGCAAATGCGCGCTCCTTGCAGACGAATTTTTTGATTGGGTGAAAAATATGAAAATCGAACTGAAATTTACAAAAATTACGGCTTTAACTTTTGCTTTTTTGATGCTTTTTGCGGTTTTCCAGACGCTTGCCGACACGCCGCTCTGGTCGTTCAAAGGGGCGAAATGGTATTCGATGATGGAGACCGGCAACGTGATGGTCGGTTTGGATAAAAGCGTCGCGATGATCGACGGCGCAAGCGGCAAACAAATCTGGACACGCGCGGATCTAGGCGAGATCAAGGAAGACGAGTATACCGAGCTTGCGGGCACGCCGCTCGTTTTGTTTGCCGATAATTCCGGCTGGGCGCAGCGCAAAACAAAGCTCACGGCGGTTGATACCTTAACGGGCGAAACCGTCTGGCAGACCGACAAAATGCTTGGCTATACGGTCGAAGTTTCGCCGCTCTACAAAAAAGATATGCTCATCTTTTTGACGATCCGCGATAACCGGATGAACAAGGATAAACCCGATATTTTCGCGCTCAAGATGAGCACGGGCGAGCTTCTCTGGCAAAACGAATACACCGAAAAAGTAGATCTTTACGGCGTTGAAAAGAAAAAACGCGGCGGCGCGAGCGCGATGCTTTTAGGATCGGGCGGCGGCGCGAGCACCAAGTTTAATCTCGACGGCGAAAATCCGCCGATCTTTGACGGCGATTCGATGTATATGACTTACGCCGGACTGCATCGCTACAACCTTGCGGACGGCAAGCTCGTCTGGAAAACGATCTACGACGTCACCGACGGAAGTTTGAAAAACACGAACGGTCAGGCGATCATTGACGGCGATGTGATCTACACTTCGGCGCAGGGCATTATCCGCGCAATCGATAAAAATTCCGGCGCGGTTCGCTGGACGACGAAAGACTTCGGCAAAGGCGGAATCGCCGAAATGCAGATGTTCGGCGATGTCGTTTACGGTCGGATGGGCGGACAATTTTTCAGCGGCAAAAAAGGCGAATGGCAGAAAAAATCGCCGATCGGCGTGGTCGCGCTCAACAAAGCGACCGGCGCGACGAACTGGATCTACGAGGGCGCGAAAAATTCGATCACGAATATGATGATCTTGCCCGACGACAACACTTTGCTTATCGGCGACGAAAAAAATCTGATCGGTCTCGATCTGTCGAGTCAGGGCAAAGTCAAAGAAGCCTATAAAATCCCGCTGAAATTCAAGTTAAAGGTCGGCGCGGCGGCGACCGCCGGAAAAGTTGCGGCGGTTGCTTTGGGCGGAGTCGGCGGATTTTTCAAAAAAGGTCCCGATACAACCGATAATCCGGTTTCGATCGTCCGCCAGGAAAACGGCACGGTAGTCATTCGCGGAATGCAGCATCTAATCGGTTTTAACCCGAAATCACGGGCAATCGATTGGTCGACGAAATACGACGCGCCGGGCATCGACGGCTGGCAATCGATCGTTCTAACGGCGATCACGATCACGGCGGCGGTCATTTCCGAAGCGCAGGAAGCAAACTACTCGAACCGCGGAGATTATAATTCGGCGTTCGAACAGAATTCACGATTTTTGAACCTGATGCAGGCTTACCAAATTCAGGTCGGGAAAAAATACAGCGCGTCAAAGCAAAGCGGCAACGTTTATTACGTTTTGACGACGCTCAAAGGCAAAGACGACAAAGGCGCGGGACTTGTCGGCGTCAATTTGATGAACGGCAAAGCCGTCAATCAGATCATCTTCAAGGACAAATCGCCCGATTACGAAGTTGACGAAGCCTCGGGACGGCTTTTCAATATGAACAAAGGCGAACTGTCGGCTTTCAGCATCACGGAACAGGTCGAACAAACCGCGAATAACGACGATGACGATGATAAAAAAGACAGCAAAAACAAGTAACGATTTCAAATTTTCCTCACCAAAAAAAAGAGTTTTGCGCGTCGGGCAAAACTCTTTTTTTATAAGTTTCGGCTGAAAAATCTCAAGCAAATTGTTCGGTTTGAATTTTCGCGACCGTGTCGGAGATTTTCGTTAAACCGGCAAAGCCCGGAAATGCCTGAACTTTCTGCGACACATTGCGGTCGAGCCATTCCTGACCTTCTTTTCCGCCAAATAGCGTGCCGATCGTGTAATCCGTCTGCTTTTTCGGCTTCGAGCCCTGCCCGACCGGTGTCCAGAATTTATTGACGATAAACCGCGCGACCTTTCGGGCAAACTCGCTTTGTTTTAATTCGATTTGGGCAATGCTCGCGTAAAATTTCGAGTGCGCCGATTCTTCGCGCATGATCGCCGTCAGGATTTCGGTCAAAACGGGATGATCCGCCAATTTCATCAGGCGTCGATAGGCTTGCGCCGTGCTCATTTCGTGAATCGCGCCGAAGGTCATATGCGTTGCGGTAAATTTTTCGCCGATAAAATTCGTCAGGGTCGTGATCAGATAAGAATTCATTTTATAAAAACGTGAAACCGACCCGTGAACCTGTTCCTTCCATTTTTCGCCTGTTTCGATTCCGGCTTCGTTCAGAAAACGGTTGATAACTTCGCCGTGCGTCACTTCCTCAATGCCCCAACGCTCCATAAATTTGCTGATATAAGGGTCTTTGCCCGTCGGCGTGCGGCGCATTTCGCGGTAGTACATATCGGTCAGCACCTCGACATCGCGCATATAAAGCAGAACCGGCACAAACTTTTCGTTTAATTCATAATTCTTCACGTCTTTCCACGCGATCCTGCCGATAAACTCGTCGGTCAGCGTGCGCGGTTGTCGCTCGTACCAGTCAAGAACTTCCTTTTTCGTCTCAAAACTCATCTTTCACCTTTCAAATCAATTAAAATCGCAAAAACGGAAACTTTATTGAAGATTTTTCTGAATTATCAATAAGTTTCACTTCACTTTTTAATTCGATAAACTTATTCTTTTAGATTCAAGCACCTAAAACCGATACAATTTATGATCTACAATATGAAATATTTGTCTTTGATTTTTATCATCATCCTGTGTGTCAACACTTTTGCCCAAAAAACCCTGCAGGTCGAGGGCGAAAAACACCTGAAAAACATCAAACAACTGACCTTCGGCGGCGAAAATGCCGAAGCGTATTTTTCGTTCGACGGCAAGAAACTGATCTTTCAATCGAAACGCGATCAATTGCAATGCGACCAGATCTTCTCGATGAACATTGACGGCTCAGATGTCAAAAGAATCTCGAACGGCGAAGGTCGGACGACTTGTTCCTACTTTCTAAAAGGCGGCAAAAAAGTGATTTACGCTTCGACCTTTATGGGCAAAAAGGAATGCCCGCCGAATCCCGATTTTTCGAAAGGATATGTCTGGGCGATCTATCCCGATTATGATATTTACGTCGCCAATTCCGACGGCACGAACATCAAAAAACTGACCGATTCGCCCGGCTACGACGCGGAAGCGACCGTTTCGCCGAACGGCAAGAAAATCATTTTCACATCCGAGCGCGACGGCGATCTTGAGCTTTATTCGATGGACATCGACGGTAAAAACATCAAACGACTGACCAACGAACCCGGCTACGACGGCGGCGCGTTTTTCTCGCCCGATAATAAAATGATCGTCTATCGCGGCTCGCATCCGACCGACGCCAAATTGGTGCAGCGCGATAAAGAACTTCTCGCGCAGCATTTGATCGTCCCGACCGTTTTCGAAGTTTGGACAATGAATGCCGACGGCACGAACAAACGCCAGGTGACAAAATTAAACGCCGCGAGTTTTGCGCCGTTTTTTACGCCCGACGGTAAAAAAATCATCTTCTGCACAAACTATTTCGCGACCGACCAGCGCAAACGCAATTTCGATCTGGCGATGATCAATGTTGACGGCAGCGGACTTGAAAGAGTCACGTTCAACGAATCTTTCGACGGCTTCCCGATGTTTTCGCCCGACGGCAAAAAACTCGTTTTCGCGTCGAACCGCAACCAGGCGAAAGACGGCGACACCAACGTTTTCATCGCCGATTGGGTTGAGTAAATTTATGAGAATAAAATTCTTGCCGATAATTTTTTGTTTTTTTACATTTTCTGCTTTCGCACAGACAAAAGAAGCGCGATTATTTGATGAATTTGGCAACCTTCCGTGTGACGATCTTCAATCAAGACTGCAAAATACGGCAATTGAAGCAGATTCAAATTATGGCTCGGTTG
>DATLOR010000079.1:0-3644 GCA_035536135.1 Pyrinomonadaceae bacterium | reverse complement strand
CCCGCAGAGCTGTAAAGCCGCCAAGGAAACCAGGAATTTTTGAACAACTAAGCAAAATAACTTCATTTTATTTCTTTTTGGGTCGAACTTTCTCCGCCGTCACGATGCCTTCGCCTTCGAGAACCGCGTAAATCTTATCAGCCGGGACATCTTTGAGCGTTTCGATTTTGCCGGAATTCCAGCGAATTTCGATTGAATCGGCTTTGGTCGCCTTGCCGAGCCCGAAATGCACGCGCAGGTCGTTTTGCGACAGGTAGCTGCCGCCGCTTCTAATTTCTTCAGTTTGCGTCACGCCGCCGGTCGTCACTTTGATTCGCGCGCCGATTGCCAGCGGATTTCCCGTCCGCGCGCCGAGTTCGAGCTTGATCCAATGATTTGTCTGATCACCCTCGTTTTTCAAAATCATCGGCGAAGCGTCCAGATCTTCGACGATAATATCGATATTTCCGTCGTTATCAATATCACCGAACGCCGCGCCGCGCGAAACTCTCGCTTCCGATAAAACCGCGCCGCCCTGAGCGGTGGCGTCGCAAAATGTGCCGTCGCCTTTGTTGATAAATAAAATTTTGCCCTGACGGTAGCGCGCGCCCGAAGAGATCTGGTCCATCTGCGGATAGACGTGTCCGTTAACAACGAACAGATCCAACCACGTGTCATTGTCGAGATCGAAAAATCCCGTTCCCCAGCCGACATACGGACGCGTCACCTGCGCGACCTTGGCGGCAAACGAAACATCGGTAAAGTCGTATTTTCCATTATTGCGGTAAAGCGTGTTGTATTCGTCAACAAAATTCGTCGTATAGATCGCGAAATTTCCCGAATGCAGATAATCGCCGACCGCCACGCCCATCGAACCTTGCTCGGAGCCGTCGCCGCTGACCGCCGTTCCGCTGATCAGTCCTTCTTCGGCGAATTTTCCACCGCCCAAATTCCGGTAAAAATAGTTCGGTGTCGAATCGTTTGCGACGTAGGCGTCCGGTTTTCCGGTATTGCCGAAATCCGACCAGACGGGCTGCATTCCGTAATAACCGTCGCGGTCATCCATTCCGAGCTGTTTTGAAACGTCGGAAAATGTTCCGTCGCCGTTATTTTTGAAAACGCTGTCGCCCGCCCCTTTCAGACCGCGCGGACCGCACTGGACATCGACGCCGCGAAATTTGCAGGTCGGCAGGCTCCCGAAAGTCGGTAAATCGTTAAACCTGAAATCAACGTAATTAGCGACGATCAAATCCAAAAAGCCGTCGCCGTCGTAATCGCCGAACGCCGCGCCGGTCGACCAGCGACCGTCCGCCACGCCCGCTTTACTCGTTACGTCCGCAAATGTTCCGTCGCCCTTGTTTTGATACAAAACATTGCCGCCGAGACACGTCACGTAGATATCGGGGAAATTATCGTTATTAAAATCGCCGACCGCGCCGCCCATCGCGTAGCCCGGAAATCCGACGCCGGCTTTGTCCGTGACGTCCGTAAAAGTACCGTCGCCGTTGTTGCGGTAAAGCAGGCTTTTCGATTTTTCTTTTTTCAGCGCCATCTCGACCGTCGGCGCGTTTGTAAAATAAATGTCCTGCCAGCCGTCACGGTCGTAATCGATGAGCAGCACGCCGCCGCTCATCGATTCGACGATGTATTTTTTTTCCGGTGCGGAAGTGTGCGTAAAGTTTATTTTCGTTTGTTTATAAACATCGATCAGCTGCGGGATTTTGCGGTCTTTGCAAAGATCGCCCGTTTTTTGCGCCGAAAGATTCGGTGCGCAAAAACAAGAAAGAAAAATTATTGCCGTTAAAATTTTATGAAACTTCATTACATTCCGTCTTTTTTCGGGTTTTTCAATTTTTGAAATATTTCGAGATGCTTTTTCGCCAGTTCGGTTTCGCCGATTATATTATAGAGCCGGCTCAGCTGAAAATGCGTGTCGGCGTCGTCCGGCTGAAGAGCGACCGATTTTTCGAGTGCCGCGCGCGCCTTTGCTTCCGCACCCGTCTGCAGATAGGACGCGCCCAAATCGCGTAAAGCCGAAGCGTAATTAGGAGCGTCTTTAACGGTCGCTTCAAAATATTCGATGGCTTTGGCGGTGTCGCCCGCCGCTTTATATGAAAGTCCGAGCTGGTATTTTGCCTCAGTATTACCCGGATTTATCTCGATGCATTTTTCCATCTGCCGGCGGGCGACGTCCAATTTGTCAGCCTGCGCGGCAAAAACCAATCCGAGCGCAACGCAGCCGCGCGGGTCTTGCGGGCGAATTTCAAAATACTTCGTCAGCGAATTTTGCGCCGCGTTCAAGTTATTGTTTTGCAGTGCCGCCGCGCCGTGCAGGTATAAAAACTCCGGTTCGTTCGGATTTAATTGGAGCAGTTTTTCAGCCGTCCTGAAGGCTTTTCCGTTTTCACTCGCCCGAATTGCCGAAATCACGTATTGTCTTAAAAAAACAGTCGAATCGGGCTCGGCGGCGAGCGCTTTTTCGAGCAGTTCGAGCGATTCCGGATTCTTTCCCTGTTCGCTTTCGAGCAGGCTCTGAACGAAAAATAGATCCGGCGAACCGGTTTTTATTTTAGACGCCTGCGCGAGATGAATTTTAGCATTTGCGAAATTCTTCAAATAAATTTCCGCTTTTGCCAGTGAAACAAGCGCGTCCGCATTCTGCGGAAATGTTTTGACGACCGCCCGCAGCACGTCAGCCGATTCTTTAAACATCGCGCCGCCCGTTAGAACATCGGCAAATTTAATCGAAATTGCCGGATTTTGGCGCACCAGGCTATTTGCCAGAGGCAGCAGCGAAGCAATTTTTTGATTTTCGCGCATTTCAAAATAACACTCGGCGCGAAGCGGCAAGGCATCGCTGTTCTTGATCTTCAAACCGAGTTTTTCAACCGCTTCGAAAGCCTTTCCGCAATCTCCGGCGAGCGCGAACGCCTGCGCCAGTTTCAGCCGAAGCGCATCGCTTGTAATGTCTTTGTCCGTTATTTCATTTAACGCCGAAAGCGCCGCGGCGGAATTTCCGGTCTGAAAATAGATGACGGCGAGACTTATTTTCGCCGAGGTAAAACTCGGGTCGAGCGCCAAAACTTTTTGATATAAAGACCGCGCCTCGTTCAGCCGTTTTTGGTCGCGGCGCATCCGCGCCAGCAATTCAAAACCGCGCGCGTCGTTCGGATTCTGAATCGCGTAATTCAGAAGGTCGCGTTCGACCGCTGCGTAATCGCCCTGCTCGATGCTTTTTTCGAATTTTGCCAGCGGATTTTTGGCGACCGCCGTTTTCTGCGCCGGGGAAACCAAGGCGGCGCAAAAGATTAGCAAACTGGCTATTAATGATTGAACGAACAGATTTTTACGGTGCATTTTTCTTGCTTATGACCGGCATCAGACTTTCGGTTTTACGGTTTTGCGATTTTAATTCCTGGTAAATTTTCAGTTCCCGGTCGGCGTCTTCCCGACGCGCGGCTTTGCGGTAAGCGATGCTCAGCTGATAATGAATATAATCCCTTTTCGCGTCCGCGCTGACTGCCGCTTCGAGCTCGATGATCGCTTTTTCGGTTTCGCCTTTTTCGATATAAATTTTGCCCAGCTGATAATGCGCGTCGGCATAGTCCGAGCGCAAAGCAATCGCTTCACTCAGTAATTTTACCGCTTCGTCGGTTCTGGTTTTG
>DATLOR010000078.1:0-3692 GCA_035536135.1 Pyrinomonadaceae bacterium | reverse complement strand
AAACAAAATCCGTCTGACAATCCTAAGGCTCGCTACCGTGATCGGCGAAGGCGACCGTGGTAACACAGCGCGTCTGATAACGATGATTGATAAAGGGAGATTTTTCTGGGTCGGAAAGGGCGGCAATAAAAAAAGTCTGATCTATAAAAAAGACGTCGCCGAAGGAATTTTGAAAGCAATTAAATCAAAGGAAAATACCGGAACCGAGATCTATAATTTAACGGGCGAAGCGGTTTCGATGAGGGAAATCGTCGAAACGATCGCGCGCGGGCTAAACAAAAAAATTCCCCGAATTAAAGTTCCGGAGAAATTTGTCCGCGGATTATTCAGCGTAAATAAAACGGGACTTTCTTTTGAATATCTGAAAAAGTTTGAAAAAACATTCGAAAAATGGCTTTCGGACGATATTTTTTCGGGTCGGAGGTTTTACGAGAAATTTAATTTCAAACCGGAAACGACGGTTTACGAAGCTCTCACAAAACAAGTAGATTATTATTTGAGTCAGAAAAATAGATAAAAGGTCTGATTACCAAAAGTCATCGTGTATAAAATCTTTGCCGCGTACATTGCCGTTTTCACGGTATCATTTTGGGGAGTCGAATTATTCCGGCGCTGGAGCCTGAAGCGCGAATTGCTCGACGTTCCAAACGAGCGAAGTTCGCACAGCGTGCCGACGCCGAGGGGCGGCGGGCTGATCATCTGTGTCGTTTCAATCGTGACTTTTTTAATTTACTCCCTGGTTTCGGGCGGAAATTTTTACTGGTCTTATTTTGTCGGCGCGATAATTGTGGCGGCAATCAGTTTGATCGATGACGTCCGGACGATTTCGCCGTTTTTGCGGATTTTGTTTCATGGTCTGGCGGCTGGAATTGTGGTTTGGTCACTGGGCGGTTTCCGGGAGATCCTGATCCCGTTCTACGGGATCGTTGAGTTCGGAATTTGGGGAAATATAACGGCATTTTTATGGATCGTGTGGCTGATCAACGCCTATAATTTCATGGACGGAATTGACGGGATCGCGGCAACCCAGGCGGTCTCTGCCGGAATCGGCTGGAGCCTGGTCGGACTGATCTCTGGAATTGAAGATATAGGTTTTTACGGCGGTGTTCTGGCTTTATCGTCCTTCGGGTTTTTGCTGCTCAACCGCCAGCCTGCAAAAATATTCATGGGCGATGTCGGGAGTGCCTTCTTAGGCTATTCTTTCGCTGTTTTACCGCTTTTTGCGGTTAAAAGCACCGGCAACCCTGTCTTCGGGGCGATGCTGCCCTGGATTGCCCTCTTTTTAGTTTGGTTTTTTGTGTTTGATTCGGTCTTTACCTTTCTGAAGAGACTTTTCAGGGGAGAGAAGGTCTGGCAGGCGCACCGCGAGCATATCTACCAAAAAATGGTGATTTCGGGCTTATCGCATTCGACCGTGACCGGATTGTATGGTTCGGCATCGGCAATCCTGGTTCTGGCGCTGGTCCTGACCATCGGATATTCAATGAATTTTGAGAAGACAGTTTTCGGGGTGATTTTTTTTGAAACGGTCTTGCTCATTTTTATTTGGCAGAAGGCTGGCGGGTCATCCCGAAAAACGCATCAGGCTTAAAATCGTATGGAACACGGCGGGGAAAAAACGAAAAAAACGAAAAAAACGGAAAAAACCGAAAAAGCAAAAAATAACGAAAATTCTTCGAAAAATTATATTGCGGTCGAATCGTTCGGCGTGAGACTCAGGGTCTATGCGGCGCGCAGAGATCTTCTGGAAGAAATTATTGGGCGGATCGGCAAAATTTTGCCCGAAGGGTTTTATAAACAGATCCCGCACCGGAAAGCCGTGCACACATTTTCCGTCAGATGCAACAAATCAGCCGAGTATGTTCTGTTCAAGGGGAGAAAAAAAATTACGTTCGGGAACGAACGGGAAATTTTTTTGAAATATCTGGACTGGCAAATCCGTCTGACGATCGCAGAGTTCGCCGAATCGAGAGTTTTTGTCCACGCGGGAGTAGTTGCCTGGAAAGGGAAGGCGATTATTTTACCCGCTAAAAGTTTTCAGGGAAAAACAACCCTCGTCAAAGAATTGACTAAATTGGGGGCAAAATATTATTCTGATGAGTATGCAGTTTTGGATGACGAAGGATTCGTTCATCCGTTTCCCAAAATGCTTTCAATCCGCGGTTTAGGTGATAGATATCAGCAAACCGATTACCCGGTTGAAACATTCGGAGGCAGTGTAGGAGTGACTCCTATACCGGTTGGAATGGTTCTGTTGACGGAATTTGAATCCGGTGCCGGGTGGCAGCCGCAGATCCTGAGTGATGGTTTGGGGGTGATCGAATTGCTATCTCATACTATTCCAATCAGATATAATCCAAAATTTTCATTAAAAGTCTTGAATAAAACTGTAAATCGTGCCATAATCGTCAAAACTAAAAGAGGCGAAGCTGAAGAGTTTGCAGTAAAATTGTTAAGTTTCTTTGAAAATAAGGCGTTTTAATGCTTTATTATTGTTATAAATACTGAAAAAACTGATATATATTTTTGTCTAAACTTAGGAGGAATCAATGAAGAGTTCACAAGTCCCTGTTGCCCGAAAGGAAGGATTGGTTATACAAGAAACCTCGGAAGAGGTTTTGGTCTATGATCTTACCAGTAATAAAGCACATTGTTTGAATCAAACGGCGGCGTTTGTCTGGAAATCTTGCGACGGCAACAATTCCGTTCCCGAAATTACGAAATTACTTGAAAACGAAAGCGGATCGGCAATTCCGGAAGATCTGATCTGGTTGGCGATCGATCAACTGAATGAAAAAAATCTTTTGGAAATCGAGCTGGCATCGAGTTTTGCCGGTCGCTCTCGGCGCGAAGTCATTAAGAAAATCGGGTTGGCGGCAGTCGTTGCCCTGCCGATCGTGGCATCATTAACGGCACCGACGAGTGCTCTGGCATCAACTTCGTGTGCCTGTGTCGGCTCCGGCGATTGTCTTGCTCAAACAACTTGCCCGTCA
The DNA here is from genome assembly GCA_035536135.1 of Pyrinomonadaceae bacterium. Classification (GTDB taxonomy): domain Bacteria; phylum Acidobacteriota; class Blastocatellia; order Pyrinomonadales; family Pyrinomonadaceae; genus JAFDVJ01. The sequence continues at coordinate 699 of DATLOR010000078.1, read as the reverse complement.
ACGGTTAATTGTAATCCTTCGGGTGTCTGCGCTCCGTAAATTTTCCGATAAGTCAGATTTCAAGAGTAGTGAAGCCGAATCGTCTTCGCTACTCTTTTATATTTTGTAATAGATAATAAAATGAGCCTTGAAAAAAAAGAAAAAGAAGACGAAAAGCGCTGGCTTATTTTAAGGACGAAGGTGTATGAGGAAAAGATCAAAGCGGCGTTCGATTTGTTTCGGGCGAACGGGATCGAGCCGATTTTGATCAAAGGTTGGGCAGTCGGCAGGGAATACCCCGAAAAATTTCGCCGGACATACAGCGATATCGATCTGTGCGTTGTGCCTGCAGACTATGAAAAGAGTCTGAAAATCATTGCCGCCGGAGAAGGTCTCGCGCTGAATGTCGATCTGCATTGCGGTTTGCGGCATCTGGACACAGTGGAATGGGATGCGCTGTTTGAAAACTCCTTTACGGTACCGCTCGGCGAAGTTGAGGTCAGAATTTTGAGACCCGAAGATCATCTGCGCGTACTCTGTGTTCATTGGCTGAATGACGGCGGTGCTTATAAGGAAAGACTTCTCGATATATTTTATCTGCTCGAAAATCATTCAAATGATTTTGATTGGGAGAGATGTTTTGGAAAAATCAGTCAAAACCGGCGCGAATGGATCATTAAAACCATCGCGGTAGTCCATAAATATCACAAATTGGATGTT
>DATLOR010000077.1:0-8745 GCA_035536135.1 Pyrinomonadaceae bacterium | reverse complement strand
AAGAAAAAGAAGAAAAAATACACGATAAAAATTGCTCTCGGTAAGGATGCCAACACGCCGCAGGAAATAGAATTGATCGACAAGGTCGCAAATACCGAAGCGGTCAATGTTCTGCAGGAAATGTCCGAGACGACCGCCGGTCGGTTTTATATGAGCGACGCGCCGAAGCTGAGCCAAATCTTCAAAAAAATCGCCGCCGAGGTCAGGCAGCAGTACCGGCTCGGGTTTAACTCGAAAACGATCGCCGACGATCAGGATGTCAACGACATTATCGTCAAGGTCAACCGGGCGGATGCCGTCGTTCGCGCACGCGGAAAATACCGCGCGAAAAAGTTGTAATGACAGCTTTTTTAAAAAATTATTGTTCAAGGGGAAGGTCTAGAATGTATAAATTATTATCATCGCTGGTAATGGTTCTCTTTTTAAGCAGCGGTGTTTTGGCACAGGAATGGGCATGGAAATATTTCAGCCCGGCAGGCAAGCCGTGGAGCGTTCTCGCGCCCGGTGAAATGCAGCCCGACGAGGAAGCACAGCAATCGCGCAGTAAGATGGGCAGTTATTCTTACAGTGATTTTTACGGTTATTTTGCGGTTGTTTACCGGGATGCTCCGAAAACTTTTTTAATTTCGCTCAAACCCGACGCAAAAGCTCACTTCAAAAAAGTTAAAAACGATTTCATCACCGCCAGCCGAGGTCAGCTTCTCAAAGAAGAGGATTTTGAAAGCGGCAAGGCGAAAGGTCGCGAACTGCTGATCAAAATTCCGAGCGGAACGATCACCGGACTCGAAGGTCAGGTGATCACGAAATACCGGATCGAAAGACTGCGGATGTTCTTTATCGGCAGGCGTTTTTTTATGCTGCTGGCGGTTTTGCCCGAAGACATCGTCAACACTCCGCAGGTTGACAAATTTTTCAACTCTTTTTCAACCAATACCGCGCCGCAAGCCGTCGCCGATTCGTATGTAACGGACGAAGACACGGTTTTAAACATCAGCAACGGGCGCGGCGTTTTAGCCAACGACACGGACGAAGAAGACGATAATCTCAGCGTTGCGAACGCCAAACCGCAAACCTTGCCGACCCACGGAAGGCTCTCGTTAAATGCCGACGGTTCGTTTAATTACACGCCGGAAGCCAATTTTAACGGCACCGACAGTTTTACCTACAAGGCAAACGACGGACAAGCCGATTCCGCCGAAACGACCGTGATCATTAAGATAAATTCGGTTAACGACGCGCCGACGATTGCCGATCTGCCGCCGTCTTCGACTTTGGATGAGCTCACGCCGCTCAGTTTTTCGGCATCGGCAAACGATATCGACACGCCGGCAAGCGCGCTGCGGTTCAGTTTGAGCGAAGCCCCGACCGGCGCCGCGATCGATCCGGTTTCGGGCGCGTTCAGATGGACGCCTTCCGAGGCGCAGGGACCCGCAAATTATACATTCCGGGTTAATGTTTCTGACGGCTCGGCAACCGCCAGCCAAACGATCAATGTTGCCGTGAAAGAAGTCAACGTTGCGCCGCAGCTTTCGAACGTTCCGCCCTCGGCAACGATCAACGAGCTTTCCGCCTACACCTTTGCACCGACGGCGACGGACGCGGATATTCCCAATCAGCCTTTAACTTTCTCGCTGATCAATGCACCCGCCGGAGCGACGATCAATCCCTCGAACGGCGCGTTCAGCTGGACGCCTTCGGAAGCGCAGGGCAACGGCTCGGCGTATAATTTTACCGTGCGCGTTTCCGACGGTTTGGCAAGCACCGACGTGCCGGTCAAACTGACGGCGCAGGAAGTCAACAGCGCGCCCGCTCTCGCGGGAATTTCCGCCCAAACCGTTGACGAACTAAAACCGCTTTCATTAACGGCAAACGGTTCGGATACGGATGATCCGGTCAATGCTTTGACCTATTCGCTCGGCGAAGGCGCGCCTTCGGGAATGACGATCGATTCAAAAACGGGCGCAATCTCCTGGACTCCTTCGGAAGCACAGGGCGCGGGCGATTTTCCGGTCACGGTTCGCGTCACGGACAACGGTTCGCCGAGTTTGTCGGCAACCCGAACATTTAATGTCCGCGTCAACGAGATCAACGCGGCGCCGAAACTTACGGCGATCGGTAATAAAACCGTCGACGAAGAAACTTTGCTGACTTTTACGGCAGGCGCAAACGATTCGGATCTGCCCGCGAATTCATTAACTTACAGTTTGGTCAACGCTCCGGCAGGCGCCGCGATCAATGCGTCAACGGGCGCATTTAGCTGGACTCCGACGGAAGCACAGGGCGCGGGCAGTTATACCGTGACTTTCCGCGTCACGGACAACGGCACGCCGGCGCTCTCGGCTGAAGAAACCGTGACGATCACGGTCAGAGAAGTCAATCAACCGCCGGTTGTCAATAATGCCGAAATAAACGGTGTTGAAGACAAATCCGTTTCATTTGTTTTGAACGCGAGCGATGTTGATTTACCCGCGAACACGCTGAAATATTCGATCGTCGCGGGTCCGCAAAACGGAAGCTTGAGCGGTTCGGGCTTGAATTTAACTTACACGCCGAAACCTGATTTTAACGGTTCGGACAGTTTTAAATACAAAGTCAATGACGGCGCGGCGGATTCGGCAGCGGCGACGATCTCGATCAAGATCGCGCCCGTGAACGATGCGCCGACGGCAAATCCAGACCGCGCGGAAACAAAAGAAAACGTTCCGGTCGATATTTCTGTGACGGCAAACGACAAGGACGTCGATGGTGATAAAATCACGGTGACGGGCGTGTCGGATGCCGTCGGCGGCACGGTGAAAATCGGATCGGGCGGCAATGTTCAATTTACGCCGAATCAGGATTTTCGCGGAACCGGCAGTTTTAAATATACGATCAGCGACGGGAGCGGCGGAACCGCAATCGGTTTGGTGACCGTGACCGTAAATCCGGCGGAGAACAAGTAGTTTTAATTTTTGCGCGTAGTTTCAAACGCGGTCAGAACCGTAAAATAGTCGCAGCGACAAGATTGAACGGTACGAGAATAAGGGGTGTAGTTATGAGAAATATTTTTACGGCGGCGGCTCTCACATTGTTTTTTGCATTTTCGGCTTTTGCCCAGCGGCAGGCGGAAGTCATGGTGACTTCGACCTATCTGCGCAAAACGCCTGACTATAATGCGGAGAAGCTTCAGACATTGCAGAAAGGCGACAAAGTTATTTTTCTCCAGGGAGGCAGTGGAGCGAACGGCTGGGCGTATGTTTCAAACGCCGACGGAACGGTCAAAGGCTGGGTTCTGAGCAATACGATCCAAACGCTTAAAAATACGGAGAAAATTCAGAATCCAAATCCGGCAACGCAGAAAGCGACTCCGACCCCGACGCCGACCGTGAATCCGAACGTCAGCCCGTCGCCAACGCCGGAAGCGACGCCCGAGACGCCTGAAAATGATAACGAGGTTCTTAAAATCGATACCGAAGAGGTCAGTCTTAACGTTCGCGTCATCAATAACAGCAATCGTCCGGTCGGCAATTTGAAAGAATCGGCGTTCAAGGTTTATGAAGACGGTGTGCTCCAGCCGATCACTTCGGTTTCGGTCGCCGAGGTTCCGATTTTCAATGCACTCGTGATCGATAATTCGCGCTCGCTCCGTTCGCAGCTCGCGAAGGTTGTCGAAGCCGGAAAAATAATTGTCGGCACCAATAAGCCGCAGGACGAAGCGGCGGTCGTGCGGTTTGTCAGCGGGGACAAAATTCAGGTCGTGCAGGAATTTACGTCCAACAAAGCGATGATCGACAACGCGCTCGATAATCTTTTTGTCGAAGGCGGGCAGACGGCGATCATTGACGCGGTTTACCGTGCGGCGGAAATGGTTCAGAAATACCAGAACTCGCAGAAAAAAGAAGATGTGAAATTGCGCACGCTGATCCTCGTGACGGACGGCGACGACCGCGGCAGCGATTTCACCGAGAAACTGCTTTTCGAACTTCTGCGAAACTCCTACGTGCAGATTTACGCGATCGGCTTTACAAATAATCTGAGCGATACGCCCGACGCGGAAACCGGGATCAGCCGCCGTCAAAAGGCGCAGGCATTTTTGACGCGTCTCGCGCAGGAAACTGGCGGCAAGGTTTATTTTCCCGATTCGATCGAGCAGTTGGGAAAAATCGCGCTCGAAATTTCCAGCGAACTTCGCACGCAGTATGTCGTTTCCTATGCGCCGACCAACGATAAACGCGACGGCAGTTTTCGCAAAATCAAAGTCGAAGTTACAGACGATGCCAACAAAGAAAAAAGAACCGCCATCACGCGCTCGGGCAGAAATGCGGCGGTTGATAAATAAGTTTACTTTTTACGGTACGAAGCCATCTGATCGGCAATCCGCGTTGTTTCGGGCAGACGATATTTCGTCGTGCATCGAAGCACGTAATCCGTTGCCGTTTCGAGACTTATTTTATGACCGACCGAGACATAAACGGGCTGAACCTTGTTTTTTGTGCGCAGAACGACGCCGATCTCTTCGTTGTAATGCGTGAGCGGCGCAATGCTTCCGCGTTCTTCGCCTAAGTTACCGTATTTTCCGACGAGCAAGGATTTCGCCACACCGATCGACGGAACATTCGTTAATAAACCGATATGACAGGCGATGCCGAAACGGCGCGGATGCGCGATTCCCTGCCCGTCGCAAAGAATCAGATCGGGCGTGATTTGCAGTTTTTCGAGCGCTTTGACGGCAACCGGCGTTTCGCGGAATGACAACAGACTCGGAACATACGGAAACTGGATCGGCATGATCGCTTCCGATGATTCGAGAAGCGTCAGCTCGGGAAATTTCAAAACGGCAACGACCGCGCGGCTGCGATTTGCCTGAACGTCGTAACCGAGATCAATTCCCGCAACAGTTTTAACGGGAGCATCAAATTGATCTTCTTTGATTACTTCAAAGGCAAGCTGTTTCTGCAGTTCCATCGCCTGCTGCGGCGACAGATTCCAATCGTGAAGCGGCGTGATTTTCATGAGTTTATTATATTAATTTTCTTCGTCGTCTTCATCCGTGTAAATTTCGTAACCGTGCGCGTCGTCGTAATAATAACTTTTCTTTTTCTGGTCTTCGCTCCACGCGCCTTTTTCGTCGCAGATTTCCGGCGTTTCGGAAAGTTTTTCGCGTTTCTTCTTCAAATCTTCCTTGTCGTGCGGATTTTCGGGCATATTTACTTTATAATCAATTCAAAATCTTTTTGCCAACTCTAAAAAACGTATGAATTCAAAAAAATATCTTCTGACCTTCGGGCTGGTTTTATCTTCGGTCGTTTCGACCTATTTCGTCACCGTTTCGACGGCTCAGCAAGCCGTCACGCAAACCGTCAATAACGATTATCAGATCGGCGCGACGCTTTTTATGCAGAAGGCGGCGGAATACCGCGCGCTTTGTTTTCAGGCTTTCAACTGGGGCAAACGCACGCTTGACGACGACGATAAAGCGAAAAAGAAACTGCCGAAAGCGCAAAGAAAACTGCCGCGCGCGGTGGTCGTCGATATTGACGAAACGATGCTCGACAATTCGCCCGCGCAGGCTGTCGGCATCAAAAACAAACTTCCGTTCAACATCAAAGACTGGTACGCGTGGGGCGAAATGCGCAAGGCGAAAGCGATTCCCGGCGCGGTCGATTTTGCTAATTACGCGAAATCGAAAGGCGTGCGCATTTTCTACGTTTCAAACCGCGACGACGTTCAGCTGCAAGCGACGATCGACAATCTAAAAGCGGTCGGATTTCCCGACATTTCGGCGGAAAACGTCGTTTTGCGCTCAAAGGACGCGAACGGCAAATATGTTTCGACCAAAGAACCGCGCCGACAGGCGATCGCCGAAAAATACCGCATCGTCATTCTGATGGGCGATAACCTCAACGATCTGTCAAATGTTTACGAAAGCAAATCCGTCGCCGACCGTTTCGCCGAAGTCGAAAAGGCGCACGCGCTCTACGGAAACAAATTCATCGTTCTGCCGAACGCGATCTACGGCGAGTGGGAAAGCGCGATCTACCGCGACGATAAAACAACGGTCACAAACGACGTCAAACGCCTGAACGCGCTCGAATTGCCGTAAAGAAAAGCTATCTTTATTTATTGCAAAACTATTATTCTCAGCCGAAAAACCGATATTCATTTAATATTTATGACCAAACGACTTAATTTTCTGCCGGTATTTATTGTGTTTCTTTGTCTGTCTGCCGTTTTCGGACAAAATCTGACGGTCAAAGACATTATGCGCGAGCCTTCGCCGGCGGGAATGCGTCCCGAATCGGAAAAGTTATCGCCCGACGGCAAAACGGTCGTTTACGCGTGGAACGCCGAAGGCAAAGAGCCGCGCAATCTTTATATTATTGATTCGGACGGTAATAATTCACGCATTCTCGTTAATGCCGAGGCGAATTACGAACAAAGAATTCTGCCGCCTGCGAGCAAACTCGATTACGGTTTGCTCGTCAGAGACGATTTCGTCAAGGCGCGTGAAAAAAACCTCGGCGGCGTCGAATTTTCGCCCGATTCAAAACGGATCTTGTTTCTGCAAAACACGGATATTTACGTGCTCGATTTAAAAAATAAAGATTCGAAAGCGCGTCGGATTACGCGCACGCAAGGCGTCGAAGCAGGCGCGCGGTGGCTTTCGAACGACGCGATTCTTTATTCATCCGGCGGAAACTATTTTGTGCTGAATTTGAAGGAAACTTCGCTTGTTCAGGTGACGAAAGAAGCGAATCCGGTCGCGTTTTTGACGATTTTCAACGTTAATCCGACGAAGGACGGAAAACTTATCGCTTACGTTTTGAGCGACGGATCAAAGCAAAAAGCTTTGTTCGTGCCGAATTATCTGGATGAATTGGTGCAGGCAAATTCCGTCAGGCGCGGGTTTACCGAGCAGAAGATTTTCGTTAATTTAGCCGACGGAAGCCGCGAAAAGCCCTTTGAAGTAAATCTGCCGAAAGCGGAAGGTGCGGGCTTTATTCGCGGACTTCGCTGGGCGGCGGACAATTCTTCGCTCGTCGTTGACCGCGTCGACAAAGATTTGAAGCGGCGGCAGATTTTTTATATTCACGATGTCGGAAGCAAAGCCGAACAGACGATTCTCGTGACGGAAGAAACCGACGAAAAATGGATCGCGTCGCTTTCGTCGCTCGTCGAACCGAACCCGCGGGACAATTCGCAGATTCTTTTCGGAAGCGAACGCGACGGCTTTAATCATCTTTACCTGGCAACGCTGACGCGCGCCGCGAAAGAGCCGAATCCGACGGGTGAAATCCGTCAGGAAAATCCGTCGGACGCGGGTTTTACTTCGAAAGTTGATGTCAAACAATTAACGAGCGGCAAATGGCAGGTCGAATGGGCGAAATGGTCGTCAGGAGGTGAAGAGTTTGTTTTCAATTCGACCGAAGAAACTACGGCTGAACGTCAATTTTACGAGTATGAATTGGACAGAAATTTAAAGACGAAGATTTTCGACTCGCAAAACGGAATGCGCAGCAGTCCGCAGTTGGCGACCGAAGATGGACGACCGATCCTGCTCTACGAATTCTCGAAATGGAACGCTCCCGCCGAGCTTTTCACGATCGAGGTTTGCCCGCGCTGCCGCGGAGCTGCCTTCCCACGGCAACTAACCAAATCAACGCCCGAGGCTTTTCTGAAAACAAAATGGAACGAGCCGAAATTTGTCGATATTCCGGCACGCGACGGAAAATTTGTGAAATCCAAGGTTTATTTGCCGTCTAATTTTAATGCCAAACAAAAATATCCGATGGTCATTTTCGTACACGGCGCGGGTTATCTGCAAAATACGATCAACGGCTGGAACAATTATTACCGCGAATTTATGTTCAACGAGCTGCTGACGCAGAAAGGCTACGTCGTTCTGGACATCGATTATCGCGGTTCGGCGGGTTACGGACGCGATTGGCGCACGGATGTTTACGATTTCTTAGGCGGCAAAGATTACGAAGATCACCTGGACGCGATCGATTACGCGGTCAAAAATTATGCGGTCGATCCGCAGAAAGTCGGCGTTTACGGCGGAAGTTACGGCGGTTTTATGGCTGAAATGCTTGCCTTTCGAACGGATAAGATCGCGGCGGCGGCGGCGCTTCGTCCCGTGGCGGATTGGAAAAATTATTACTATTCGTCGCCGGTTTACACGGCGGAACGGCTTGGTTTTCCTGAAAAGAATGTTGAAGGCTACAAACGCTCGTCGCCGATCGCGTATGCCGAGGGATTAAACAAACCTTTGCTGATTCTGCACGGTTTGGTTGACGATAACGTGCCCGCGCAGGATTCGCTCCAACTGATCGAAAAGCTGATCCGGCTCGAAAAAACGCCGTATTTTGAAGCGATGCTGTATCCATCGGAAAGTCACGGCTTTACGCGTCCGTCGAGCTGGACGGATGAATACGAAAGGATTTTCGCGTTTTTTGAAAAACATTTGAAAAACTGATAATTTCATTGAGGAAAAGCGAAATGGCAAAGAAAAAATGGAAAGGCTATACCTGGACAAAAGAGCACGGCTACACGTTCGCGCAGGTCTGGATCTTGCTTGAACACGGCAACACGCTCGATACGCGCGTCGAATTCTCGAACGAGCTGCTGATGGGTTTGTTCTGGGAAGAAAGTATGTATCAAAACTGGTGGCAGAAAGGCGACAATGGCGAGGATCTAAAACAGCACGCCGCCGGATTCGGGCAGATCGAACGCACGACCCTTGGAATTATGAACGCGCTCTAC
>DATLOR010000076.1:0-5235 GCA_035536135.1 Pyrinomonadaceae bacterium | reverse complement strand
ATTTTTGCCTTTTGCTTTGGTTGCCGGTTGCGCCATAAAAAATCGAGGTTGCCTAAAAATTATAGCAAATGCGGGATACTAATTCGACAAAGCCTTTCCTCCGAACCGCATCGGGAATCCGGGTTTTCGTCAAAATTCCGGCTCAGGACAAAATTTTCCAAGCCCGTAAATTATTGATTCCGCATACCAAATCATAGTTTCTGATAACTTTTGAGAAATTTTGATAACTGCTTTGAGGACTTTTTAGACCAGGTCGAATTTTAATCAATTGGTCAGCTATAAATTTTATCGGCAAAAAAACAACCAAAAGTTTTCGGGAGAAAAAAATGAGACAGAAAAAAATCCAAATATTTACTTTATATTCTTTGCTAATCGGTATTTTTGCGTTTGTGTTACCGGCAGAGGCGCGGGCTTCAGGCGTTTCGCTGGTCGCGGTACCAACCACGCAAACCGTCACGGTCGGTCAAACGGCGGCTTACACGATAAAAATCAACCGCGACAATTACACGGATAAGGTCACGCTAGCGGCGACCGGTTTGCCTGCGGGCGTCACCGCGACTTTCACGCCGAATACGACGACCGCGACTAGTTCGACCTTAAAATTGCAAACTTTAACGACCACGCCGATCGGAACATTCAATATCAACGTCAAAGGAACGGCAAACGGCATTACGATCGCGCCGATCGTCGTCAAACTAATAACGCAACCGGTTCCTTCGATTTCATTTTCGGTCAATCCGTCCACGCAGTTTATCGTTTCCGGACAATCCACTTTTTACGACATTGCAATCAGCCGTTTCAACTACGACGGCAAAATAACGCTTTCCGCACAGAATCTTCCGAGCGGCGTGACGGCGCTTTTCGAGCCTGAATCAACCTACGGAAATTCGTCGCGGATGTATCTCTATTCAAACGGTCTGCCCTTTATCTCAAAAGATTACTCAATCGCCGTCAGAGCCTTTGGCGATGGAATTGATAAACTTACGTTTATTTTATTACGAGTAAATTACGGAATAGTCTGGGCAACACAATTCAGTGTTCCGAATAATCAAAGAGATACTGCCGAAATTGTCAACGATGTAACCTACGATTCTGCCGGAAATGTTTATCTCTGCGGTTATACCTACAACCAGGCAATCGCGGACTATGATTCGTGGGTCGCAAAATTAGATGCCGGAGGAAATCAGCTTTGGCTGCGTCAGATTTCGGGCTTGACCCAGGACTACGCGACCCATGTTTTTGTTGACGCGGCGGGAAATGTTTATGCCGCCGGCAATACGCTTGGCAATGGTCAGGATATTTTTATCGTCAGGATTGATGCCAATGCCGCACAAGCACCGCTTGTGAATATATTCAGCACGCTGGAAGAAGAAGGTAAAGGCGGAATGCAGTTTGGCGTAAATACATCAGGAAATACGACGCTGACCGCCGCGACGCGGGTCATCAGTTCGAATGGTACGCGCGATGGCACAGGTGAGCCGACCAAAGCTGTCAATTACGATGTCACACGGATTGTTTTCGACGCTAATTTTACTCAAACAAGTACAACTGTGGTTAACTTTGCATCGGGCAATCCAAAAGATGTCGCGGTCGGCAGCGACGGTTCGATCTATGTTTTGAGTGAAAATCTAAACCGAATTGGTCCGGGCAATTTTATTTTCATTACTTCGCAAGTCGAAAAATTTAACAGTCCGACGGGTCAAAATTATTTCAGACAAAATATCGGACCAACCTCGTCGGATGCTTTTTACGCAACCCGTTTGAAAGTTGATAGTCAAGGAGTTGCTTTCGCGGTCGGAAATAAATTTCTCCGGCAAATCGACTTTAAGCTTTATTTGTCAAATCCGTGGATAGTCAAACTCGATGCGGGCGGGACGGTCGTTTGGCAGTCGGAAATCGGGCAATTTCTTCAGTTACCGACCGAGATCAAATCGCTTGACATTACCGCCGCTCAGGATGGCGATATTTTTATTGCAGGCGCGACCTGGGGTTCGCTGCGCGGAATAAATCCGAATGCCGGTATGCCGCCCGATCCGGGGATGATAAACGCCTCGCGAACCGATGCGTGGTTTGCCAGATTTTCGGGCGCAAACGGAACACAACAGTTTGTCAGCCAGTTTAACGTAGAGGATCACGACGGTTTTAATGCGGTCAAATATAAGTTGGGCGGCACATTATACTTCGCCGGATACACTCTGAACTTCACAAATATGAGATTCGGCAACTATGACGCCTTATTATTACGGTGTTCAACGCTGTATTGCGGTTTCACGCCTTAACCACAATTTGCTTAAAACCGAAAAATAATTCTTCCTCGTTCGTTACTTAATAAAATCTCCCGGCTCTTTATGTTGGAATTGTTTGCCGAAAGCGGACAATTCCAAATTTCGTCTACTTTTAGAGTTGAAAATTCGCACTTCGTAGGATTTCGATAAATTCAGGATCATTCCGGACGCTGTCGAAATTTGCGCCGACTTTCAGGACGATCACGTTATTGTCGTGTTCGGCAACCGCTTTTCGCAGGAATTCGAAGGCTCTTGCGCGTTCGTTCAATCCAATATAAATAATCGCGAAATAGTACGGCGACACCGGTTTACTTTTCGCGGTTTCGACGAGTTCGGCTAATATTTTCCGCGCTTCCGCTTTCTGTCCGGCGATTCCATAAAGACAACCCAGATCAGCTTTGAAATACGCGCTTCCGTTTGAGACGGCGATGACCTTGCGGTAAATCTCGAAAGCTTCTTCGCGTCTGCCGAGAAAGAATAAAGCGCGTGCCCGGTAATGCTGCGCGATCAGAAAATTCGCGTCCATCTGCAAAACCTTTTCGGTCGTTTCGAGAGCCTTCTCAAACTGTTGCGACGCATTATACGCCAAAGCCGGCGCGTTGTTGGCGGAAAGCGAGGTCGGGTCGAGTTCGACGGCTTTCAGCATTTGCACCAAACCCTCGTCGGTTCGATTCTGAAAAGCCAAAAACTCGCCGTACCATTGCCGCGTCGTTGCGAGATTCGGGTTAAGCTCGATCGCGCGCAGATAGGATTTTTCCGCACTCTTCCAGTCAAAATCATATTGCGATTGAACATAAGCGAGCGCGGTGTACGCTTCGGCGAGCTCGCCGTCGATCGCCAAAGCGCGGTTTGCCGCCTCACGCGCTTTCGGCAAGGCATCCTTGTCTTCATCGACCGCGTAAAAGGGGTAAATTGCGTACGTTTCGGCAAGTCCGGCGTAGCTTTCGGCGAAATTCGGATCAATTTGGACGGCGCGGTTGAAATGTTCAATGGCGTGGTTCAGATCGTCCGCCGAGCGTTTATTCCAAAAAAATCGTCCGAGCAGGTATTCCTGATAAGCGGCGGCGTTTTCCGTTCCGCGCCGGTTGAATTTTTCGCGTTCTTTTTCGTCGATCCTGAGCGCCAGCGACCCGACAACCTTTTGGCTGATCGAATCCTGAACGGCGAAAAAGTTTGTAAACTGATCGTCAAAATTTTCCGTCCAAAGCGTCGTGTTGTCGGCTGTGCGAATTAGTTGAACGCTAACGCGGATCTGTTCGCCGACGCGCTGGATGCGACCGTCAAGCACGGCATCAACCTGCAGCTCGCGCCCGATTTTGCTCACTTCTTCGCGGCTTTCGGCGTATTTCAGGACCGTTCGCGTCGGGCGGACGGTGATTTGTTTTAAACCGCCGAATTTATTTGCCAGAGCATCCGCCAAACTTACGCCGAGATATTTTTCCGTCTGCCCAGCGCTTAAATCTTCAAACGGCAAGACCGCGATCGTTCTGATCTCGCTGACGGTCGCGGGCTTTGCCGCCGGATAAAACCAATAAATGCCGAAACCGATCAGCACAACGAGCGAAACGGCAAACCATAACGATTTTGGATTTTGGATTTTGGATTTTGGATTGGGATGCTTAACTTTGAATTCTGGATTTTGAATTTTAAATGAAATGTTTTTCGAGAAAAAACCTACTTCCGGCATCTCGTCGTCCGCCTTTATTTCCTTGACCGGGGCGATGAATTGATAACCGCGATTCGGCGCGGTCAGGATAAAACGCGGTTTTTTGGTAGTTTCGCCGAGCGTTTTCCGCAAGACAAAAATCGTCTGCGACAGATTGGCCTCTTCGACAAACGAATTTTCCCAAACCGTGTCGAGCAGTTCTTCTTTCGACAAGATTCGTCCGGCATTTCGAATTAAAAAAAGCAGAAGCTCGACGGCTTTCGGCGTGAGCGGCACGAGTTCGCCGCCCGCGCGCCGAAAAAGCCGGCGACTTTTCGCATCGAGCCGAAATTCTTCAAACTCGTAAATCATCGATTCCGAAAGCTCAATCATAAAACTACTTGTAAAAAAGTGATATTAGTTTTGAAGATTTTTGAAGTTTGGTCAAGCAAAATTTTCCGCCGTCGGATTTTTAGTTGTTTTTTGTTTTATGGTTTTTCGATGATTTTCCACGCCGATTCGGTTTTCAGTAATTTACTCATCAAGCTTGCGTGGACGGCATGACCGGATTTTTCCGCCGTGATCTTGCCGAGAACCGGCATTCCGAGCAGGGCGAAATCGCCGATAATATCGAGAATCTTGTGACGGACGAATTCGTCCGTAAAACGCAGCGGGTTTTCGTTGAGCATTCCCTCGGGCGTCAGAACGATCGCGTTGTCGAGCGAGCCGCCCAAAGCCAAATTCGCCTTGCGAAGCATTTCGATCTCGGTCGTAAACCCGAAGGTTCGCGCCGAGGCGATCTCGCGTCCGAAAGAACCGTTTTCGAGCTTGAAATGAAACGATTGACGATTGATAAAAGGATGCGGAAAATCGATCACGCATTCGATCTCGAATTTGTCCGATGGCTCGACCGACATTTTGCGGTCGCCCTGCTCGAACATGACTTTTTCGAGAATCTTCAAATAATGGCGCGGCGTGTTTTGCTCCGAAATTCCGGCGTTTTCGATCAATTCGATAAAATTTTCCGACGAGCCGTCCATGATCGGAATTTCGATGTTGTCGAGCTCGATAAAGCAATTATCGACGCCCGCGCCGCGCAGAGCCGAGAGCAGATGCTCGCACGTCGAAAGCAAAACGCCTTTTCGCACGAGCGTCGTCGCGTAGCTACAATGCGAAATATATTCGACCGACGCGGGAATTTCAAAATCGTCCAGATCCGTGCGAACAAAAATATAACCCGTGTTTTCAGGCGCAGGTTTTAAGGCAAGATTGACTTTGACTCCGGTGTGCAAACCGATTCCGCTG
>DATLOR010000075.1:0-11164 GCA_035536135.1 Pyrinomonadaceae bacterium | reverse complement strand
TTCGAAGCTTATCCGGCGGAACTCATCCAGATCGCGCCCGGACAATTTCAGGCGCTTCCGGGACCGCGTTTTGAACCGGCAAGTACAATCACAAGAGCAGTTCTGGCGGTTAAATTGAACAAGTTCAATCAATTGTTCACGACCGGCGGATAAGAAAGAAGAGAAGAAGTGGCGAAAGGGAGAAGGGGAGACTTTAGTTTCCCCTTCTCCTTTTCTCACTTTCTGTATTTCTCAAGTTCGGCTCAAGTCTTGATTTAGGGCGCATCAAGTTTTTTTCAAGAACGATTATTTAATGTTGGAACATAAAGTTTTTTAACACAATGCAGACAGGAGAAGGGAAAAAAATGAAAAGCAAGTTTATGGGAACAAAAAATGATATTTTAATCAGATTGGCGAGTGTCTTACTGGTTTGGGCGATCGTCATCACGGGTCTGGTTGGTTTGCCTTTTGGAAAAACACAAGCCGCGACCAATACTCCAACAATCAGTTCGCTGACGAATCTTTATCGAAGAAGCGCACCGAATTTCGATTTGAATTTATCGCGCAATCTGCAAAATCTGCGGCAGGCGACGAGTGCGCAAACAGCCGCGCTCAATTCACTGAAATCTTCGACCGACGCGCCGAATATGACGGTTCGCTGGAACGCTTTCGGCGGTTCGCCGGATGTCGTTTATGATTTTGCCTCCGCTTCGTATCAAGGCACGCCCGAAGAAGCAGGACGCGCATTTTTATCCCAGAACGCGGCGCTTTTCGGTATCTCCGACATTAATAACCTGCGTGTTTTCAGCCAGAAAGATGCGCTCGGCGGTCACTTGATCCGCTTTCAGCAAACTTTTAACGGGATTCCGGTCAAAGACGGCGGAATCGGTCTGGTGATGAACGCCAACAATCAGATCGTGATGGCTTCGGGACCGTTTTTCCGCGATGTTTCGGTCAACACGCAGCCGACCTTGAGCGCCGAACAGGCAAAAGCGGCGGCGAATACGGATCTGAACCGCTTCAACGTCAATCTCCCGAGCTACGTTACGAATCTTCTCCAAACCGGCTATCAAAATCTCGCGCAGCAAGCGGCGGCGGTTGACAATATCGCACCGCAGCTCGGGATTGACCCGACTGCTGACGGTTACAAATTAGTTTGGAAAGTTGCGAAGTTTTCGCTCAATCCGTTCGGTCTTTATATGGTCGCGATCGACGCGCACACGGGCGAGTTGGTCGAGCGCAAGGATTTTGTTAATTTTCAGCAAACTCCGGGCAACGAAACCGCCGACATTTACCCGAAATATCCGGCGATCACACAGGAATTGAAAGATCAGGGCATCATCAGCGATTGCGGCGGAACGCCCTGCGGACAAGAACGCGTGACGCTTCGTTCATTCGACCCGACCAACCGGACGACCGGTTTGGTCGGAACATTGACCGGAACACACACGATCGTTAATAACGCGCTCGCGACGAAACAGCCGTTTGCGCAAGCCGGTCTCGGAACGTGGCATTTCCGCCAAAACAATCCGACCGGCTTTGAAGCGCGAACCAATGAGCAGGATCAATTTGCCGAACCGGCGGAGCATCAGGACGAGATCAACGCGTTTTTCTTTGTTACTTATCTCGTCGAATATGTAGATTACCTGCACGTTGCGGGCGACGCCGGAACCTTCGGCGGTCAGGGAAGTTTCCCCGACGATTATCCGAACAAAACGAATCCGCTTCCCGCGACAGTTCATATTCCGAATATTTATCTCGCTTTAGACATTGCGGGCGGCACGATCCCGAGTCCGACGGATCCTGATCTGGCAAATAAAGTTCTCGGTCTGGACAATGCATTCGCGCTCAATTTAACGAGCATTATCGAAAGCGTCACGGCAACCAAATCGCCGGTCGTCGTAAACCCGACATCTTACGGACACGGTTTTTATTTCAACGATCTGGCACTCGAAGGCACGGTTCCGTACCACGAAGGAATGCACGCGATCACTTCGCCGATCGCCGGTCTCGAAGGCACGGAAGGCAGCGCATTGAACGAAGGTCAGGCGGATATGTGGGCTTTCACGATCACCGATAATCCCAGTTTAGGCGATTATGTCGTCAACGCTTTCAAATATCGCCAACGCTTCCGCGATCTCGGACGCAATCCCGATTCGGTTGCCTATATCCGCAGTGCGCGGTCGACCTTGAAATACAGCGACATCGCGACATTGATCGACCGGACGACCGGACAACCCGATTTCGAAGAGCATTACGACGGCGAGATCTATATGTCGACGATGTGGGACATCCGCGAAATGTTCAATCGCATTTACCCGCAGAACACGACCTACAAACGTCCCCGTCCGAAAGACGGTCAGGCACTCAAGGCGATCACGAAAGGCACGGAAATCTTTGAACGCGACTTTTTAGGTTCGATGTATGTTCTCGGCACGACCGCGCCTGACACGATGGTAAAATCACGCGATGCGATGATCGTTGCCGACCAGATGCTTTATCCGACCGATACGACCGATCCCGATTCGCCGGGCAAACACCGTGCGATGATCGAGCAAATCTTTGCCGCGCACGAACTGGGTGTCAATGCGCTTGAAGTGACGGGCGGAAAAGCGACGATCTCAACACAGGTAACGCCGTTTGTCGGTGAACAGGATGCACCGGGAGTTCCGCAGCATGTTTTCGTCGCTCCGGCTTCGCCCCGTACGAACAGAGTTTATTGGAACAGCGTCGCGGGTGCCACATCCTACGAAGTTCTGAAACGCAAGACCAATCTTGCCGGACAACGCGAGCCGAACGGCAAACGCGCCTACAACGACGGCGATGCTTCGACGACCGGCTTCCGCCACGTTGCATTCGTCGACGGCAATCAGGTTTCCTATGAAGACAAAGGCGCGGTTCACGAAGTTTTTGCGCCCGAAGGATTAAATAATCTGTTCGACAGCGAATACGTTGTTCGCGCCATCGGTGTCAACTCCACTGGACAGCTCGGATTCTCGGCACTTTCAGGTGCGGCGCGTCCGACAACTGAGAAGTTTGATGTGACGACGCAGGTTGATTCGGCAATCTCGAATATCACCTTTGCCAATGGTGTAATGGCATTCGATAATAAACTGACCAACGCACGCGGTGCCACAATGTCTCTCGACCTGACAATGTATTCGCCGCTCGAATTCAAGATCACGAATATTTCAACTCCGACCGTGACGGTGAAAAATGCGGACGGCGGCGCGAATACATTCCTTTATAATCAGACGCTCGCGCTCGGTCAAACTTCGAACGCCAAACGGCTCGAATTCAACGACCCGCTGGCGCAGTTGTTCACCTTCGACGCGAAGATTTACGCGAATGTGTTCGCCGGCTCGACCTACGGTGAAGGCTCGCAAACGGGCGACGGCACGAGCAATCCGCCGGCTCCGGTTTCGTATTCGTTCTTTAACGAAACAAAGACGGGCGCGCTCGTCGCGGGTGAACCGACGGCGACTTCCGGCACGAGCCTGACGTGGGGCGACCCGACCTTCAAAGGAATTACCTGGGACGATATTCCGGTCACGACCAAATCCGACGCGCTCTTTCTCGATGCAACCTTGAGCTCGCTCGCGGCGGTTGATATGGACTTTGAACTGCGCACTGTGGACGGCGTGGTTTTGGCTGAATCGGCGGGCGCGACCGCCGCAGAGCATGTTTCGTCGGCGGTGCAGCCGAACACGACCTACATCCTGCGCGTCAAAGGTTTTGCCAACGGTCCGGCTGATTACTCGATCGCCTGCAAACAGTTCTTGCCGAACGGTTCGCCGAACGCCAATACCGCAGCTTCCGGCGGAACGACTTCGACAAGCGGAACGACAGGTGTTTTGTCAAAACTTGTGCGCTTTACGGTCAATCCGTTGACGAAAAAAGTGACATTCCAGATCCTCAACTAACCAAACTAAAAACGAGGAAAAAAGAAGGCGGATCGTTGTAAAAAACGATTCGCCTTCTTGATTTTTGAAAACTCAAGTTTGCTTCAAGAATATCTCAACGGCGGTTGTGTAAATTTACAATCAGAGCAATAGAAAAGTTTTCTTGCAGGAGCGAAAAAGATGAAAAGATTAATTTACGGTTTGACGGTTTTGATATTTGTTTTATGCGCGCAGTCGGTTTCGATGGCTTTGCCGAAAGTTGACGCTTTATTGAGTCAGAAAATCAACGCTTTGCCGTTATCGCTGACGCCCGTTGTGATTACTTTTAACAGTAAACCGACGAGCGCGGATTTTTTGATGCTGAAATCGCTCGGCATCATCGGCGGTTATAAAACGGGCGAGCTGCCGATAGTTTTGACGATGGTCAACCGGACGCAGTTCAACGCGCTCAAACAAAAAAGCAATATTCGTTCGCTTTACGCCAACCGTATTTTTCGTGCGATGGATAACGAAAGCAATAAATTTATCGGTGTCGAAAGTCTTTTGAGCGATTTCGTCGTCACGGCGATCAATCAAGGCTTGCCCGTCACGGGTAAAAATGTCGGCATCGCCTATATCGACACGGGCATTGACGCGACGCATCCCGATCTGAAATTGGGCGAAAACGTCGCCCAAAACGTCTTTTTCCCGACCGCCGAAATTCCGCTCAATCTGCCGCCCGAATTTATTCCGTATGCGCCGGTTGAAAACGTGCCGATCTCGGACGTCGAAGGCGGACACGGCACGTTCGGTGCGGGTGTCGCGGCGGGAACGGGCGCGGCTTCGGGCGGGTTCTACCGCGGCGTTGCGCCGGGCGCAAAACTCATCGGCTTGACTGCCGGAAACGATGTCGGTCTCTCGACCTTCGCGATTATTCAGGCAATGGATTACGCGCTCGTTCATCAATTTCAATACAACATCCGCGTCTGCAACAATTCGTACGGCACGACGCTCGCCGATTTGCCGTTCGATCCAAATGATCCGATCAACACGGCGACCAGAATGATGCACGACCGCAATATTACGGTTGTTTTTGCCGCCGGAAACGACGGCGACGCGCCCGATATGATCAATCCGTATTCGGTTGCGCCCTGGGTGATCTCCGTCGCCGCCGGCGAAAAGCGAGGTTTGGGAACGCCCGCCGATTTTTCATCGCGCGGCAACGATAACGGGACGGGAACCGACACGCCGGGACAGCCTGCCGATGTGAATGCTCTGCCGAATCTTCGCCCCGACATCACGGGTTCGGGCGTTGACATCAAATCGACCCGCTCGAAAGCTCCGGGCGTGACGAACGTGGCGGGAGCGCTGCCGGTTTTCGTCGGCGCAAACGACCTTTCGACGATTCCGCCCGCGTTTCTGCCGTATTACACGACATCGCAGGGCACTTCGTTTTCGACTCCGCAGGTTTCGGGCGTGGTCGCGCTCTTGATGGAAGCCAACCCGCTTTTGACACCCGATCATGTGGTCACGATTCTGCGGCAAACGGCGAATCCGATGCCGTATGAGGAACGAGTCGTCGGCGCGGGCTATGTTGATGCGCACAATGCGGTTCGTTCCGCACTTGCCTTGTCGGCAGTTCCGCATCCGGCGAATCTTTTTCCGTCAAACGACCCGAACGCGCCGCAGATTGTTGATGTCACCAATGACCAGCTTGGCACGACCGCGCAGGATATTGTCGAAGCGAGATTTAAATACGACGCGGCGGCAAACCAAATAATCTATACTTTGACGCTGACGGATTTATCGGTCAAGACGCCGAATATGCGCTGGACTTTGACTTCGGCTTTCGGTCAGACGCAGGTTTTCGTGACGGCTTCGGTCGACGAAACCGCGAACACTTTTGAATACGGGCGCATTACGACACTTGCGACCGGCACGCAGAATCAGGAAACCATCGGCGCGGTTGATTCGGGCGAAATCGACGGCAATCAGATCATCATCAAGCTCGGCTTGGATAAGATCAACGCGGCGGTCGGCAGCAATGTTCTCGGTACGACTTCGACGGGAACAAAAGCCGAAGCGCAAATTCTGATCGGTTCATCGCTCTCGGGCGGTCTGCTTTTGAATTCCGATTCGGCAACCGGTTCGAGCTTTAATGTGAGCGGAAATTCAAATCCGACGCCAACACCGACTGCGACGCCAACTCCAACCGCGACACCGACTCCGACCGCAACACCAACATCGACGGCGACACCGGCTCCGGGTCCGACACCAACGCCGACACCTCAACCGTCAACGACCAATAACGGCAGGTTCGAAGAGCGTTATTCAGATACTTTGGATGTCGGGGAAGGACAGGTTTTGATTCCGTTCAGCGTCAGAAATTCGACGCTCGACGCGCAAATCAATCAAAATAAGGGCAATCAGACAATTTATTTTGAACTGCTCGACACGGGCGGCAATCTGCTCGCGACCGCCTCGCAGCAAAAGATTTTACTGCAAAATCTTCCGCCCGGAACATATATTTACAAAGTTCGCGGAAACGTCACGAAAGCGGTTGATTTTACGATCAAAAGCAGCCAGTAAAACGATTTTGGATTTTAGATTTTGGATTTTGGATTGGTCATAAAAGCAAATATTTTGCCCAATGACCAATCCAAAATCTCTTAATCACGCCGCGTTTTGCTTCCGGCAAACAGACAGATCGCGCTCAAAAGACAGGCAATCGGGCAAACCAGCAGGGCATAACGCATCATCGCCGGATTTTGTGTCGCACCTAATCTATCGCTTATGTACCCGATCAGATTCGAGCCGATCAGATATGCGGCGATGTTGACGCTGAAAAAGTAAATTGCGATTGCCAAGCCTCGTAAATTAACGCCCGCGATTTCCGTCGCATCCGCCGCCGCCGCGCCGAGCCAGCCGAGTGCCGCGAACAATAAAACTCCGTTAGCAAGCAAAATCAGCGGAATCGAATCGGTAAAAATCATCAAAAGCCAGAAGGGAACACTGATTAAAGACAAAATCGAGCCGTAAACCATCCGTCCGCCTTTCGATCTTTGGCGAAACCAATCGGCAATCACGCCGCCGAAAAGTGTCGCCGGAATGCCCGCGCACAGAGTTAAAATTCCGCCCCAGAAACCGATCGTCGCGAGATCGAATTTATGCAGACGCGCATAAAATGTTGCGCCCCAGATCGAAAGATTATTGGTCGCCAAACCCAAAAGCGCGTAGCCGATGCAAAGCAAGACAAAGGTTTTATTTGAGAGAAGTTTGCGCCAATCGTTTGCCGAATAATTTTCTTCAACTTTTGCTGATTGAACCTGCCGTTCGGGTTCGCGCAGAAAATAAACCAGCACGGCGAAAATAATCCCCGGAAAACCGACGATCATAAACGCCGTCCGCCAGCCGTATTGCGCGAGCTGTCCGCCGAGAAGCGCGGCAGAACCCGCGCCGATCGCAATGCCCATCGAATAAATGCTCGTGACGGTCGCGCGTTTTAAGGGCGGAAAATAATCCGAGAGCAGGGAAATCGCCGCCGGACCTAAGGTCGCTTCGCCGACTCCGACCATCACGCGGCACGCAAAAAGCGTCCAGAAACCATCGGCATAAGCCGTTAAGCCCGAAAATAAACTCCAGACAGCAACCCCGATCGCGATGATTTTTGTCCGCGAACCCCGATCGGCAAGCCGCCCGAAAGGAATTCCGAGCAAGGTGTAGAAAATGACGAACGAGGTCGTTCCGAGCAGTGCAAGCTGCGTATCGGAAAAATTCATTTCCTTTTTGATCGGCGTAAAAAGGATGTAGATGATCGTGCGGTCGAGAAAATTCAGAATATAAATGAACATCAAAAGCCCGAGTGCATACCACGCATAAGTGCTCGCTTTTTGTTCAGTATTTTCGATGTTTTGCATTTATTTCGCGCCCAGAAAATCTAAAACCGCCTTATTGAATTCCGCCGCTTTTTCAAATTGCGGGGCGTGACCGCAGTTTTCAAAGATAATCACTTGTGAACCGGCGATGCCTTTGTTAAACGTCGCGGCGTCCGAGACGGGAAGCAAGCCGTCCTGTTTGCCCCAGACGATCAGCGTCGGTTTTTTGATTTCGCCGAGACGGTCGTTCAGGAAATCTTCCTTGCGTTTGATTGATTCGATGAGACTGTTGATCGTGTAGCCGTCGTTTACCGCAATCCGCGCGGTCATAAATTGGTCAACGAGCACTTCGTTGTTTTGAAAAAGCGGGTTGGCAAAAATGCGTTTCAGATTGGCGCGGATCTCGTCGCGCGTCGAATTGTTTAACTGATAAATCTCATCCGTATTGACACTCGCGGGAATAATTCCGGCGGCATCCGCGAGGACGACTTTCTCGACGCGGTTCGGATATTTGATCGCCATCAGTCCGGCAACCCAACCGCCCATCGAATTGCCGACAAGCGAGGCTTTTTCGATTTTCAGCTCCGCCATAAATTTATCGAGAAAATCAACATAAGTTCCGACGCGGTATTTTAAAAGCGGTTTGTCAGATTTTCCGAAACCGATCTGGTCGGGCGCAATGACGTGATAGTTTGCCGTCAGAGCCGGAAAGGTAAACTGCCAGTTCTCCGCGCTTCCGCCGAGTCCGTGAAGCAAAATCACGGTCGGTTTTGCCGCGTCACCCGCTTCGAGATAACGAATGCGCGCGCCGAAAACCGAGACGCTTTTGTCCTGCGGCGCGGTTTGCGCTGTGACCGAAAAGCAAAAAGCAACGATAAAAATTAAAGAAATAAAAGTTTTGTTTAAAGATGTCATAAATTTCTCCGCACGGCGTTTCAAAAATTGTAGGGGCGACGGCTTGTCCTCACCCGATGCATCGAAAGACGCACAAAAACGTTTCAAAATATTCAATAATTGATTTTACGCGAAACATTTGTTCGCTGCGCTTATTGGGCGAGGACAAGCCGTCGCCCCTACAAATTTCTATAAAGTTTTTCAATTTCTTCGGCGAATTTTTCGCTCACGACATTACGTTTAACCTTCAAAGTCGGTGTGATCTCATCTTCTTCGAGCGAAAAATCGCGTTCTAAAATTGTAAATCGCTTGATCTGTTCGGACGACGAAACCCGCGCATTTGTCTTTTCGACGCTTGCGTTGATCAAATCGTAAAACGCTTGATTTTTGGTTAGATCGCCGTGGTTTCGATACTCGATATTGTTTGCCTTTGCAAACATTTCGGCTTCGGTTTGATTCAGGGTAATCAGCGCAACGCAGTAGCTTTTGCCGTCGCCGTAGAGAAAACATTGACTAACGAGATGATTTTCCTTAACGAGATTTTCGACCAGCGCGGGAGCGACGTTCTTGCCCGACGATAACACGATGATCTCTTTTTTTCGTCCTGTAATGCGCAGAAAACCGTCTTCGTCCAAAGTTCCCAAATCGCCCGTTTTGAGCCAACCGTTTTCATCAAACATCTCGGCGGTTTTTTCCGCGTCTTTGTAATAACCCGAAAACATCATCGGGCTTTTAACGAGAATTTCGCCGTCTGCGGCAATTCGGATTTGGCACATCGGCATCGGACGCCCGACCGTTCCGAACTTCAAATTTTCGACCGTGTTAAACGCGACGCAGATGTTTTCCGTCAAACCGTAAGCCTGCAGGATCGGCAACCCGGCGCCCGCAAAAAACCGGGCGATCTCATTCGGCAAAGGCGCGCCGCCCGAGGTTAAAAGGCGAATATTTCCGCCGAAAGCGTCTTTGACAACTTGCGGATCGACTTTGTCAGTCCCGCTTTCGGCAAAGATCTTTGCGTGAATCTTTTCGAAAAATCTCGGCAGGGAGGCGAAAACCGTCGGGCGCACCTCGAACATATAAGCGTAAAGGCGCGATAAATCATCAACAAAATGCGCCGCCGTGCCGTTATAAAGGCGATTGTAAATACCCGAAATGCGTTCCGCGACGTGACAACCCGGAAGATACGAAAACGCCGTGTCTTCGTGAAAGATCGGGACGGATCGGCGCAAGGATTCGACCGAATTCAAAATATACCCGTGCGATAACATTGCTCCCTTAGGCTGTCCGGTCGTGCCCGAAGTGTAAACCATGATCGCCGTTTCTTCGGATTTTGCGTTGAAACCGATTTCTTCGACTTTCGGCAAAAATTCTTTACGGTTTTCTCTGCCGAAAGCGAGAAAATCTTTGTAATTTGTGACCGGAATATATTTTACATTGACGCCAAATCTGTTTTCGCTTTCGACAAGCTCGACTGACGTTTCATCAATTTGCTCAAGGATTATGATTTCCTTTAATTTCGGGAAAGGCGTGCTTGTATCGGTTACCTTTTCAAATTGTTCGTAAGTGTCAACAAAGAAAAACTCCGCGTCCGAATGATTGATAATATATTCGCATTGCTCGGTCGAACTCGTCGGATAAATCCCGACACCGACGCCGCCTGCGGCAATCGCCGCGACATCAACGATCGTCCATTCGGGAACATTTCCCGCGAGGATTGCGACGCTCGCGCCGCGCGTCAAACCTTTCGCCAGCAAAGCGCACGCAAAATCGTGAACTTGGTTCTCAAAATCATTCCAGCTCTGCGCACTCCACCCGCTGCTGTCCGCACGCGTGTAAAAAACATTTTCACCGCGATATTTGGCGGTTTGTTCGCGGAATAATTGGTAGATGTTTTGAAACTGCATTTAAAAGTTTAACTTTTACGAACCTATCAAATTAAATTGATCGAATACGCATAAAGCGACATATTGATGATAATTGTCAGCGTCCAGCCGAGCGTCCAGAGCAAACTGTAGCCGCGCGGTTTGAGCCGGAAATAAAGCGTCACGCACATAATTGCCACGCACATTAAAACGCTCGCAATCGAAACAACAGGCGACGGATGATCAACCGCAAAATTGTAAAAAGCCGCCGGAAGCAGTGCGATCGATCCGATCAGACAGATAATTCCGAGCTGTGTCCAGTAAAAAATACGTTCCGCGCCGTGCAGTAAAAAAGCCGACAAAATAAGCTGGACAGTCCACGTAAAAAAAGGAATGATCAGCCCTTTGCTCAAATCGCGCGTCATCGCGTCGCCGGCAAAGAACGTTTTCAGCGAAATGCTAAAAACGGCGGTCACGAGAAATGACAAAACGAACAGAATGACAATGTTTCGCAGCGAAGGTTTCATGCTATGAATTATAGTTTCATCTCAAATAGTTAAAAACTGTTGCCGCGAGATTTGTTGGTTTGTTCGCCGAATAAGCTGTAAATATTCTAATAATTCATCCGCTGCTTCCATCTTTTTTGTTAAATTTAAGAAATATTTTCAACAAA
>DATLOR010000074.1:0-6332 GCA_035536135.1 Pyrinomonadaceae bacterium | reverse complement strand
ATTCCGAGAAAAATTCCGAAGGGAATCTGCGTCTGCATATCTTTTTCTTTCTGCCGTGAAACGACGAAAATACCGATCACCGCGCCCGAAAATGCGCCGAGAAAGATCGTCAAAAGCGTCAAACGCCAACCCAAAAGCGCGCCGACCGCAAACATCATCTTGACATCGCCGAGTCCCATCGCGTCAACCCCGCGCAGACGTTTCCAGATCTCGCCGACGAGCCACAAAAATCCGCCGCCGACCAATCCGCCTAAGATTGCGCCGATCAGGGAAACGAGCCACAACGGCTGAGTTTGCAGGGAAGTTAAGGGCGAATGAGCCAGATCGGGGAAAAATTTCAAAACATCCTGCGAATTGAAGAAAATCGGGTAGAGTATTCTGACGAGCAAAGCGAGTCCGAGCAGCGGGAAGTTGATCACATTCGGCAAAATCATATGTTCGGCGTCAATAAAAATCAGCGAAACCATCGTTGCGACAAAGATCAAACAAACCGGCAGGAAAGCATTAAAACCGATCGCCCAGAAGGTCAGAACAAAGAGCACCGCCGTCAAAAGCTCGACCGCCGGATAACGCGCCGCAATTTTTTCCTTGCAGTTCCGGCATTTTCCGCCCAGAATCAGCCAGCTGATCACCGGCAGATTGTCATAAGGTTTGATCGGATTTTTGCATTTCGGGCAAGCCGAATTCGGGAAAACGATCGATTCTTCGTTCGGAACGCGGTGAATAACGACATTTAGAAAACTCCCGACGATCGCGCCGAACGCAAAGGTGAAAATATAGCCAATAATTTCGGGCAAACCCGTCACGGTTTCAAATGAAGCGAAAAGAAAATTCATTAAGACCTCAAAAAAGTTGTTTGATTTTAGCAATCGGAAAGCAGAATGCGGCGGATATATTTTATCCTAAATTATAATAACCATTTATTTGAAAAAGGAAAAGCAAAAAGTTTTGAAAGCGATCGTGGTTTTTTTCGAAACCTAAAGCAAATTAAGGTGTTAAAAATATGAATCAAGCGGTAAAAGTTAAAAACGAAAAATTGATGGCGTCAATTCCTTTTACCGATGATGATTTGGCGACAAATCGCCGGTTTGAAATTACGGCAAATCAAAAAATGAGGCTTAAAGCCAAAATCGAGCTGTACATTTTTTTTAGTTTTTTCGGAACGGCAATCTGTTTTGTGATCGGATTTATCGCACTCATTGTCAATATTGATTCAACAAATCTCTTCATAATGAAAATATTGGGAATCGTCGGCTTCGGAGTATTTTTTTATTGGGCGGTGTTAAGTATCAGTTGGAATCAACGATTAAGAAAAAATCGCGGTGTCAAACTAGCGGAAGGAACTGCCGAACTATCAATCAAATATATGTCGAACTATCCATCCAGTTCATACGACAACGAAAAAATTCCGCATTATTTTATGAAGGTCGGTAAGGTAAATTTTGAGATTGACGAGGAAACTTTTGATTCGATAAAGGGGAAGCAGTTTCGAATTTATTATTTTCAACTATTGAAAAAGGAGATTTTATCAATTGAAAACATTGACTGATTCAACGTTTCAAAACTAAAACAATTCGCAAATTAATTGCTTTTTGTTTATTCCGACTCCTAAAATAATTCTATGAACGAGAAAACTATAAAAAAAATCGCCAGAATTTTTTTAGGCGGAACTTTGGTTTTTGCCGGGATCAGCCATCTGACATTTGCCAGAAAAGATTTTCAGGCGCAGGTTCCCGATTGGGTCCCGCTGGAGAAAGATGAAACGGTCGTCTATTCGGGCATTGCCGAAATAGCAATAGGCAGCGCACTGGCTTTAACCGATGAAAAGCATCAAGAAACTGTCGGTAAAATTGCCGCCGCTTTTTTTATCGCGGTTTTTCCGGGAAATATTTCGCAATACCTCAACCGGCGCAGTGCCTTCGGTTTGGACACGGATCAAAAAAGATTTATGCGATTATTTTTTCAGCCGCTGCTTGTTTACTGGGCTTTGAAAAGCACTGAAAAATAGATTTGATGTGAAAATTATTTGGAGGCGGCGATCGGAATCGAACCGATGAATAAAGGTTTTGCAGACCTCTGCCTTACCACTTGGCTACGCCGCCAGTTTGATTTGGGATTTTAGATTTCGGATTTTGGGTTTGAACCAATCGCCTTACTAAAATCAATATTTGAAAGAACTTTCGGTTTTAAGCTATTGAAGCGACGCTTTGGCTTTAACCGCTTGCGTCGCTTCTTTGAAACTATGGAGCGGGAGACGAGACTTGAACTCGCGACTTCGACCTTGGCAAGGTCGCGCTCTACCACAGAGCTACTCCCGCATCGCAAATGATAATTCTACCGTTTGAAAAAATTTTGTCAAGTGCCAAATATTAATTTGAAACAGTCAAATCTTTAACAAAACTCCAATCGCCGCTCGGGTTGATTTTTACATTGCCGATGCGTTTGGTCGAAATAACCATACTCGACGGATACCAGAGCGGAAAAAGCGGCAGGTCGTTGCTGACAATTTCCTGGGCTTTGGCGTAAAGCTCTTTGGCTTTGGTTTTATCAACCGTTTTGACGGCTTCTTCGATGATCTTATCGAATTCGGGATTTGAATAACGCGCCCGGTTTCTGCCGTTTAATTTTTTCTCGGGAAAATCGGTCGAAGCAAAAAGATCGCGGTAAAAGATCGGATCTTGATTGCCGCCGATCCAGATGCTCGTGTTCATCTGAAACTGCCCGTTTTTCAGGCTTTCCAGCAGCGTTTGCGGCTCGAGCGTTTCGAGTTCGACATTCAAGCCGACGTCTTTGAGCGAGCTTTGAATGACCTGCGAGTATTGATTGACCGCCTGATTTCCCGAAGCATATTTAAATTTCACGACTTCGCCCTTGTAGCC
Source organism: Pyrinomonadaceae bacterium (assembly GCA_035536135.1). Lineage (GTDB taxonomy): Bacteria > Acidobacteriota > Blastocatellia > Pyrinomonadales > Pyrinomonadaceae > JAFDVJ01. The sequence goes on along the minus strand of DATLOR010000074.1, from coordinate 3,453 downwards.
CGCTTCCTGCAAAAGCTGTTTGGCTTTCGCCGGGTCGTAAGCGTATTTTGTGCCGGTCGTAAAAGCCCAAGAATCTTCGGGCAAGATCGAGTAAGCGATTTTTGCCTGACCGCTCAAAAGCTGATTGATGATTTTTTCCCGGTCGATCGCATAGGCGATCGCTTGCCGGACTTTGACGTTATTGAAAGGCGAAATCTGTGTGTTAAAACCGATGTATTGAATGTTCGATCCGGGAAATCTTTCGACTTTGAGCGAGCCCGAATCGCCGATCGCTTTGAGCGCGTCGGGCGAAAGAATCGTCGGGTTCGGCGAAATATCAACGGCGCCGCTCAAGAGCTCGTTTTGCAGAGCATTGGCATCGGGCACGGTTTTAACGTTTAGTTTAGCGATTTTCGGCGCGCCTTCCCAGTAATCCGCAAAAGCTTCGAGCTGGACAAAACTGTTGACCGCATCAAAACTGACGAATTTAAATGCACCCGTACCGATCGGTGCGGTTTTTTGCTGTTCGATCGTTCCGGCGGGAATTATCGGAATCGTCACAAAGTTCGATAAAAGCTGATTGACCAGTTCCGGACGCGAAACTTTGAAAATCACGGTTTTCGCATCGGGCGTCGCAATCGGTTCGGCAAGATGCGGAACGCGTTTGGTCTTTTTCTTTTCAGGATCGGTTTCGTCCGGTACCGCATCGTAAAAGCTTCCGGCTTTTGCGCCGTTTGCCGTAAAAAGCGCGTCGAACGTGTATTTGACATCCGCCGAATCTAAAACTTTGCCGTTGTGAAATTTGATGTTGTCTTTCAGCGTGAAAGTGACGGTCAGATTGTCGTCGCCGACCTTGTAATCGCCGAGTTCGCCGACGTATTCGAATTTATCGTTTTTCTTGACCAGGGAATTGTAGATCAGCGTCCGCACACGGTCAGCCGCCGCATCCGTTCCCGTATTGCTTAAAGTATCAAGCCCGCCGAATTTTTCAGTCAGAGCGATCGTCACCGCGTCGGTTTTTCGCTCACGGCAGGAGATCGTAAATATCAAGCCGGTTAAAATTATAAAAAATAAAAAAGTTCGCCCCGAAAAGCGCATCAATGGTTTTCCTCCAAAATTATTTTAGTCGTGCTTTCAAATCGGAAATCTCATTTGAAAGTTCGCCCAGACGATCTTTGTTAAGATCAAGCGGCGTTTGAATTAGATTTTTGACGGCGGCAACCCGTTGCAGAGATTTATTTACGCGGGTTTCTTCGATTTCGCCTGATTTTACCGCGTTCAAAACGGCGGAAAACCCTTCGCGTATGGCGTTTGCATCGTTGCAAATCAATAACGAATCCTGTCCGGCTTTGACCGCCATTTTACAGGCTTCGGCGATGCCGTAATTCTTTAAAATCGCTCCCATTTCCAAATCATCCGTCAAGGCTAAACCGTCAAAGCCGAGATGTTCGCGCAGTAGTTTTGTTGTGAAATTAAAACTTAATGAAGACGGTAAAAGTTTGCCACTTTGATCCCGCTCCTGCAAGTTGAGATTTGGAAAAGCTGCGTGGGCGATCATCACCGCGTGAACTTCAACCGTTTTGAAAAATTCTTTGTATGGATAAAGGTCGATTGAATTAAATTCTTCATTTTCCAGGTTTACGCGGGGAAGTTCTTCGTGCGAATCAACCTCCGTCGCGCCCAAACCGGGAAAATGTTTGATCGAGCCGAGAACGCCGTTTGACTGTATAGTTGCCAGATATTTACGCGAAAATTCAAAGACTTCTTCTTTTGTCGTGCCGAAAGTACGCGAAAAAAGCCCGTTGACGAATTTCGCACGGCCTTCATCCATTACATCAACAACGGGCGCGAAATTCATATTAAAGCCTAGAATCCGCACGATTTCCGCCGTGATGCGCGCCAAATCTTCAACTTGTTTGGGAGTTTTCAATAAATTCGCGGACGGCATCGGTTCGACAACGCGGCGCAGACGGTCAACCAAGCCGCCTTCCTGGTCGAGACTCAAAAACGGCACGACCGGCAAAACAGCGCGCACATCATCGAGTAATTTGCGGGTTTGCGCAGCTTCGCGGATGTTTCGCGCAAACAGGCAGACTCCGCCGGGCGAGATCTCTTCGAGCAGTTGACGCGCCGAATCGTCAATTTGAGTGCCCGCAAGTCCGATAAAAAATAATTGTCCGATTTTTTGCTCTAACGGCAGAGAAAGGATTTTTTCAAGCATTTTTACTCAGAAAATTGTAACAATCTTAAAGCAATTTATAAAGTGTCGGCAATTCGACTGTTTAAGTAAAACTTTAATTACCGTTGACCGAAAAAAAATTGATTTCAGTTCGCATTTGGAGTAAATTCATAAAAAAAACGCGTCAGCAAATCTTTTTCTAATTTAAGAATTCATATGAAAATCTTTCTATCATTCGGGATAATTTTAATTTGCGTTCAATCATTTTTCGCCCAGTCGAATTGTTCCGGAGCGGGACTCTTTACCGAACAAAAATGCGCGGGCGACGAGATCAGCCAGACCGAAAAAGAGCTTTTCCGAATCATCAATGAATACCGGGCGCAAAATAATTTGCCGCCGGTCGCGCTTTCCGAACCGCTGAGCTATGTGGCAAACCGGCATATCCTCGACCTGACGATGAACGTCAAATATCTGACGCACGGCTGGAGCAATTGTGCTTACGATATCAAAAACGAAAAGACCTGGGATTGCGTTTTTGATTCGCCGCAGAGGTTGAAAACCAATTATCAGGGTCAGGGATTTGAAAATCTCTACCGGAATTTGAACGGCAGCGCATCGCCTCAACTAGCTCTCGAAGCGTGGAAAAAAAGCCCGATGCACAATAATCTGATCTTAAATCTCGACATCTGGAAGGATACGAAATACGACGCATTCGGCGTTGCCGTCAGCGGAAATTACGCGGCAATTTGGTTTGGCTCACGCGGCGATCAGCAAATAAATCTCGGCAGAGAAATAAAAGGTCTCGGTGTTTCCTTCGGCAAAGTGGTTGACGGGCTAACCAATATTTTATCGATCGAGAAGGAATCTTCGCTTGCCGACAGCGAAAAATGGATCGGGAAATCCGCCGATAATTCGATCAAGCTCGAAATTTTCGGGCAGGAAAAAGATATTGCCGAAACGACGATGTCTTTTTCGGTTAAACTCGATAATAAATTCAAACTGACCGCGCAGGGCAGAGCGGCTTTGTCGCAATTTTTGAAGAATCTGGCAGGAAATTGGACGGTTCGTGAACAATGGATTGATGCGGCGCTTTTGAAAATAAGTAAAACGCCGAAATCCGTGCAAACCGTTGATGTCGGGAACAAAACAATTCAGGTTAAGATAAATGCTGAAAATTATCTGACAGTTCTCGTCAAACCCAATCTCAAACCTCAGCCCAAAGAACTTTAATAAAAAAGGCTTGGATCTTTAACAGATTCAAGCCTTTTTTTGATTGACGCAACAAACTATCGCGC
>DATLOR010000073.1:0-10473 GCA_035536135.1 Pyrinomonadaceae bacterium | reverse complement strand
CCGCGGTTCGTGCCGTTATCTTGCGTACCGCCGAAATAAGTCGCACCATCCGGATAAACGATGCCGCCCCAGAACTGCGTCACTGCGTAGCCGTTGTTGAGCGGTCCCCAGATGACGGGGTCAGGAACGGTGTAAAAACCGCCGGGCGTATATTCGTTGCCGCAGATCGGACTCGTCGCCGTAATGGCTCCGCCACCCGGTGTGATGCCTCCGACGTAACCGACATTGCCGACCTTGGCATTATCGGTTTTGTAGATGCCGCCGTCGTCGCCGACGAACATCGTTTGGTTCGAAGTACCGTTATAACCCGGATGAAAGACTATGACATGGTTGTCAGCGTGGACGAGCTGCGGATCGCCGTTGGCGGGCGGCGTGCCGTTGCCCTGGAACCACCAGTAAGATGCAACGCCCCAGTTGACACCGCCATTATCGGAGCGGAAAAGGTCAGTACCGCCTGCCCAGACGCGATTCTCATCGACCGGGTCAACTGCGATCACGTTGTCATACCATCCCTGGTTGAGAAACTGATTGGAGGCGCCGAAGCCGCACTCGACCAACGCCGCGTTGACGGGGTTCGAGAGCATGAGCGTATCCTGCTTGTTCGTACTGGTATTGCGCACCTGCGTCGTCCAGGTTCCCGTATCACCTGAACTTGTTGAACGGAAAACGCCGAGCAGTCCGAGGTTGTAATTGCCGGCTGCAAAACTGGTCGACATGGCGTAGACGACGTTTTGGTTCGAGGGTGCGATCGCGAGCGAAGTGCGTGCCATCGCCGCCTCGGTGTAAACTTCGGTCCACACACCAGCGCCGCCCGCGTCCGTATTTCGGAAGATTCGCGACTGCGCCTCACCCGCATTGAAAGCGGAACCCAAAGCCGCAAAGATATAATCGGTCGACTGGTCGGTGCGGATGACCAGGTCCATGGCTCCGCGGATGCCGGTCGTGCTCGCACCGCTCGCGGGAACAACCACCACCTGCGTCCAATTTGCTCCGCCGTCGAGCGAGCGCCAAATGCCCGTGCGGGTCGCCGCATAAACGTGTTGAGAGTTCGAGCCGTTGCCGACGACGATGTCATTGACAAAGTTGAAGTTCACGTTGTTGGCTGTGAACGCGAGGCGGGTCCAGGTGACGCCCGCATCTGTGGACTTGAAAATGCCTGCGCCCTGCACACCGTCGGTGTTAAAGAAACCTTCGCCCGTGCCCGCGTAGAGAACGTTTGAATTACCCGGTTCGAAGGCGAGGCAGGTGACGGCAATATTTGCCAGAAAGTCGTCCAGAGGTGCCCAGTTCGCTCCGCCGTTGGTCGATTTCCAAATCCCGCCGGCGACACCGGCGGCAAACATTGTATTCGGGGTGGTCGGGTCAACCAGCAGAGCGCGTGTGCGTCCGCCGACGTTGCCCGGTCCGAGTGGGCTCCAGGTTCCTAAAACTCCGGAAGTAGAACCGCCCGCCGAATTTACGGTCTCCGATTTTCCGCCGGACTCTTTGGTCACTCCGCCTGAAGTTTCTTTTAATCCGGGAGCCACTATTTGAGAAGGGTAAAGCTTACCGTCGCTTGTCGAATAACGCGGCATTCTTTTAATTTTTTCAATCGCTGTGAAATAGCGTTCGACGGGGAGTTTTTTCGCGCCCTTCGGCAAGCGTTGTTCGACGTATGCCTGCATTGCTTCAGCGGGCTTGTCGAACCGAGCGAGGTCGCGGTCCTCGCTCAGATAATATTTTTTGCCGTTTCGGACGACGACGACCGGGGAGTTCTCGTTTTCTTCGCGTTCGCGCTCGGTGCGTTTCCGGGTTACTTTCTTGACTTTAGAGTTAACGCTTTTTTTATTCTTTTTACTGATGCGAGTTTGCGAATTAGCATCGGCAACGTTAAATAAAATAAAAACTCCGGAAAGAAGCACTATGAAAATCGTTTGTAAAATTTGCAAGCCGTTTTTTTTTGGCATAATTTTTCTACTCATGTTTTATTGAATTCTTTAGATTTTTGATCGGTTTCTAACTTGCTGAAACGGATTGAATCTGTCGTCAGGTACTTAAAACAGTCCTTAGGCGCGGTCATAACTCCAATTTATTTTAGGCAAGTTAAATGATGAAGGAATTGATAAATATTAACTATAGAATCAACAAAAGTCAAAGGGGTTTCGAACAGGTTTAGATATTTAAAAGTCAACGATTTGCCTTTTTAAATCGGTCGCTTCGAAGGATATTCGAATTTTTCATATTTTTTCCGTAATGTGAAAAATTTTCAGATGGCTTCGAACAATACACAAATTTGCGGGCACCTTTCTAGTCTTAAAATTACAAACTTAAATTTTTATTGTAAGCAACTTGACACGCAGAGAAACCTTAACTAGAATTTTCTCTTATTGAAAACGATTTTCAATTTCAGTTCAAGAATTAAAGAAAAGCCTCCGACGCGGCAACGTCGAAGGCTTCGAAAGCACTAACCAAACGCTGGATATACAGGATTTGTATCGCGGATGGCGTGCCGGATTTATCCTAGCACGCTTCGATTGTTCACAACAACAAATATCGCTCTAAGTTAGTTCCAAACGGCTTTAAGTAACTTTGTTTTTATCTTTGGTCGAAGAACAAAATCCGCCTGCAAATTATTTTTCTAAAAACCGGAATTTTTGAAAATTTGCGGAGAGATGATGTTAAAAAACAAATTTAAGATACGAACAAATAAAAAAGGTCAATCAAAAGGGCGCAAACCACGCTATTGGATTCTTTCCTTGACGGCGGTCGGATTTTTGGTCGCGTACACCGTCGGCGAAAGCCGCGCATTGAATATTGCGCATATCAAAGACGACAAAATCGTCGCGGCAAGATCGGCTGAAAAAGCGGAGTCGGTCATTCGCCGTTTCAATATTCCGGCGGGAACTCTCGAAGAAGTCTTGACGGCTTTCGAAAAAGTTTCGGGTTGGCGGATTGTCGTTCCCGACGAGATCAAAACTATTGCGTCCGAGGGCGTCGCGGGCGATTACACGGAAGAACAGGCGCTCAAGCAGATTTTGCAAAATACGGGCGTGAGGTATATTTTTACCGCGCCGAAGGAAGTCAGTCTGAGATTGCAGGGACCGGCGGAAACGGTTGAGGTCGCGGATGAAAATTCTGTGTTGTCGTCGCCGAAATATACCGCACCGCTGCGCGATATTCCGCAGACGATCACAGTGATCGATAAAAAGACGATCGATGAACAGGGTTCGACCACTTTGCGCGATGTTTTGCGGAATGTTCCGGGCTTGACGGTTGCAGCGGGCGAGGGTGGAACTCCGGCGGGCGATAATCTCACCTTACGCGGTTTTAGTGCGCGAAACGATATTTATATTGACGGCTCGCGCGATCTGGGTCCGCAGACCCGCGACCCGTTTAATCTCGAACAGGTCGAAGTCGTCAAAGGTCCGTCGTCTTCTTTCACGGGCCGCGGTTCGACGGGCGGAACGATCAATTTGATCAGCAAAACGCCGGGGTTTAAGCCATTTTATGATTTTTCCGCGACGCTTGGAAGCGACAAAACGAAGCGCGTAACGGGCGACATCAATCTGCCGCTCGAACGGCTCGGCTGGGGCGACCGCACGGCGTTTCGCGTGAATTTTATGGCGCACGATTCAAATTATGCGGGACGCCGGATCATCGAAAACAATCGTTGGGGAATCGCGCCGACGCTGACTTTTGGAATCGGTCAGCAAAGCTCTTTGACCTTGAGTTATTTTCATTTAGATCAGGATAATGTTTCCGATTACGGGATTCCGTGGGTTCCCGCGACGAACAATGCGCTCGCGGCATACCGCGACCGTCCCGCGCCGGTTCCCCGAAACACTTTTTACGGGTTTATCGACCGCGACCGGGAAAAGCTGAAGGCGGATCTGGGAACAATCGTTTTCAATCATGCGTTTAACGATAAATTCAATATCCGAAACCAATTCCGCTACGGATTTTCGACCCGCGATTCAATTGCCACGCCCCCGCGTTTTGCAAACGTGAATTCGACGGCGATCACGCGCGAAATGCGGGCTTGGTGGACCGAGGACGAAACTTTCGATAATCAGACGGATTTTACGGCGCGGTTTTTGACCGGAAAATTTGAACATTCGTTCGTAGCCGGGGTCGAATTTGTCCGCGAAAACAATATTCGGAAATTTCGGAATGCGCCGAACGCTTTAACGACACTCTTAAATCCGAATCCGTCTGACGTTTACACGGGCGCAATAATTTTTAACCCCTTAACGGGCGATGTAACGGCAAACACACAATCGGCTTACCTGTTCGATACGATAAAATTTCACCCGAAATTTGAAGTCACGGGCGGTCTCAGGTTTGACCGCTTCGATGCCAAAGGCTTAAGTCTCGCAGCGACGACGGCAACGGCTTTAACGCCGATCTCACGCGTTGACCAGATGCTTAGTTATCGAATCGGAGCGGTTTACAAACCCGTTCCGATCGGCAGTATTTATGTGTCCTACGGCACATCGCTCAACCCGTCGCTCGAAGGTTTGTCATACAGCACGGCGAGCGCGGCGGTTGACCCCGAAAAAACTTACACACTCGAAACCGGTACGAAATGGGATCTGTTCAAAAATCGTCTGTTGTTGTCGGGCGCGATTTTCCGCGTTAATAAAACAAACGCCCGCACGCCCGGTTTGCCCGGCGAAGAACCGATCGTTCTTAACGGCAAACAGCGAGTTGACGGGATCGAGCTTTCAGCGACCGGAAATTTTACGCCCAATTGGAGCATTCTCGCGGGCTACACATTGCTCGACAGCGAAGTTGTCGCTTCAAACACTGCGCCGACGATCATTAATGGCGTGAGTTTTTCCGAAGTCGGCAAACGCTTGATCAACACGCCGAAAAATTCGTTCAATCTTTGGACGACCTATCAATTTCCGTTTCGTTTGAGCATCGGCGGCGGCGCAAGATTTGTTGACCGGCGTTACGGAAACAATATTAATACGCGGTTTGTCGAAAGCTACTGGCTGATCGACGCGACCGCTTCCTATCAGATCAACAAGCATATTGATCTGCGTCTGAACTTAAACAATCTGACCGACAAATATTATTTCGACCGCATCACGGGCGGGCAAGTCGTTCCCGGCGCGGCGCGTTCGGTCTTGTTCACGACGAATTTTCATTTTTAACATTTTCCGCCGTGAAATGGAGTTTTTACACGCGTAAATGGATTTTTTCAGGCGTAGATGAATTTTTCACCGCTTAGATGGACATTTTCGGGCGTAGATAGACTTATCCGCCCGTAGATGAACATTTCACGGCGTAGATAGATTTATTCACGCATAGATGAACTTTTCACAGCGTAGATAGACTTTTCCACGCGTAGATGAGGTTTTCTGCGTGAATTTTAATTAAGGAAGATCGAATGCTTTTACAAATTCCTGATGTTCTGACTGCCGAACAAGCGGCGGAATGTCGCCAAAAAATCGAAACGGCGGAGTGGATCGACGGTCGCGTGACCGCCGGACATCAATCGGCGCGGGCAAAAAACAATCTGCAGCTGCCCGAAAATCATCCGCTCGCGCAAAAAATGGGCGAGTTGATCCTGGCTTCGCTCGAACGCAATCTGCTGTTTATGTCGGCGGCATTGCCGCTCAAGGTTTTCCCGCCGCTTTTTAATCGCTATGAAGGCGGACAGTCGTTCGGCAATCACGTTGACAACGCGATTCGTCAGGTGACGGGAACTCCGCACCGCATTCGCACGGATCTCTCGGCGACGCTATTTCTGACCCCGCCCGAAGATTATGCGGGCGGCGAGCTCGTCATCGAAGACACCTTCGGCGTTCACAGTGTGAAACTTCCCGCCGGACATTTGATCCTGTATCCGGCGACGAGTCTGCACAACGTCCGTCCAGTGACGAAAGGCGCGCGGATCTCTTCGTTTTTCTGGATTCAATCGATGGTGCGCGACGACGGCGCACGGACGATCCTTTTTGATATGGATACGGCAATTCAGCGGATCGCCGAAAACGCGCCGGAACATCCGTCGGTGCTGGAATTGACGGGCGTTTATCACAACTTACTGCGCCGCTGGGCTGACCTTTAGAAAAAACTTTGCGTCTTTGCGCCTTTGCGGGAAGGACGTTTTTGTCAGTAGAATTCTTGAACAAATAAAAAGTTTTAATTGCGCAAAGCAATGTAGATATACAAAAATTTACAGAAAAATTTTAAAACGGGCGCATCCAACGAATTTATGAACAGATTTCGCAAAACACTTTTTTGGCTTCACCTGATTTCGGGCGTGCTTGCCGGAATTTTCATTTTTATTATGTGCGTTTCGGGCGCACTGCTTTCGTTTGAGCCGAATATTTTGGCTTCCGTCGAAAGCGAAATGCGGACAGTAAAACCGCCGGCGGAAAACGCTCAAAAACTTTCGATCAGTGAAATTTTGGCGAAAGTTCAAACCGCCAAACCGAACACCAAGCCTTCGGGCATCACGCTGCAAAACGATAAAAACGCGGCGGCGACCATTGCGCTCGGGCGCGACGGACAGGTTTTCGTCGATCCGTACACGGGCGAGATCACGGGCGAAGGCTCGGCAGGCTGGCGCGGCTTTTTCCGAGTGGTCGAAGACGCGCACCGCTGGCTCGCTCTCTCGGGAAGCGGTCGAAACGTCGGAAAATCTCTGAACGACGCGGCAAATCTGTTGTTTTTATTTCTCGCGATCTCGGGCTTTTACATCTGGTTTCCGCGCCAGTGGACGCGCAAACATTTCGCTCCGATTCTCTGGTTTCGCCGCACAAATTCGGGCAAAGCGCGTGATTTCAACTGGCACAACGTGATCGGTTTCTGGACATCTTCTGTCTTGATCGTCCTGACGCTGACGGCTGTGATTATGTCGTATCAATGGGCAGGTAATTTGCTTTATACGCTGACCGGAAACGAAGTGCCGCAGCCGCAACAGCAGGCACCGCCGAATGCGCCGAATAATCAAGCGGAACAGCTGCCGGGTTTGCCCGAAAATCTCAACGAAATTTTAACCAAAGCCGAAAGTCAGACAGCCTGGAAAACAATCTCTCTGCGTCTTCCGGTCACGAAAGATTCCGCCGTTTTTACGATCGATGAAGGAATTTACTGGAATATGTTCGGTCGTTCGACGCTGACGATCGACACGCGGAGCGGCGAAGTTTCGAAATGGGAGCCTTACGGCGAACAAAATGCGGCGCGTCAGCTTCGTTCGTGGTCACGTTTTACGCATACGGGCGAGAGCTTCGGAATCGTCGGGCAAATCATCGGATTTATCGCCTGCATCGGCGGCGCATTTCTCGTCTTTACCGGAATTTCGCTCGCTTTGCGCAGATTCTGGAACTGGCGCGGGCGAAAAACGGTGACAGAAATCTAGAGTGGTTGTGCTATGAATAAGATACTGAACGATTCGGTATAGCTGAAAGCGGATAGCGGATAACTGATATCTATAGGCTATCAGGTATTCCGAAATTGTCTGTTATCACTCGGAAATTTGCTCTAAAAATTCCAAATCGCTTGTTCGAGTTCGATCAGCGAATAATCAACTGCTTCAGGTCGAAGGCGAATCGCGTAGCGGCGCAAATCGCTCCATTCGTAGAACATTGTCAGAATCATCAGCCGTTTGCGAAGCTCTTCGTTGATCTCATTTTCGGCGTAACCGTAAGCGCGGAAAAATTCTCGCTGAAGATCGCCTTGTCCCTGAATCATTAAAAGTCCGACAGCGAGAAAATCATATTCCTGAAAGCCTTTGAGCGAATCGGCGAAATCGAAAAGTCCGGAAATTTCCCACTTTCCGTTGTTTTTCAATAAACGCAGATTACCGAAATGAACGTCGCCGTGCAGAAAAACCGTTTCAAAATCTACGGGTAAAAGTTTCAAATTTTCATCCAAATACGCGGGAATTTGTGCCAAAACCCGATCATTGACCTGACATTTCTTTTGCCTTTCAAAACAGGTTGCGGCTTGGCGCTCGATAAATTTAAGCCAGTCAAAATTAACGGCTTCTGTATCCGAAGCGTGTAATTCTTTTAAGCCTTCGGCAAGCTGCGCAAGAATCGAAACCTGCTCATTTTTCGGCAGTTTGAGCCAGATTTCGCGGGTCATTAGATCGCCTTTGAGCTGCGTTGTGACCAGATATTTATAACCTTCGATTTCGCCGAACGCCGTAACTTCCGGAGTTTTCAGGCTTGTTCGGGCAAGTTCGAGCGCATTTTTCTCGCGTTCCAAAAGATTTTTGGTCGGAACGTAAATTTTGATGACAAATTTATCGTCAACCATAAAAACAACGCTTTCGCCCTGCTCGTTGCGCTGTAAATTATTAAAAGAAATATTATGTTTCCGGCAAACTGCTTGCGCGGCTTCGATCCAGAGATCGCTCAGAAAATTCGCTTTAAAATCTTCGGTTTTCGGAAGTTTCATATGTATTAATTTAAAAGTTTTGAGGAAATCTTAAAATCATCGATCCAAACATTTCGCTCGCCGCCGTTCGGCTGATAATCGACCCAACCGATCTGGACATTCTCAAAAACGGGAAACAGCCATTTGCCTTCCAGATCGTTCGAAACACATCCTTCGCCCTTGTCCTTGACGGCAATTTCGTCGAGCGGTCTGCCGTCGAGCCAAAACTTCATCGAATTTTTTTCGCCGTCGAAAAACCAAGCGACCTTGAACCACCGTTTTTCGGGGATTTGGACGCTCGAATGCTGCCAGCAATCGGATTTTACGCCGTTTGTTTCGTAATTTGCCATCAGCCGTTTTTGATGCTGTCCGCCGTAGCGGATCTCCGCCGAAAAGTTTCGGTCTTTAACCTTTCCCGAGCTCTGGAGCATCGTCCAATGAACGCCGTCGGGCGAAGCTTCGTCAATCCACATAAACATCTGCCCGTAATAACGATTTTGCCTGGGCGGAAAGACGGATTTGTCGAAAAAGCCAATAAATGCGCGGTTTTTGTACTGTTCGCCCGAAATAAAATGAACGCTCTTTTTCCCGCTGTGACTTTTTGAAGCGTCGACAAGAACCTTTCCGCCGCCGCTTTTGACCCACGGCGAAGCGGGAATTTCGCCTTCCGTGTAAGATTCAAAATCATCGGAAAAAAGAATTGATTTTTTGGTATCGCAGCCACAAAATGCCGCCAAAAAAATGATTAATAGTAGATATTTGAACATCATTTAATATTTTTCCCGGCGAAATACGCGAAAATGCGCGAAATTTTAAAATTTCTTTAGATTTTGATATTTTTCGCGTATTCAGCGGGCGAATAAAAATAAGCCCCGCGCAACGGTAAGTTTGGTTATTTATTTTGGAGTTCCAACAATCTTTTCGTGATTTCAAAAGCGGCGCGCGGACGCGCAAATTTTTGAACATTGGCTTTCATCGTTTCAAACCGCGCCGTGTCTTTGACCAATTGATCGATCTTGTAAGCCAGAACGGGCAGATTATTGCATTTGATCGCACAGCCTTTTTCGAGCAGGTGGTCGGAGTTGCGTTCTTCCTGTCCGGGAATCGGGTTGACGACGACGAAAATCAAGCCTTTCGCCAGTGCTTCGGAAGTCGTAAGTCCGCCGGGTTTGCCGACGATCAGATCCGCCGCCGACATATATTCGTCCATTTCGCGCGTAAAACCGATCGGTTGGAATGTCACGCGCTCGTTATTTAATTTCTCACGCGCCAGTTTTTCGAGTTTTGTTTTCAACTCGTCGTTGCGCCCGCAGATCGCGACGATTTGTGAAGGTGTTTGCAGATCGCTCAAAGCCTCGAGAAGATGCTCGATATTGCCGACCCCGAAACCGCCCGCCGAAACCAGAATCGTCAGTTTATCCTGCTCCAGACCGTATTTTTCGCGCATCGCTCGTTTGTCTTTTGTTTCAGCAAAAAGCGGATCGATCGGGATGCCCGTCACCGTGATCTTATCCGCCGGAATACCGATTTTCGCGAGATGAACTTTGGTTTCATCGAGCGCGACGAAATACTGCTCGTAATTATGACAAAGCCACATCGCGTGCGCGTCGAAATCCGTCACGACAATGCCCAGCGGAAAATCGATCTTCTTTTTCGCCTTGAGCCACGAGATAATTTCCGACGGCAAAAAATGCGTGCAAACCGCCAGGTCGGGCTTTTCTTTTTTAAGCAGATTGATCAAAGGCTGTGTGTTCAGCCGATCGAGCGCGAGCCGCCGCCGTTCGTTTTCCCAGGGTTTATCAAGCGAATCGTACATCCAGCCCAGAACTTCGGGCATCGTGTTGACCATATCAAGGTATGCCTTGCCGTAAAGCCTTCGAAAAAGCGGGTTTGTGTAATTCAAAACATCGATATTTTTGACTTCCTCGGCGAAGTTGAGTTGTTTGAACGTTTTTTCCAGAGCTTCCGCCGCCCGCAAATGTCCCGCGCCGACCGCCGCCGATAATATCAACACTTTTTTAAACATAAATTGCAGGGGAATTATCATTTTTTTTTAGTCAAATTTCAATGAAGGCAATTATTTTTCAACAATTTATTACG
>DATLOR010000072.1:0-6128 GCA_035536135.1 Pyrinomonadaceae bacterium | reverse complement strand
GCGCGATTGATTTTTGCGCTGACGGTAAGATCGAATAGCTCCAGCCGTTTTTGTCCTTCGCGTAAACGATAAACCAGAACGCTTTTTTTGTGCCTTGTTCGGTCCAGTGAGCGCGGACAAATTGCAGGTCGCGGGTAATTTTAACTTTCGGCGCGAGAATTTTTGCGGTTTTTATCCAGTTCGACTGCGGAATGATCGCGCCGCGCTGGTAAGCGTTTTCGCGCAAGGCTTTTTGAATGCCGTCAAAATCGCTGCGGACGGATTTGAAACTGAATTGAATATTGCCCGAAGTCGTCTGAATCTCACGCGTGTATGAAATTTGTTTGATGATTTCCGCCGCGCTGAAATTTTCCGTGCGGCTCGGGATTTTATAAGTTCCCAATCCAGCCCAAACGTGGCGTTTTTTCGGATTCACGCTTTCCCAATATTTTAATAAAAGCGGAAATTCGCGGTTCGGACGGTCTGATTTCCAGTAAAGCTGCGGCACGAAATAATCGATGATTCCCTGCTCAAGCCAAAATTCCGCATCGGCGAAAAGCTCGTTCTGATTAACCTGCGAAACGCCGATCGGCGAAATTCCGTACATTACTTCGGGTTTGATCTTCTTAATTTCGCGCCCGACCGATTCGATAAATTGATTAACGTTCAAACGCCGCCAGACGTCGCGGCTCAAAGGCGAAGGAATTTTTCCTTTAGATTTTAACCCTGCCTGCATCGCCGATTGAACATATTTTTTGTAATTCGCGTCATCGGGAAACTCGATCTTGTTGCCGTTTTCGTCTTTTTCGGCATACGGGTAAAAATAATCGTCAAAATGCACGCCGTCAATATCGTAACGCCGCACGACATCCAAAACGACACTGAGAGAATATTTCTGAACTTCCGGCTCGGTCGGATCGAGCCACAGATATTTGCCGTATTTTCTGACCAGATCGGGTCGGCGTTTGGTGATGTGATTTTCTGAAACGGTTTTCGCCGCCGGATGATAGGCGCGATACGGATTAAACCAGGCGTGCACCAGAATTCCGCGTTTATGCGCTTCCGAAACGATGAATTTGAGCGGGTCAAACGCCTGCGCTTTACCCATTTTGCCCGTTAAGAATTCCGACCAGGGCTCGATCTTTGATTCGTAGACCGCATCGCACATCGGGCGCACCTGAAAAATCACGGCGTTCATCCGTAAAGCTTCGGCGAGCTCCAAATCCTTGATCAGTTCGGCTTTCTGCTCTTCGATCGAGAGGTTTTTTGCGGTCGGAAAATCGATATTATCGACCGTCGCGATCCAGACGGCGCGAAATTCGCGCTCTACCTTTGGCAGGGTTTCCGCCTTTGCGGAAATGACGGCAAAAAATAAAATCAGCAGAACAAAAATTTTCACAGGCTTTCCCTTTGGTCGATGCTAAAAATTTGTAAAAACAAGTATAATCCATTTTGAAATTACAAACCCTTTTCAGGAGAACATCGATGCCCAAATTTTGCTTAAATTTATTGTTTTTGCTGTTTATTCTTGCGTTTCCGGCACTTGCCCAAAACATCCGCGTGACGATTCTGCACGTGAACGACGTTTATCAATTTATGCCGATCAAAGACGAATTCTGCGGCTCGCGCGGCGGATTGGCGCGGCTTTTAACGCTTAAGAAAAAAGCCCTCAAAGAAAATCCGAACACGATCTTCACGCTCGGCGGCGATACGATCTCGCCGTCGGTCGAGTCCTTGTTTTACAAAGGCGAGCAAATGATCGATGCCTGGAATGCGGTCGGGATCGATTACGCGGTTTTCGGCAATCACGAATTCGATATGAAAGCGGGCGTGCTTCTCGAAAGAATGAAGCAATCGAAGTTCAAGTGGCTCGGCGCAAATGTCTTCGACACAAAAACAAATAAGATTTTCGCCGATCTGCCGCCGTATGAAATAAAGGAAATCGGCGGCGTAAAGATCGGTTTCATCGGATTTCTTTTGCCCGAAACGAAACAGACATCTTCGATGGACGACAATTTGATCGTTAAGGATTACTGCGCAACCGCCAAAGAATTCGTGCCGAAAATGAAGGCGGCGGGCGCCAATGTGATCATCGGGCTGACGCATCTGGCGATGAATCAGGACAAGGAACTCGCGAAATGCGCAGAGTTTGATCTGATCCTCGGCGGGCACGAACACACGCTTTTGCAGTCCGCGTCAAACGGCACGCCGATCTTCAAAATGACGGCTGATGCCCGCGAAATGGGCAAATTCAATCTGAATTTCGACGCGCAAACGAAACACTTTGAAAGTCTCGACTGGGAAATCATACCCGTCACCGACCGCATCGACGAAGCCCCCGAATTTGCCGCCGTTTATGATAAATATAAATCGAAATTACTCGAATTAGCCGCCGAGGTCGGCGAAACTTCGGTCGAGCTCGACGCGCTTTCGTATTCGAACCGCACTAAGGAAACGAACATCGGAAATTACGCGGCGGACGTCTATCGCAAAGCGGCGAACGCGGATGTCGCGCTCGTTAACGGCGGTTCGATCCGCGCCGATTTTCTCTACAAACCGGGAACTTTGACGAAACGCGACGTGCTCGCGATCCTGCCGTTTAAGAATCCGATCGTGAAGATCGAGGTTTCGGGAAAAACGCTGCGCGAAGCATTGGAACACGGCGTGGCGCGCAGCGCGGTCGGCGAAGACAACGAGCCGGGACGTTTTCCGCAGATTTCGGGAATGAGTTTCAAGTTTGATACGACCAAACCGGCGGGAAGCCGCACATCGGATATTTTGATCGGCGGGAAGCCGCTCGAAGAAAATAAAACTTACACCTTGGCGACCTCGGATTTTCTGGTTTCGCGCTCGGGCGACGGCTATGTGATGTTTAAGGGCGCGAAATATTTAATCACGGCGGCAGAAGCGCAAAAAGACACGGACGCATTGGAGCAAGCGATAAAATCCGCGCCCAACCAAACGATCGCGCCGAAGGTCGAAGACCGGATCGTCAAGATCAAATAGAAAACCTTAGCGGCATTGCGCCTTTGCGGGAAATTTATTTTGCTCCCACAAAGGCGCAAAAACGCTGAGGAATGTCGGTAACTTTTTCTCATAGCCATTCATTTTTCTTCATAGCCATTGATATTTCTTCGTAGCCATTGATTTTTTTCCATAGGCGAATATTTTTCGACGTATCTTGCTCCGATTCGGCGCAGGACTTAAGATTTAACCAGAGATGTTTTTCGAGCAAGAAATAGCAAATCCCGACAAACGCGAAGCCGTGGCGCTTTTTAATGAAGCCTACGAGGCGCAGATGGCGAAGGATTATAAGGCGGCGATCAAACTTTACAAACGATCGATCGAGGTTTTTCCGACCGCCGAAGCCTACACTTTTCTCGGTTGGACGTATAGTTTCGAGGGCAATTACGATCTGGCGATTGCCGAATGTCTGGCGGCGATCGCCGTCGACCCGGGGTTTGGCAATCCTTATAACGACATCGGCAGTTATTTGATCGCGAAAGGAAATTATTACGACTGCGTGCGCTGGTTCAAACTGGCGATCCAGGCTGTTCGCTACGAAGCGCGCGCTTACCCGCACTTTAATCTCGCCACGGTTTACGAAAAACGCGGGAAACTGCTCGAAGCCGCGCGGCATTACGGATTGGCGCTCGACGAACAGCCGAATTATATGCAGGCTTACAAGGCTCTCAGAAAATTGCAGGAAAAATTGAATTAATACCGGCAGGGGCGTATTATAAAATTCACAAAGTTTATCAAGGAGGGAAAATTTAATGAATCAAGGTACTGAAGAAACACGCGACAATTCCGATGCTCTCGAACTTTTAGAGCGTTTGAAGACGGAAGTGTTTGACGACAGCGAAGCCCATCTGGCACTCGCTCTCGGAAGACCGGCTGAGGAAATCCAGTCGTGGCTGAGCGGCGATGAAGAAATCGATGAGGACGCGGAAATGAAAATTCACGGACTCGTTCAGGAAAGACTCGGCGAATAGCCAGAGAAAAAAGCCTTCAAATTTGAAGGCTTTTTTCTTTGGCGGGAAATTGTGGGAAAATCCCTTCTTGATGGAAAGAGAAAATCTAACCCGTTTTGCGTGGCTGTCGATTGCGGCGGCGATCATCACGATCGCGCTCAAATCGGCGGCGTACTGGTTTACGGGTTCGGTCGGTCTGCTTTCGGACGCGCTCGAATCGCTGATCAATCTGGCGGCGGCGATCGTCGCGCTTCTGACGCTCAGAATTGCCGCGCAGCCGGCGGACGAAGACCACGCTTTCGGACACGACAAGGCGGAATATTTTTCGAGCGGAATCGAAGGCACGCTGATTTTTATCGCCGCTCTGAGCATTGCCTACACGGCGATTCGGCGTTTGCTGGCGCCGCAGCCGCTCGAACAGCTCGGGATCGGTTTGATCGTTTCGGGCGTTGCCACGATGGTTAATCTGTTGGTCGCGCTTGTCTTGCTCAAAGCCGGAAAAAAACATCATTCGATCATTCTCGAAGCCGACGGGCATCATCTGATGACCGATGTCTGGACATCCATCGGCGTGGTGATCGGCGTCGGTCTGGTGAATCTGACGGGCTGGCTGCGGCTTGACCCGATCGTCGCAATTTTAGTCGCCGTCAATATCGTCTGGACGGGTTTCGGGTTGATCAAGCGTTCGGTTTTAGGTTTGATGGACACGGTCGTCGCGCCCGAACTTCAAATGGTCGCCGAGGACGTTTTAAAGAAATACGCCGAACGCGAAGGCATCACTTACGAAAATTTCCGCTCCCGCCAATCGGGAATGAAAAAGTTTTTCTATGTTGACATCCAGTTTCCGAACGATTGGACGATTTATCACGTCCACGAAATTGCCGACCAGATTGAGATCGAAATCCACGAAAAACTTCCCAATTCAACCGTCTTTACGCATCTCGAACCGTTTGATAAGTAATAGTTTAAAAATATTTAAGAAATTTGCCCGCGAAATATGTGAAATGAATTAAATAATTTATTTCACATATTATTTTTCGCTCCGATGATAGGTTTTCCGAATTTCAACCGCATTAGTAAATGAAGCCGCAAAAAGGCTTATTTTCAGCGGGGAAAAATTATGAAAAACTATCGGACAATTATCATCGGCATATTCACAATTTTATTGATCGGCGCGGCGACGGCGAATGCGGCGACGTGGACGGTGACAAAATCCACCGACAGCAACGACAACATCTGCGACGCGGACTGTTCTTTAAGAGAAGCGGTTTTCAAGGCGCAGTCGGGCGACACGGTCGTTTTTAATTCAAGTTTGATCGGGCAAACATTTACGCTCGGCGGTTCGCAGATGGTCATTAATAATCAAATTACGATTGACGGAAATCTTGACGGCGTCAACGTCGCGTTTATTTCGGGCAGCAATACGAGCCGAATTTTTTATCTTAATACTACTAATTCTGCATTAACTTTGAAAAATGCGATTCTCGTGCAGGGCAACAGCAGCGCGGTTTTTGCCGATGTAAACTCTTCGTTGACACTCGATCGGGTCAGAATTGCCGGCAATTCCAGCAATTTCGGCGGCGCGGTCACATTGAGAAACGGAACGCATCACATTACCAACACATCTTTTAGTGGCAATACCGGAACAAGCTGTTCGGCTATCGAACTCGGCAATGGCGGAAATCTTTATATGGCGAACGTCACCGTCACTAATAATCACAGCGGCGCGGGCGGTGGAATTGTCTGTAACGGCGGAAGTAATATGTTTATCCGTAATTCGACGATTGCTTATAACGACTCCGACTCGTCCGGCGCGATGTTTATTTTCGCATCGGGAAACGTTAATATCGGCAATTCGATCGTTGCGCAAAATACGGGGAGCGTCGGCGCGGATTTCGATTTTGTCAGCGGCACGATCACCTCGGTCGGGGGAAATCTGATCGGCAATCTCGATACGGTTCCCGCCAATACTTTTAATAAGCCAATGGATATTTTCGGCGTTAATCCGCTGCTTGCCCCAAGCAATGCGACGCTTGGCGGTCATCCGGTTTTTTATCATCCATTGCAGGCGGGCAGTCCGGCGCGCAACGGCGGTGTGAATGCGAATGCGGTTGACCCGTTCGATAATACGCCTCTGACGACCGACGCGCGCGGCACGGGCTTTCCGCGCATTGC
>DATLOR010000071.1:0-2347 GCA_035536135.1 Pyrinomonadaceae bacterium | reverse complement strand
TATTACCGCGAAACTTTCGTGCCCGATTTTCGCCGCCGCTTTCCGGGCGTGCTCGTTCCGACCTTCGATGAAAAACGCGCCGAGATCAATCAAATCCTGACGGAAGAAAAAATCGCCAAGGACATCGAAACATTTCTCGACGAATCCAAACGCCGCGCCGAGGTTATCATTTTAAGCGAAGTTTAATCTTCGCTTTCCAACACTTCTTTTGCTTTTAATAAATCCTGCCGATGCACTTCGGAAACCTGCGGATACTCTAGCTTCATTGATTCGAGCTTTTTCACGATAATTTCCGAAACGGCAACGCGGGTGAACCATTTCTTATCCGCCGGAACGACATACCACGGCGATTCTTCGGTCGAAGTCTCCGAAATCGCTTCTTCGTAAGCCTTCATATAATCGTCCCAAAAGGCGCGTTCCTTGGCGTCGGCGGTCGAAAATTTCCAGTTCTTTTCGGGTTCTTCGATGCGCGCCAGAAAACGCTTCTTTTGTTCCGCTTTGGAAATATTAAGAAAAAATTTGACGACCGCGATGCCGTTTTCCGCCAGATAAGTTTCAAAATTGCGAATCTGCCCGAAACGCTTTTTCCAGATATTTTTGTCGTTTTTGACGTCGGCGGGCAGCAGCTGCGACTGCAGAATTTCCTTGTGAACGCGCACGACGAGAACTTCCTCGTAATACGAACGGTTAAAAATTCCGAGCCGTCCGCGTTCGGGCGCATTTTTCGCGCAGCGCCAGAGATAATCGTGATCTAATTCTTCCGTCGAAGGCTGTTTGAACGAAAAAACCTGACAACCCTGCGGATTGAGCCCGCTCATAACGTGTTTGATCGCGCCGTCTTTCCCGGCGGCGTCCATTGCCTGAAAAATTATCAGTAAAGCCTGCGTATTCTGCGCGTAAAGAACATCCTGAAGCTCCGCCAGCCGCGCAACGTTTTTTTCCAGATCTTCTTTGGCTTCCGTTTTGTCTTTATAATCGCCCGTGAAGTCGGTCTTGTGGTTTTTAAGATTCAATTTTTTTCCTTCGGCAACCCGAAATTTGTCGTAGTTCATTAATTATCTCCAATTTTTCAAAAAATTTTGACCCGTTTTTACCAAAAATTCTGC
This sequence comes from Pyrinomonadaceae bacterium, assembly GCA_035536135.1. Lineage (GTDB taxonomy): Bacteria > Acidobacteriota > Blastocatellia > Pyrinomonadales > Pyrinomonadaceae > JAFDVJ01. The sequence continues at coordinate 1,241 of DATLOR010000071.1, read as the reverse complement.
GTTTATAGATGAGAGCAAATTTTTCTTTCAAATCGATTTCTTTAAGATCAAGCGATTTTTATTAATTGTAACCGATAATCTCGGTTTAACCTCACTTCTCACCGTTTGAAAGATTTGATTTTCAAGGCGTTTTGGGGAAAACGCGCTTTGGAAAACGCGTTTCGCATATCAAATCACCCCCGGTTAAACGATATGCGAAACGCATTTTTTTGGGATAACGCTTGTAAAATTATTTTCAGATAAAAGCAAAAGAAAAATCCCTCAAACGTCCGAAAAGCAGTAATGTAAATGTTTACAAGTTTACTATTTGCTTTCACTTATATGAATTTTAATGGTTTGCGTCCGATCTTCAAGATTCTTCCTTTCGCCCTCTTGATTTTCGTTTGTCTCGGATGCCAAATGATCGAGACCGTCGAATCGACAAAAATCCCGCAATCCGAGATCCGGCAAACTTACGCAGTGACCGCGACGCGCGAACGAACGAATGTCGCAGCTTATTTTAATCAGGGAAGCTGGGGGAAATCCGTCGATCTCGACGCGCCGAGCAAGATCGAAGACAACAGCGAGGAATTACCGCAAAGTTCGCTGACTTTTTTGACCGGCACGACTTACGGAAAAAATCTGGCGGGTTTGCGCACGGCGCACCGCTTTGTTTATACGAACAATGACGGCAAAGTTTTTCGCAACGAGCTCAGTTTTGAACCGCTCGATCTGCCTGAGGGAGAAATCGTCATCAATCGCTCGCAGGAAACCGTCATCAGGCTTTCACGCGCCGCCGGAAAAGACGAAAAAATTTCGATTTCATTAAATTCTTCACAAAAACGTCCCGATTCCAGCAACTCGAACGCCGCGCCGGACAATTCGGAGGAATATGATTTGTTTCTCAACAACGAACTCGACGAAAGCCGTTCGGTGATCGTCTTGAAGCCGAAAAATCTCAAAAAATTTGTCGGCGGAAAAGCGGTTTTAAGCGTCGAAACCAGCCGCGAGCTTCCGCTTCAAGAGCAGACCGAGGCGGGCGGAACGAGGCGTTGGAGCTACACTTCGACGACGAGCGCGAGCGTCACGAATTAAAAATCGGGCATTTTACATTTTACGGATTTCGCCTAAAATTCATTTGTTATGAAAATTTTTCGCGTCATTCTCGTTCAGTTATTCTGTCTGTTTCTGTTTCAATCCCTGCACGCGCAAACGCGTCTCGTGCCGCATCGGATCAACCTCAAAAACGGCAAAACCTTCAG
>DATLOR010000070.1:0-2813 GCA_035536135.1 Pyrinomonadaceae bacterium | reverse complement strand
TTCGATATGTTCGCGCAGGATTTTGCCGCCGTAAATTTCTGCCGTGCGTTTCCCGCCGATCGCCGCGCGCGTCGGATCGCCGCTTTCAACCACGCGGCGCACGCTTCCCGCCGTATCGTCCGCCGCGACGCCTTTCAAATTCGGGTGCGCCGCAAAGAATCTTTCGCATTGCGCGAGCGCGACCGGATGCGATTCGACTGTCGTGATCGTTTCAAAACCGGCGTCCGGCGCAGCAACCAGAAAATGCGAGATCGGCAAAATGATTTCCGCAACGATATGCAGAGAACTATGCAGAAGCAGATCGTAACAGCGATGAACCGAACCGACCAGCGAGTTTTCGAGCGGCGATAAAATATAATCCGCAACTCCCAGGTCAATCGCTTTGTATAAATCTTCAAATGTCTGACACGGAATGGTTTGACAATCCTCGCCCAGAATCCCGAGCGCCGCCGCTTCCGAAAAACTCCCCTTCTCGCCCTGAAAAGCAACGCGTGATTTCCCTGTTAAACCGGCAATTTCGGATTTTGTTTCTTCCGCTGCATCAACCGGCGCGCGGTAAGTTTTCTGCTGAAGATGCAGAGATTCGTCAATGATCCGCTGAAAAATATTTTCGATGCTCTGTTCGTCAAACGGACCCGGATTTTCTTTTGTCAGACGCTCTAAAACCTCGCTTTCGCGCTTCGGGTCACACAATGAAGTATCAACGCTCTGTTTCGCCGCGCCGACGCGCAGAGCAATGGCGGCGCGTTTGTTCAAAAGATTCAGAATTTCGCTGTCGATCGCGTCGATCTCGGCTCGCGGATTATTTATGATCGGCTCACTCATTTCTTAAAACTATACGGCGGCGACAAATTCTTCAACCGGCGTGAGCCATTTTTCAAAACGCGTATCGCGCCCGCCCGTGGCATCGAAAAAGACGGTCTGAATTTTTTCCGTGACCGCGCCGCGCCGTCCTGCGCCGATGATATGTTCGTCAACTTCGCGGATCGGCGTGATTTCGGCGGCGGTTCCCGTGAAAAACGCTTCGTCCGCCGTTAATAAATCGTCGAGTTCGAGCGATTTTGCTTCGACCGTAAAGCCTTCGCTGCGTGCAATTTCGATCGCCGCCGAACGCGTAATGCCCATCAAGATCGAATCGTCGGCTTTGTTCGTGTAAATCACGCCGTCTTTTATCACAAACAGATTTTCGCCCGAACCTTCCGCCAATTTTCCGTCAACATCGAGTAAAAGCGCTTCGTCAAACCCGCGCGCAAAAGCATCGCTCACCGCTAAGATCGAATTCAGATATTGCCCGCACGCCTTGGCGGTCGTCGGCATCATCGAAGAGTGAAATTTGCGCCACGGCGAAACCGTCACGCGAATTCCTTTTTCCAGACCTTCCGCGCCCAGATACGCGCCCCACGCCCAAGCCATGATCGAAACTTCCGCCGAACAATTTCGCGGAAAAACACCCAAACTTCCCGAACCCATAAAACAGATCGGACGCACGTAACAGCTTTTAAACTCATTGCGGCTGATCAATTCGCAAGTCGCATCGGTCAATTCTTCAACCGAATATGGAATCGTAAACCCGTAAACCTCAGCCGAAGCGTGAAAGCGTTCGTAATGCTCGCGCACCCGAAAAAGCGCGGGACCCGATTCGGTTTCGTAACAGCGGATTCCTTCAAAAACACCGCTCCCGTAATGAAGCCCGTGCGCCGAAACGTGAACCGTCGCCTCAGCCCACGGAATTATTTCGCCGTTTTTCCAAATCCATTCGATATTTTCAAAACTCATAATTTCGATTTGGGATCTGGGATTTGGGATTGCGGATTGTTTCGTTATCTAAAAATACCTTGATTAAGCTCACGCGCTTATTAACGCGTGAGCAAATCCCAAATCCGCAATCCCAAATCCCAAATCGCTAGACTGCCCAGAGATGATTGTCCGTGTTGTAGTGCAGCCAAAAATCGCTGTTTTCGTTCCATTCGGGACGATAATTGGTAGCGACAACGGCGAGCGTTTCCGCCAAAGCGAGCGAAGAATGCTCGACATTCGGCGGCACGACCAAACTCTGATTTGATTCGAGAACGAATTCTTCGTCACCGAGTTTGACCTGCCATTTACCGAACACAACATATATGATTTCTTCGTGCGGATGACTGTGCGAAGCGGTCAGCGCGCCTTCTTCAAGACGAACGTGAGCCATCATCAGGTTTTCGCCGACAGCCACGCCGCGGCTGTAACCATCGGTTGTTGAGCGATTTTCATCTTTGTTCCAATCGTATTGTTTCATATTTTTTCTTCGTTTTGGTTTTCGTTTTTTGTCCAAATACTTAAAATTTCTACTAATCCAAAATCATTTAATTTACCTGTTTATTAACGAGAGCTTTTTCCTGGAGCCAGGGCATCATTTTGCGCAAGTTTTTGCCGACTTCTTCGATCGAATGTTTTTCGCCTTCGGCTTCCATTTGTTTGAAATTGACCTTGCCGTTATCGCATTCGCTCATCCATTCGTCGGCAAATTCGCCGCTTTGGATTTCGCCTAAGATCTTCTTCATTTCTAACTTGGTTGCGTCTGTGACAATGCGTTTTCCGCGTGTCAGATCGCCGTATTCCGCCGTATTTGAAACCGAATAACGCATATTCGTAATGCCGCCTTCGTAGAGTAGATCAACGATTAGTTTCAGCTCGTGCAGACATTCGAAATACGCCATCTCGGGCGCGTATCCGGCTTCGGTCAAAGTTTCGAATCCGGCTTGAATGAGCGACGTCACGCCGCCGCACAAAACCGCTTGTTCACCAAACAGATCTGTTTCGGTTTCTTCCTTGAA
>DATLOR010000069.1:0-15533 GCA_035536135.1 Pyrinomonadaceae bacterium | reverse complement strand
CCGAAGGTTCCGCTTTTTCCGCTTTTTCCCCGATTGGTTCATTTTCTGCGGCAGCGGCTGCGTTTTCGGCAATCAATTCACTTTCGACCGCTGTTTCATTTTCAACAAATGGATGATTTTCGACTCCCGCTACGTCTTCAGCAACCGGCTGATTTTCCGCCAAAACCATCTCTTCAAGAACCGACTCATTTTCCACCAAAACTAAGTCTTCCGTAAGCGGCTCATTTTCAACCTCTACTGGAGTTTCAATTACCGGCTGATCCTCCATCAAAGCAGAGTTTTCAATCGCGGGCTGATTTTCCGCCAAAAACGTCTCTTCAACAGGCTGATCTTCAGGCAAAACTAAATCTTCGATAACCGGCTGATTTTCGATTATCGGCGATGTTTCAATCGGCGGATTTTCCGCCAAAACTTCGGTCTCGATAACCGGCGCATCTGCGATTAAAACCGGAGTTTCAATCACTGAGGGGCTTTCGGCAAAAACCGGAGTTTCAACGACCGATTGATTTTCGGTCTGAACGGCAGTTTCAATTTTCGGCTGCGGCGTAAAGACAACGGCGGCTTTGTTCATCGTCGCGGGATACGACATCACGGGCGGCGGAGTCGGCGAATGCGTGGCAAGCTGTTCGATGTGGCGAATGCGGCGGACAAAAGCGTTGGCGGTTTTCAGACGGGTTCGCGCCGTTTTTTGCAGCGCGTCCGTGAGCGTGTGCGTCAAAAGCATTCGGATGTCGAAATTATGAATCGAAACGGGCGGCGGATTTTCGTTGATGTGTTTATTGATCAGAACACCTGCGTCAGCCGCCTCGAACGGCGGGTGTCCCGCGAGAATTTCATACAGGACGACGCCGAGCGCGTAAACATCCGTTTGCGCGTCCGCACTTTGCGCGGCGCATTGTTCGGGCGAAAAATATCTTAAAGAATTTAAGTTTTGTTCCGCGTTTGAATTGACGATTTGCTGACCGATCCCGCCGAAATCGGTGTTTTGCAATTTAACCAGAAAGCGGTTTTCCGCGTCTGCCGTCAGGATGATATTTTCGGGACTGATCCCGCGGTGCAGAACACCTGCCGCGTGGATCGCTTCCAAACCTTCCGCCGCCTGGCGCGTAATCGTCAGCGCGGTAACTTCCGAAGGCGCGCCGACATTTTCAAGACAATCACGTAAGCTCTGCGCCGTCAAAAATTCCGTGACAACATAAAGCGAGCCGTCCCCGAGCGTGCCCGATTCATAAACCCGGACGGCGTTCGGATGAATTATCGCGGAAAGCGACTGTGTTTCGCGCAAAAATTGTTTGCCTGCGGTTTCGTCAAACAAACCGGGCGGAATTATTTTAATCAGATACGGTTTTTTGAGGATCGTATTCGCGGCGCGGTAAGTTTCGCCCGCGGCGGACGATTCGTGCAGAAATTCGAGACGGTAATTCGGAATTATCTCGCAAGTTCCCGCTGTGCGCGCTTCGGTCAAAACACCGTGATTTACCTCGGAACAGGAGAGAACATCATCTTCGTAACACCGCTGACAAACGGAACAAACCTTCATTAAAACTTACCCCCTTTGATTTACTGCTGATTAACTTTAATTTTTTTACCGCACCGGCTTCACTTCTGATTCGCAAGCGAATTGGAAAGTTGTTCTGAAAATACGCGCGGCAAAAGCCTCTTTTTAAAACTGCCAAACTGCCGAATCGGCTTTTGCAACAAAAATTATTGTCAAATTTCTTTGGAAGACGGGGGAAAGCTCTCGCCTTTTAGATTTTGTCAGTCACTATTTCATTATTTACTATTTTGAGCGGATTAAGTCAAGATTTTTAAATATATAACCTGGGTTGTCGGTTAAACGTAGATGGTAATTTAGATGGCATAGCTTTTGCTCTGTAACCCGGTATGATATTCATCCTGAATGAAACTCATACAGAACTTAAAATTTATCTCAACCGAAATAAATTTGTATGAACTCAGAGGCAAATATCGGAATTTATTAAATAAACGAAAAAGGGGAAAAAACAATGAATGAATCAACAAATCAAAAACCAATCGTAACGGGTCTTTTTAATGACAGAGACAGTGCTGAAAAAGCATATTCAACCTTGGAAAGCCGCGGCTACAGCCGTGATGATGTCAATTTAATGATGTCGGACGACACGCGCAACAGACATTTCGGTGAAGGAACTCCCGAAACGGAGCTCGGCAGCAAAGCGCTCGAAGGCGCCGGAACGGGTTCGGCGATCGGCGGAACATTGGGCGCGATCATCGGCGGTATTGCTGCGATCGGCACAAATGTTTTACTTCCGGGTTTGGGTTTAATCGTTTGGGGACCGCTTGCCGCTGCTTTGGCAGGTGCCGGTGCCGGCGGTTTAACAGGCGGTTTAATCGGAGCATTAGTTGGTTCAGGCATTCCTGAAGAACGTGCCGCCGAATATGAATCGGGCATTAAAGACGGCGGAATTTTTATGGGCGTTAACCCGCGCAATGCGGAAGATGCCGATTACATCAACAATAACTGGAGCGGCTACGGTAAAAACATCCATGCCGTCGGAACAGGCACGGGCGTGCTTGGCGGCGCAGCAGCAGGCGCGGCGATCGGTTCGGCAGTTGCTCCGGTTGTCGGAACAGCGGTCGGCGGTGTTGTCGGCGGTGTCGCGGGCGGCGTTGCCGGTCATGAAATTGCCGAAAACGTTAATCCTGACGATAAAATCGGTGCTAAAAAAGACATCTAATATTTAGACCAGTCAACATAAAAAGCGGGAAGGTTTTATAAAAATCTTCCCGCTTTTCTTCTTTGATCCGGCTTTCGGCGTTTCGCATTACCCCCGGTTGCTGTACTATTTCGGTGTGTCTCAAAAACGAACCTTTTTGGGAAAGGGCGGATTCCAATGATTGAATATACGATTTATTGCGACGTGTGCGGAGAGATGATCGACATCCAGACGGGGAGCGCGCGGCAGGCGCGGAAAAAAGCCAAGGCAAAAGGATTGCTCGTGCGCATTCTTCGCAAAGATTACTGCCCGAAATGTGCCGAGAAACTGCACAATGAGGGAGAAATTGACGATTACGTTAATGAAAAAAAGAAAAAGACAATCTTGAAGCGCAGTTAAACCTCTCGCAAACGTCCCTTTTTAAGACACAAAATTAAAAGATAGTATTAATTTGCACACGCCGGCTGAAACATTTGCCCTTACTGAGCCGTAATTTTTTAAGATGAACACAAAACTTTTGATGGCGGCGAGCGCATTGCTGATGGCAGTCTGCGGCGCCGCATTTTTATTCGTTCCGCACGAGATTTTGAATTACTTCGGAACGCCGTCCGCAGTAGCAGGTGTGAGCGTCTTATTCGTCCAGCTCGCGGGCGCGCTTCTTTTCGGGTTTGCGATGATGAACTGGATGGCAAAAACCGTTTTGATCGGCGGAATCTATGCCCGTCCGCTGGCGATCGGTAATTTCACGCATTTTTTGATCGGCGCACTCGGTTTGCTTAAGGCTGCCTACGCCGCTCAAAATTCATCCGCGGTTTGGACGTTCGCCGTTATTTATACGATATTCGCGATCCTCTTCGGGATCGTCTTTTTCACACATCCGCTGAAAACAAATAACGCCGCCCAAAATGATTGACCTTATTAATTTGGTAATATCCGGAAGTATCGGTAAAATCAGAAAAATCTAAAGTTAATATTTTTCAGGAGGAATGAATGGCAAACGAACAGGAAGAACAGTTGAGCGAACAGGATTTATCCGAAGGCGAATTGGTCGATCAGGACCCGCTCGAGGAGATCGAAGCCCCGGCGTCGCGCCTTGCCGGAAACAATCAAATCCCGGATTTCGGCGATGACACGAAAGGAACGCTGCAGGATTCGCAGGACGAATAACAAGTTGCGGCAAATACTTTGGAAAAGAGATGACTGTCGGCGGAAAATGCATCCGGGAGTTATCTCTTTTCGTTTTCCGCTTATTCGGGTTGTAAATCCCGGTTCGCCGGATCGATTCTGACCGCCATCTCGCTCACGCGATTTCGAAAACCTTTTTCGCGCCGACTGCGTTCTAAAAAATTATGAGTATTGCCTCGACACTCGACCGGCTCCACTTACAAGCAAAGCAAAACAGGTGGCTCTGGTTATTTTCGATCTTTAATCGCTGCGTCCTGGCAGCCGGATTTATTCCGGCGGGAATCGTCAAAATCATCGGCGAGCGTTTCGCGAGCGGCGTTTCCGCCAATCACCCGATGGGTCATTATTTGGAAGCCCTCCACACAACCGGTTATTACTACACATTTATCGGCGTCGTGCAGATCGCGGCGGCGATTCTCCTGCTGATTCCGCGCACCGTCACGCTCGGCGCATTTCTTTATTTTCCGATCATCCTGAATATTTGTATCCTGACGTTTGCGGTGCGGTTTGACGGCTCGCTTTTTACCGCGCCCTTGATGGTGCTCGCTAATTTGTACCTGCTCGGCTGGAATTACGAGAAATGGAAATATATTCTTCCGTTCAATCGTCCGGCAAACAACTTAACACCTGAAAGCAATGTTCAAACCGGGGAAATCGAGGGAGGATTGCGCAGCGCTTTTTCGCGTCACGGAATCGGCTTGCTTTATGCGCGTTTCCGCCATTTTCTCAAACAGCTTTTTAATGATAAATTCCCGATGCTTTTCGCTGCCGGAGTCTTTGCCGCCGTTCTCTTTTTTATGCTCGTCGTTCCCAAACTATACGATGTAATGCCGCACAACAGTTTAGCGATGTGTTTGCCGCAATTTAAAGACGGCAGCCGAACCAAAGCGGGTAATGATTTCTGTATTTGTGTCCATAAAAACGGAGAGCCGCTCGATAAATGCCTCGGCGAATACAATCAGGCTCCGGACGATACGATCCAAACACCGTAGCGCTTTAATTTCGATAAAAAAATCATTAATCATTGCACTTTTGGCGTTTGTCGGCGGTTTGACTGCATCAATATTTTAACCGCGCGCAAAACGCGAAATATCACGAAAAATTGCTTGATATTTCGTGTTGTCTCGCGTTATGCGCGCGGTTCCCGTTTGATCCGGCTTATACCGCCATTTTTTCCGCCGTTAACTGCAATTCCGATTCGTCCGTGTGGTTGAGCGAAAATTCTTCGGCGCGTTTCTTTAAGGTTAGGAGCATTTTGCGCTCCATGATGAAATGCGCGGGTTCGAAAAAGCCGTAATGAAAGAATTTCAGGGGAAGTTCTTTCGGCTTGCTGCCGCGGGCGCGGATGATCAGCCGCGTTTTCGTTTCGCTGACCGGTTTTAGGATAAACGCCCAGCTGCCGTGTTCGATCTCGTCACGCAAAACGAGCGCGCGGTTTTCGTCCATCCGCACGACAAACCAGCCCGCCTTATGTTTAAATTTTCCGCCGAGCCACTCGTCATGCGCGCTGCGCACAAAATCGCCGACCTTTAATTCCTGCCAGTCGGGTTTGATCTCATCCGTGTTGTGAATTTGCAGACCGAAAACATTTTCGAGCCAGTCGTAGCTGTAAAATCCGCCGCGATCCTGTCCGATCTGGACGAGCCATTTCCAGACATCGGCGGCAGGCGCGTCGATCGTGATCGCGTGCGTCACCTGAACTTCCGCGTCGGGTTTGATCTCATCGCCCGGAAGACGCTCGGTCAGTTCCGCGTCGGTCGCGCCCCAGCGCAGATGCCACGGGCGAATTTTGTATGTATAAGCGGCAATCGCGCCGAGACCGCCCGCGACCGCCAAACCTGCCATTGTGTTTCTTAATAATTTCGTGTTCATAAAAATATCTCCTTCTTTTTCGGCGAAAATCCGCGCCGAGGGATAAAAAGTTCGCGCCGAAGGATGAAAAATGTGCCGCTGAGAGCCGTCAGCAATAAGCCGAAATCTTCCGCAATGCCGAAACTGAACGTCGCGAGACTTCCGACAAATGCCCATAAAAGCGGAATCACCAGCAGCGGGCGCGCCAGTTTTTCATCCGTCCACATCAATAGACCGAACGTGAAAATCGTCGTCGGACACGGCGCGCCGAACGTCGGCGACAACGGGAAAATATGCCCCGACAATGCGCCGATGATCGGATAGAGAACGACCGCGTAAGTAATAAAAGCCATTCCCAAAACACCGTAAAAATCAGGCTTCAGCTGAAACTTTAAGCGTTTTTTGATGATTCCCTGATGGAATAAAAACACGCCTTGCGCGATAAAGAATGCGCCGAAAATATACGCACCGGAGTTGACCGGCGCGAAAAAAACCAAATGATATACGATTCCCGCCCAAAGCCATAAAAAAGCCAGCATCCCCGAAATAATTTCATCGGCAAACCGCTTTTGCGTGACGACCAGCATCACGATCGCCGAAGCCGCCAAAACCAGCACGAACTGCAGCGGAAAGATCGCTTGATTGTATCTCTCGAAAACTTCAAAAAATTGTTGAATGGTAAAAGGCATTGCATTGTCCTCCTTTTTTCCTTATTTCATAAAACCGCACGGCGTGATCGCGCCGACCGGCTCGTGTCCAATACTTTCCTGATAAGTCAAAATCCGTGCCGCTCGGGTTTTTCCGAAATCTTCCGCCGAAGCATTTTCAACTGCGAAAGATTTCGCGGAATGTTTGCCGGAGCGGGAAATAGTTCGCAGTATTTCAGCCTTTAAAGTCCGATATTTAGCCGTTTTCGGCGAATTTATCGATGGAACAAAGATTGCGAAAGGTGAAAGTCAAAGTTCTCAGACAATTTGAGAACGGCGGAAGTTTATGATCACGCCGCAAATTATTTCAAAACATTTTTTCAAGAAGGCGTCAAACGAAGGGAAACCAAGGATAAAGGACGGGAAGGCGTAGAAAATCCATTCGCCGCAAAGCTTTCTTGAAGTTAGGAGGTTAAAATTATGAGAAAAAACACCCCTTCGATAGCGCAAGCGATGAAAGCCAAAGGATATTCGCGCCGCGAGTTTATGTATTTTTGCGGCTTGGCGGCGGCGGCTGCCGGATTACATGCTTCCGGCATCGCGCAAGTGGTTGAGGCTTTTGAAAACAAAGCGCGCCCGCCGGTTGTCTGGCTGCATTTTCAGGAATGCACCTGCTGTTCGGAATCGTTTATCCGTTCATCACACCCGATCGTCGCCGATATAATTTTCGATACGCTTTCACTCGATTACACCGAAACATTGCAAGCCGCCGCGGGTCATCAAGCCGAAAAATGCCGCGACGATGTGATTAAAAACAATAAAGGAAAATATATTCTGCTCGTCGAAGGCTCGATTCCGCAGCTCGGCGACGGTTACTGCTGTATGATCGGCGGCAAATCCGCCCAGCAGATCCTGCAGGAAGCGGCGGACGGCGCGGCGGCGGTCATCGCCTGGGGCAGCTGCGCTTCGCACGGCTGCGTCCAATCGGCAAAACCGAATCCGACCCAGGCGACACCGATCCATAAAATGATCAACAAACCCGTGATCAACGTGCCCGGCTGTCCGCCGATCGCGGAAGTGATGACGGCGGTCGTGACGCACGTTTTACTGTTCGGCAAAATTCCCGAACTCGACGCGCAGGGTCGCCCGAAGGAATTTTACGGGCGCCGCGTTCACGACACATGCTACCGCCGACCGTATTACGACGCGGGACTTTTTGTCGAAGCGTGGGACGACGAAGCCGCCCGCAAAGGCTATTGCCTATACAAAATGGGCTGTAAAGGTCCGACGACCTATAACGCCTGTTCGGTCACGAAATGGAACGGCAATCTGAGTTATCCGATCCAATCCGGTCACGGCTGTATCGGCTGCAGCGAAAAAGGTTTCTGGGACAACGGACCATTTTATTCACAGCTCGAAGGATTTCCGGGCTTCGGAATCGAATCGACCGCCGACAAGGTCGGCGCGGCGGCGGCAGTCGCAACGCTCGGCGGCGTGACGCTGCACGCGATCACGTCCAACATCCGCAAGCATAAATTGATCCGCGAAAATATGGACGAATCGGTTGTCGTTCAGCCGATGGCGGAAAAACTGCCGGCGGAAGAACCCGCGAAAATTGAAGAACCGAAAAATGGAGGTGACGCATCATGACAAGAATAGTTGTTGATCCCGTAACGCGCATCGAAGGTCATCTGCGCATCGAAGCGGTCGTGGAAAACGGCAAAATAACGGATGCATTCAGTTCGGGAACGATGGTGCGCGGAATCGAAAAGATCTTACGCGGACGCGACCCGCGCGATGCCTGGGCATTTGTCGAAAGAGTCTGCGGAGTCTGCACGACGGTTCACGCGCTCGCAAGCGTCCGTGCGGTCGAGGACGCTATTAAAATCAGCGTGCCGAAAAACGCCGAGCTCGTCCGCAACATCATGTTCTGCACGCAGTTTGTGCAGGATCACGTCGTTCATTTTTATCATCTGCACGCGCTCGATTGGGTGGATGTCGTCAGCGCGCTTTCCGCCGATCCGGTCGAAACGTCGAATATCGCCAAGTCTTTGTCGAATTGGGCAAAAACTTCGCCGGGTTATTTTTCCGATTTGCAGAAACGCCTGAAATCGTTTGTCGACAGCGGACAGCTCGGGATTTTCGCGAACGGTTACTGGGGACATCCGGCGTTCAAATTGCCGAAGGAAATCAATCTGATCGGTGTTGCGCATTATCTCGAAGCGCTCGAATGGCAAAAAGAAATCGTCAAGATCCACACGATCTTCGGCGGCAAAAATCCGCACCCGAACTATCTCGTCGGCGGCGTGCCGTGTTCGTTCAACCTCGAAGAAGTCAACGCGATCAACACCGAAAAATTGAATTACGTCGGCAAGCTGATCAAAGACGCGATGATTTTCGTCGAACAGGTTTATATTCCCGATCTGATGGCGATTGCCGGATTTTATAAAGATTGGGGCGCGATCGGCGGCGGTTTACCGAATTATCTGGCGTACGGCGATCTGCCGACGAAAGGCTACGGTTATCCGGATTTCTTCAAATTCCAGCGCGGTGCGATTCTTAACCGCGATTTGTCAAAAGTTTACGAAGTTAACGGGCGCGACTCGGAAGAGATCAAGGAATACATCGCGCACAGCTGGTACAAATACGAAGCGGGCGATGAGGCTGGACTTCATCCGTGGAAGGGCGAAACGGAATTTAATTTCACGGGACCGCAGCCGCCGTTTGAAAATCTCAACACGGACGGTAAATATTCGTGGCTTAAAACGCCGCGCTGGAAGGATAATCCGATGGAAGTCGGACCGCTCGCGCGTCTTCTGGTCGGCTATGCGAAAGGCAATCAGGAAATCAAGGACGTGGTTGACGAAGCGTTGAAAAAACTCGATGTTCCGCTGCCTGCGCTCTTTTCGACGCTTGGCAGAACGGCGGCGCGCGGACTCGAAACGCGCCTTGTCGTACGCTGGATGCGGGAGTTTTATGATGAGCTGATCGGCAATCTGAAAAGCGGCGATATGAACACTTTTACCCGCGAAAAATGGGAGCCGGAAACCTGGGACGCGGAATGCGAAGGCGTCGGTTTATCGGAAGCTCCGCGCGGCGCGTTGGCGCATTGGATTCGCATCAAGGAACGAAAGATCGACAATTATCAGCTCGTCGTCCCGAGTACCTGGAATGCCAGTCCGCGCGACGCCGGCGGTAAGCGTTCGGCGTATGAAGAAGCGTTGATCGGCACGCCGGTCGCGAATGAAGAACAGCCGCTGGAAATTATCCGGACGATTCATTCATTCGATCCGTGTCTGGCGTGTGCAGTTCATCTATACGACCCTGACGGCAAACAAATCAGTCAGGTCTCGGTGAATTAAGGAGGTGTTTTATGGCAACGATTGCACAAACAATTCCATATCATCGCGTTTATGTCTGGGAATTTCCCGTCAGATTATTTCACTGGATAAACGCGCTTTGTATCCTGCTTTTAGCCGCGACGGGTTATCTGATCGGCAATCCGCAGGCGATATTTTATTCCAGCGAAGCCTATCAGCAATACTGGTTCGGATGGGTCAGGTTCACGCATTTTGCCTTCTCCTACATTTTTCTTTTTAATCTTTTGTTCCGCATTTACTGGAGTTTTGTCGGTAACCGTTATGTTCGCTGGAACAATTACGTTCCGTACCGGATCGAACAGGCAAAAGGCATCTGGGAAGTTTTAAAGACGGATATTTTTCAAATAAACTTACGCGGAAAGATCGAGGCGGGACACAACGCGCTCGCGGCAATTACCTATTTCGGTTTGTTTCTGGTCGCTTTGTTTCAGATCATCACGGGTTTCGCTTTGTATTCCGGGATGAGCAATTCGTTTTTTCCGCAGCTTTTTGCGTGGGCGGTTCCGCTTCTCGGCGGCGACGCAAGCGCACGGCAATGGCATCACGTTCTGATGTGGGCTTTTGTCGTTTTTACGATAATCCACGTTTACCTGTCGGTTTATCACGATTACGTTGAAGGCAGAGGGACGATGACTTCGATTTTCGGCGGTTGGAAATTTGAAAGAGATGATGAACTTGAAAAGTAATAAATCAAAGGTGCTGATCCTCGGGATCGGCAATATCTTAATGGGTGACGAAGGCATCGGCGTTGCGGTTGTTCGCGCTTTGGAGAAAACTGTTCTGCCCGAATCCGTCGAGTGTCTCGACGGCGGAACAGGCGGTTTTGTTCTGCTCGAACCAATGCAAAACGCCGAACGGGTCATCCTGATCGACGCGACGATCGACGGCGCGAAGACGGGGACAGTGCGCCGTCTTCGTCCGCGTTTTTCGACCGATTACCCGCGCACTCTGACGGCGCACGACATCGGCTTAAAAGATTTGCTCGATACTTTTTATCTGCTCGGCGACACGCCCGACGTGACGCTTTTTGCGGTTTCGATTCCGCCGCTTCAGGATCTGAAAACCGGGCTTTCGAACGAATTACTGCCGGTCGTTCCGCAAGTGGCGAAAATGGTTTTGGAGGAGGCATCAATCATACCGGCTTGATGACAGAAATGAACTATGAAAGTTCTCAATAATTTAAAAATTCAGCATAACTGCGGCGACTGCGAAGTCGCCCTGAGAGGCTTTTTCTGCGATTTGCAGGAATCGACGCTGCAAAATCTCGAATCGCTGAAAATATCCAATGTTTATCCGCGCGGTTCGGTGCTTTTTATCGAAGGACAGGCGTCGAACGGCGTGTATATTTTATGCCGCGGACGCGTCAAACTCTCGACCTGTTCGCGCGAAGGCAAAGTGATCATTCTGCAAATCGCCGAAGCGGGCGAAGTTTTGGGTTTGAGCGCGGTCGTTTCCGATTCGGCGTATGAGGCAACAGCGGAAGTTCTGGAGCCGTGCCAGGTAAGTTTCGTCAGAAAAGCCGATTTTCTGCGGTTTCTCCAGCAAAATACGGATGCCTGTCTGAGCGCGGTCCGGCAGCTCAGCCAAAATTATCAAACCGCGCATCTGCAAATCTGTTCGCTCGGACTATCGAGCTCGGTCGCCGACAAGCTCGCCAAACTTTTTCTCGGCTGGTGCAATTCGAACGGCAACGGAAACCATCACGGCAACGGCAGCGTTCGGATGAAAATTTCCTACACGCACGAAGAAATTGCCGAAATGATCGGCACCTCGCGCGAAACCGTTTCGAGACTTTTAAAAACTTTCCGGGAAAGAAACCTGATCACGCTGAAAGGTTCGGATCTGGTTATTCACGATAAGAAAAGACTCGAAATGATTGTCGGTATCTAACCCAAAATCCATAAATTTGTGATGTTTATCACTTTTCCCTGTGACGCGCGTCCTAATTTCGCGCTTTCAAAAGTGAGATTATAAATTGCCTGACAAAAAATAAGGCAATTTATGCTTAACGAACATCAAGCAAATCCCGAAGGTTTTTTCGGCAATGCGTTTCTCGCCGATGATTTGTTTTACGGGTCATCGCCCGAAACTCTGGATTCTCTGCTCGCCGTCAAACAAACAAAACAATTCGCCGAAAATGAATTGATCTTTTCCAGCGGACAAATGCCGTGCTGTATCTATTTTCTGATCAAAGGCGAAGCGCAAATTATCTACAACGCCGTCTTTGTTCGTCCGGTCAAACGAGCGGAAATTTTGGGTTTGACCGAAGCGATCACCGATCTGCCCTACGAAATAACCGTCAAAGCCGTTTCGCCGTGTCGTTTTGAATGCATCGGGCGCGAAGATTTTATCCGCTTTCTCCAAAACGAACCGGGAACCTGTTTCCGATTACTCCAGATGCTCGGCGCAAATCTTCAAAAAGTTTATCAACTGTTCGCCAATCAATAGTCAAAACCTCAATAAAATCTTCGTTTTTGTGATGAGAATCACAATTTGCGGTGATACTGCTCACAGACACTTAAGCCAGGGGAAATTAGAATTAAATCAGCACAAATAGTGTCTTTAATTTAAATAATCAAGCTATACAACAGGAAAGGCACAAAGGAGGCAATAATGATGGCTTCAACAAAATATATCAAAGTGGTGTTGCTTGGGGCATTTACACTTTTTTTCGCGGTCTGGCTGGCATCCGGAATGTATTCGAAAATGTTCGGGATCGGCGGCGGTAAAACGGTCGAAGCATTGACCGTCGTGCCGGACGATAAGGATAAAGCCGATTACGTCGGAAGCGAAACTTGTCAGGCGTGTCACGAAGACCAGTTTAAACAGTTTTCAAGCACCAAACACTCCAAACTTTCAAATCTCGAAAACTGGAAGGACAAAGTGCGGGGCTGCGAATCGTGTCACGGTCCGGGCAAGCAACACGTCGAAGGAAGCGGCGACAAAACAAAAATAATTTCATTTAAAAACAAAAATTCGAAGGAAATCTCGGAAACCTGTCTCGCGTGTCACGCGGGCAAGGAAAGTCATAACAATTTCCGGCGCGGCGAGCATTGGCGCAACGATGTCGGCTGTACGGACTGCCACACGGCACACGGTCCGCAGCTCGCATCATTCAAACCCGGCTCGATTGTCAGACCGGGCGAAACGACCAAAGACACGCCGAGCGAAGCGACGTTCGCGATGCTTAAGAAAAGCGAACCGCAGCTGTGTATCAGCTGTCATTCGGAAACGAAAGCGCAATTCAGCAAACCGAACCATCATAAAGTTCTCGAAGGCGCGATGAAGTGCAGCGACTGTCATAACGCGCACGGCGGTTTTGAACAGAAACAAACAAAACTGACCTTCGGCGCGGACGCGGCTTGTGTCAAATGTCACGCGGACAAACAAGGTCCGTTCGTCTTTGAACACGCACCGCTCAAGGTCGAAGGCTGTTCGTCGTGTCATACGCCGCACGGTTCGGCAAATCCGAAGATGCTCAAACGCCCGCAAGTCCGGCAGCTTTGTCTGGAATGCCACAGCGGCATTACCGATCAGCTTTCGGATGGACCGACCGGCGGACCGCATACGCAGACATCGATCCGTTCGCAGAACTGCACGGTTTGCCATTCGGCAATTCACGGCTCGAACACGAGCAACGTTTTCTTCAGATAATAGGAGGAGGATAAAAAAATGGCTGACAAATTTAACCAGAGAGGAAAAAGCCGGATAAAAATTAATATCTCGTTCCTCTTATTTTTCGCGGCGGCAAGTTTGCTCTTGGCGGCATTAGCCGCGCAGGCGCAAACTCCAACGCCGACGCCCGCGTCGTCACACGAAGCGATTACATTTCTGGGTTATGACGTTACTTCCAGTTTTGAAATGGGCGTGCGCGGCGTGAGCGTCAACGGCAACGATAACAAATATCGCAGTGATTTTAATTATCGTCCCGGCTTTCGCTTGTTCGATTCCAGTTTTTTGCTGGAAAACAAATCGGGCAAATCAAAATATATCGATTCAATGCTCGTCACTTCTTCGGGTTGGAATGCCGACCCGTCGGGCTTTACGCGGATCAGTGTCGAACGGGTCGGATTTTACCGTTTCGATTCGAACATCCGGCAGGTCGTTTATTTCAACAACCTGAACAATCACGCCCGCAACGGGCATACCGCCGACATCCGGCATAACTTCGGTGATTTCGATCTGACGCTCTATCCGAAAAGCGACAAGCTCAAAATCCGTCTCGGCGCCGGATTCAACAAATCCGACGGTACGGGCAGCATCACGTCGCGCGCCTACAGCGACGAGTTTCCGGTGACGTCAAAAGTCGACAGCGGCTCGACCGATCTGCGTGCGGGCATCGATTCAAGCCTGTTCGGTTTTAACCTGTCTTTTTCATACGGCTACCGTCATTTCAGAGACAAGACATATTATTCGACTTTCGGGAATCCGGGCTACAACACGACCAACACGACCGTCATTTCGACCTTCGAGCGGTCTTATCCGATCAGGGGCGACACGCACTACGCGATGTTCAACGTTCAGCGCACGTTTGCCAAAAAACTGGATTTCACGGCGCGGGTCACTCATTCGATCACCGACCGTAATTTCGGATTTATCGAAACCATTACGGGTCGCGACAATTCGAACAATATCGTCGATCTCGACCGGTTCAATATCGAAGGCAAGTCGCGCCGTCCGCAAACGAGAGCCGATCTCGGCATCACCTATGCCGTCACGAGCAGGTTCAGGATTTCCGACTCTTTTACATACGATACCTTCGACATCAGCGGCGACAACCGTTTTGCCGAAGCGCTTTACACGCGAACCGCCGCCGGCGGAGCACGTAATCCTGCTTTTACAAACACGCTCTATGACCGCGTGACGGGCTTTCATCGGCTTGTAAATTTGCTCGAAGCCGACTTTCAGGTGAGCGACCGTTTCGGTTTTCACGTCGGTTACCGCTATACGAAAAGACGGATCGAGCTGACGGGCTTTACCCAAACCCTGCCGCCCGCAACAACGCCGACGATCACCCTGATCGACGAAGAAGAGAATAATCAGACGAATACATTCATCGCCGGATTCAAAGTCAAACCGATGAAGAATTGGGTCGTCTTTGCCGATGTCGAACGCGGCGATGCCGATAACGCTTTTACGCGGCTCGCGAATTACAAATTTACGAATCTGCGTGTCCGGAGCCGTTGGAGCTTCAAGAGTTTCGCGCTCAATCTTTCGGGAATTACCAAAGACAACGAAAATCCATCGACTTCGACCGCGCCGCCGGGAGGTTATCCGGCAGGAGATTTTATCGCCAACACGAAAAGCCGCAACTTTTCGGCATTCGTCGACTGGTCGCCGATCTCAAGATTATCGCTGAGCGCCGGCTACACCTTCCAGCGCCTCGTCAGCGAAACCGATATCGTCATCAACACCGGAACGCTCGTGCGCGGCAGAAGCCAGTTCTTTATGCGCGATCATTACGGATTTATCAACATCACGGCGCAGCCCTTCAAACGCGTGACGTTTTACGCGAGCTTCAACCGCAACGAAGATCTCGGTCAGGGCAGCCGGCTTTCGGTTCTGCCGCAGTTGGTAACCTCGTATCCGTTCAAGCTCTCGACCATCGAATCGCGTTTGGCGATGCGTTTGACGAGAAATATCGAATGGAATATCGGCTATCAATACATCGGCTACAACGAACGCATCCAACCGCTCTCGGTCGGCGTTCCGCAGGACTATCATGCCAATCTTCCATACACATCGCTCAGAATCTATTTCGGAGGAGGTGACCG
>DATLOR010000068.1:0-3270 GCA_035536135.1 Pyrinomonadaceae bacterium | reverse complement strand
GGGAGTTTTTTGACGAAATTCCTGATTTCTTCAAGCTGTAAATTAATGTTTGCCGAGAGATTATCCTGGATCAAAACCGCAATGTGCAAGGGCGTATTCGTGACGCTCCGGATCGAAAGGATCGTCTGCTGCTCGTTGTCTTCCTTGACAATGATTTCGCCCGCTTCGATAAATTCACCCGCTTGATTTTCCTTCAATTCCTGTTTTGTAAAAATCGAGATCGGAATGGTCATCGTGCGCACTTTCGGCTGATTATCCTTCTTTTGCTTCTTGTTTTTATCTTTATCGTCCTGTGCGAAGGAAAAGGAAGAAATAATGCTGATAAATAATAAAGCGGCGGTTAATTTTGAAAATTGGCTAAAAAACATAGATTTCCGGCTCAAGTAAATTGCTTAAAGAGTGCAAATTCAATGATAATACGAAATTGTTGTAAAAGCTAAGTTTTTGATGCCGTAAGGTTGAATAAAGTTTGCACAGTCGGTAGAGTAAAGCGATACAGATGAAAGAATTACAGCCCGGATACGAGATCACGCGAAAAGATATTGCGAAGGATAAACTCCTTAAAATCGGCGCCTGGAGTTTGCCTTTTATCTTATCAATAATTCCCGGACTGATTTCTTTTATATTTTTTCTGCTGACAACTGAGACCACGACCGCCGCGGTCTGGTTATTTTTAACCATTGCTTCGTTTATCGGCGGTTTTGTAGTCGGTTTGGGAATTTCCGGCGGCTTGATGTTTTATCGTTCGCGGTGGCTTGCTGACGTCCGCGAAAGATTGGCGGTTGACGGCATAAAAGCCGAAGAGGTTGAATGGTTTAAGCACGAATTAACTGCCGCCGAAAAACGCTCTTTGCAGGAAGTCGAAGCAAGAAATCTGCTTCTCGGCGATGCTTTCCGCGATTCGCTGGCGGCGCGTCTGACCGCCACGCGGATTCAAAAATCAGCCAAGCAGGAGCTGTCTTTAATCAAACGGCAGCAGAATAAATTGAAATATGCAAAGACGGAAAATTCGGCGACGTTTCAGGAAGAATTAGGAAAGGATTTTGAAAAACTCACAACCATTCAGAAAGAAGCCGAATCGATGCGCGTCGAAGCCGAAAACCGGATGCACCAGATCGAAAAAGCCGCCCGGCACGGGACAAATTTTTCGGAAACCGATCTCGCGCTGAAAAAACTTTCGGCACGCACTGCCGAATTGCCGCTTGCGCTCGAATCGGCGCGCATGGAAGAAGAGATCAGAAAGGAATTGGAAAAAGATTCATAAAGTTTAAAGGTGAAAAAGCAGAAAAGTGAAAAAGTTTTGTCTCATAATGAGTTAAAAACTTTTTCACTTTTCTGCTTTTTCACCTTTTCACATTAATAGTTTCTCATCTGGTAATCCTGCCAATCGTAAACGCCGTCGCCGTTCAGGTCGGCGTGTCCGCCGGTTTGGCTAAGCATATGTGTTATTTCGCCCTGCGGCGCTTCGACGAGCTGTAAAACACCGAGCTGATAACGGTTAGCTTCCTGTTCGGCAACCGTTCCGGCTTGATAATGTCCGGCGCGGTACTGCCAGAAATGAATCGCTTCGTGAATAAAAACGCTTGCCAGCCAGGTGTCCGAAGCGTCAAACGTCGTGCGGGCGATGTCGATCGCCGCATCCGCAAAATTTGCGCCGCTGCGTGCCGCCGGACGAATCGAAAGATTGTATTTTAAAAGCCAGATATAATATTGATTTGCTTTACTTTTCAGCAAATTCAAACATCTCTGCGCTTTCGGACGAAATTCGCTGTCGGGAATTGCTGCGTTGTTGACTAAAATTGAAATTGACATTTTTTTACCTCCTAAAATGTGAATTTTTGACGAGGTAACTGCCACAGCTTTGCCATATTAATTGAAGGAATGTTCAACTTTTAATCGTTCGATTTTTGTTGCTTTGCCCGTCGCTTCGTTAACTTCGATGACCACCGCGCAAATCCAGACATCGCCTTTCGAATGTTCGGCACGCGGCGCGGGAACTTTCGTAAACCGCTCGATCACGGCGGATTTTTCCATTCCGATCACGCCCGCGTAGCTTCCGGTCATTCCGATGTCGGTGATATAAGCCGTTCCGCCGTCGAGAATCCTTTCATCCGCCGTCTGAACGTGCGTGTGCGAGCCGACCACCGCCGAAACTCTGCCGTTTAGAAACCAGCCCATCGCATATTTTTCGCTCGTCGCTTCGCAGTGCATATCAACCAGACGCACTTTTACATCGTCGGGAATGGCGCGGACGCAATTCTCGGCGGTGCGGAACGGGTCGTCGATCGGCGGCATAAAAACTCTGCCGAGAAGATTGAGGACGGCGATCTTAAATCCGTTTATTTCGCCGACAAACAGACCACGACCTGGCGAAGTCGGCGGATAATTGGCGGGACGAAGAAGTTTCGGGTTTTTATCGAGATAGGGAAGAATTTCCTGTTTATCGAAGATATGATTGCCCGAGGTCATTAAATCGATCCCGCTTTCAAACAGTTCGTCGGCGATTGCCGGGGTGATGGAAAAACCGCCCGCGACATTTTCGGCGTTCATCGTCGCGATATCGATTTTGTACTGCTCGCGCAAATTCTGAATTTTATCGAGCACAGCGCGTCTGCCCGGACGTGCGACGACATCTGCTATCATTAATATATTCACAGTTTTATGATAAAGAAGTTGAAACGAATCCGACAAGGTCTATTTTGTTATTTATCGCAGATCAAGGTTGGATAGTGATTTTCTGACAAAAAAATATTTTCATCATTCAGCACTTTTGAAACCTTCGGTTTGAGGCGGTGAATGATGAAAATAAATTGTTATCTAAACTTTAATTAGCAGAAGAGAACCGCAATAGCCGTTCAAACGCAAAAATTGAACCTGTATTTCAACAAGTGGGATGCTTTCTGCAAGAAATTTAATCCCTGCATCAGAGCCGTATTCTCCGGCACATCTTTAACTTTGAAAGATAGCACTGAATATCGGCATTAGCTTCCCGTTCAATTAGTGTTGGCTCAATTATTGTGTCGTTCGGTCACGAACTTTGCAGTAAAAGTTCTTCCGCCTGTTTGTGATTATAACAAACCGCGAACGGAAAAAGAAAGCAAGAACGCAGGTAAAAAGTAAAAAGTAAAAAGTAAAAATTCTCACCTCGAAAATTTTTACTTTTTACTTTTTACTTTTTACCTTAAGAACTACTGTTCGGTTTCAAATTCCTGCGGCGTGATGTCTTTTTGTTTGAAAATATGGTCGAGCATTTCGGTCATTTCCGCGCTT
>DATLOR010000067.1:0-3119 GCA_035536135.1 Pyrinomonadaceae bacterium | reverse complement strand
CGAATGGTGGCAGGTCGGTGCGATTTTGCCGGAAGTCGAGAAACTTTTCGAATCGCCGCAGGAACGCGGTTTACGCGAGCAAAAACAGGTTGAAGAACAGCGTCTGCGCCGTTTGCGCGGAGGGACGATCACTGCTTCGGTCGGGTTCGGTCTGATTCTGCTGGTTCTGGTGATCAGTCTGAGCGACGAGAAATTTTTCGGACTTATCGGACCGAGCCTGCTGGTTTTTATGATCGGCATAGGGATTGTCATCAATGGTCTGTTTTTTACCGTTTCGAGAGCTCCCAAAGCCGCGCAGCCCGCGAAAGATATTTCCGGAAAATCCGATGACGAATTAAGCGGAAATCCCGAACCGCAAAATCTTTTTACCCCCAATCAGCCGCCTTTTCATCATCTTTCGGTCGTTGAAAACACCACGCGGAATCTGGTCGAAATCGAAAAAAGAGATACGAATAAAATCAAACAGCGAAAATTTAACGACGAGTAATTTGTTATCGAATAACGACCCCCCCGGCAATCAGCTTTAAACCCGCGTCGATAGGCACAAACCGCCAAACTTTTTCGCTTGTCCGCTCCATAAAAAATAAAAAGGCTTCGTTCAATGTGAACGAAGCCTTTTCCTTGATTGAAACCCTTTTGCGATTCCTACGGTACGAAAACGTTGGGAATCGGTTGGTCGCCGCCAGCGCCGAATTGGGTGATCAAGATTCCGGCGGTTGAACGGTTGAGATACCACTCGTTCGATGAAGGCCGGAAAATGGCGGGGTCGAATTTGCCGTCGCCGTCATAATCCCCCGCTACCGGCAGGTCGCCTGACGCACCGAACGGAACCGAGTAAAACGAATTATCTTGCGAACGCAGGATAAACCATTCGCCGGTCGAAGGTCGCCAAACAGCGATATCCGTTTTGCCGTCGCCCGAATAATCCCCCTGGACGGGTTTGTCCGTTGATATGCCGAAAGTCGCTGCGATGACGCTATTGTCACTGCTTCGCTGGATCCACCATTGACCGCTTGACGGACGATAGATCGCAATATCCGTTTGGAAGTCGCCGTCGTAATCGCCGACAACGGGAACGTCGCCTGCGGTGCCGAAAGTCGTGATCAGCGTTCCGCCCGAGGACTTCTGGATGAACCATTCATTACTCGTCGGACGAAACACACCTGCGTCGGATTTGCCGTCGCCGTCAAAGTCGCCGACGACCGGGACATCGCCCGTTTTGCCGAACGGAAATGAAAGGAATGAACTGTCTTCACTTCTTAAAATAAACCACTCGCCGGTTGAGGGTCGCCAGAAAGCAATGTCGGCACGCCCGTCGCCGGTAAAATCAGCCGGAACGGGTTGATCGGTCGAGTTCCCGAATTGTGCGGCGACGGTTTGTCCCGAAGAACTGTGATTGATCCACCATTCGCCGGCGCTCGGGCGAAAGATCGCGATGTCCGCTTTCCCGTCCGCGTCAAAATCAAATTGGGTCGGTGCAAACGTTCGTTCAAATGCGCCGATGTCTGCGCCGTCGCCGCTCGCCGCGTTGGGAATCAGCAGATTATCATACGGGCGAACTTCGCCGCGCTGGTCGGTGATAATACCGGGGCTGTTGCCTCTATCAATTGCCGGACTGCGCGTGAGCACTGCCCGCGTCAGGGTCACGCCGCCGTTATTTCTTAAAGCTCCGATGCGCGGGTCGATCGGAGTCAAGGTTGAGCCGAGCTGATTGGTGGTCGCGCCTAATCCTTCGCTGCCGTCAGCGTTCCCGACTAGATTGTAACTGCCGCTATACGCCTGACCGAGACTTCCGCGTCCGAGCAGGTCTTTCCCGTCGGGAGCCGTGTTCAAGGCGACGAGATTATTGTTCAGGGTGGCGACAAAATTGTTGTAGATGCCGCCGCCGCTAACTGCCGCCGTGTTGCTGCTGACGGTATTATTTGTCAGGGTAATTGTCGCGGTGTTGTAAATTCCGCCGCCGCTGATGCCCGCCGAATTGCCGTCAATCGTGCTGTTCACGGCATTGATCGTTCCGCTCGTGCCGTTAAAGACGCCGCCGCCGTTGCCGCCGTTACCGGCGATGTTGGCGTTAATGGTGCTCGCGTTAAGATTGAGTGTGCCGCTGTCGAAGATGTAAATTCCGCCCCCGTTGATGGCGGTGTTGCCGCTGACGGTCGAGTTGGTGAGCGAAAGCGTACCGCTGTTGCTCATATAAATACCGCCGCCGTTCGCGGTGGCGGTATTGTTGGTAACGGTCGTTCTGTTGAGGTTTAGCGTACTGCTGTTGCCCATAAAAATTCCGCCGCCCAGACCGTTGTTGCTGAAACCGTGACTGATCGTCAGGTTGGTGATCGTCAGAACCGCGCTGTTGACGAGCGTCAAGATGCGGAAACTGCCGTTGCCGTTGAGGGTAATGCCCTGCGGCTGATTATTGTTAATGGTCAGAGCCGCCAACGGAATGTCCGGCAAAGGAGTTAACAGATTAATTGTGAAGTTGTTCTGTGCCGCGCTGTATCCCGGGTCGGTCAGCGGGACGTTGAAACTGACGATGTTCGCGGCGGCATTGGTCGTTGCGTCAATGATCGCCTGACGCAAACTGCCGAAGCCGGAATCGGCGGTCGTCGTGACCGTCAGATTTGCCGCCTGCGCGCTGATAATGCCCAGCAGGAAAAACATTCCAACTAAACCCGAAGCGGTTCTTAAAATCTCTTTTATTCTTATCATAATGTAATCAACCCTCATGTTCGTTCTTTTCGGTGTTGCCCGGAGCGGCTTGGCGAAAAAGTCCTAAGTTTTAAATATCTTTATTAACAGGCATTTCGCACGGAGAATAATTCTATTTCCGGCTGTTAATTTCAAAAGATATATTTTGTTTGCGATAATGTTTTAAAATTAGTTGCCGTAAATCAGATGTGATTTAACGGATTGGGAATTCGTAAGGCGAAATTGCGCATTCAACTTTGGTTAAGGTAAATGGTTCACAAGCCGAAAAACAAATACCTAATCGGGTGTATAGCGAATATTGTTCCCTGTGCTCCGGTTCGCGGGATTTTGAATAAGACAGGCTAAATGAGTAATTTTTGGTATTATGGCGAGGGTGAAAATTAGAAGGCAGGACATTTCGCTACATATATTTG
>DATLOR010000066.1:0-9726 GCA_035536135.1 Pyrinomonadaceae bacterium | reverse complement strand
CGCGCCAGTTCTTCGCGGTATTCGGGAAAACGTGCGCCGTTCGCCAAAATTCCTCGATCGTTGCCCGCAATCTGCGCATACAGTTCTTCAGCCGTATGCGGAGCAAAAGGCGCGAGCATCAAGATCAACGCTTCCGCCGCTTCACGAATCGCAAAAATGTCCGCATCGCTCGCCGACTCGGGTTCGACCTTGAAATCGTAGATCGCGTTCGAGAGTTCCATCAGCGCGGCAACCGGCGTATTAAACTGCAAAGATTCAAAATTCTCCCCGATGCGTTTGATCGTCTGATGCGTTTTCTGCCTGAGTTTTCGCGCATCGGCGGAAAATTCTTCGTTACTGATTGGTGACGGCTGACGGCTGACGGCTGACTGCCATTTATAAACAAACCGCCAAACTCGCTGTAAAAATCGAGTTGCACCTTCGATTCCCGCTTCGTTCCAGACGAGCTCGTTTTCGACCGGCGCGGCAAACAGAACGAAAATTCGTGCCGCGTCGGCGCCGTAGATCTCGACCATTTCGTCGGGGTCAACGCCGTTCCCTTTCGATTTCGACATTCTTTCGATCGCCGATTTCAGCATTTTGCCGTCCGCCGATTTTGCCGCGATGATTTTGCCTTTCGCATCGCGTTCGACCGTCACGCTCGAAGGCGGAAAATAGATGCGTTTGCCTTTGCCTTCGGGTTCGTCGGGATTCGGAATCTCGTCAAAAAACGTTTCGCCGACGACCATCCCTTGCGTGAGCAGTCTTTTGACGGGTTCGTCGAATTTGACCAAACCGATGTCGCGCATCACTTTTGTCCAGAAACGCGTGTAGATCAAGTGCATTACGGCATGGTCGTCGCCGCCGATATATTGATCGACCGGAGTCCAGTACGCCGCAATTTCCGGCGAAAAAGGCATTTCCGGATTTTTCGGGTCGGTATAACGAAAATAATACCAGCACGAGTCGACAAACGTATCCATCGTGTCGGTTTCGCGCGTTGCCGGTTCACCGCAATCGGGACACACCGTGTTGACGAAATCTTCATCTTTCGCGAGCGGCGAAGTTCCTTCGATTTCATCATTTAAGACCATTTGTGCGGGCAGTTCGATCGGCAGATTTTCAAACTTTTCGGGAACAACGCCGCACTTTTCGCAATATACGATCGGAATCGGCGCGCCCCAGAAACGCTGGCGCGAAATTCCCCAATCGCGCAGACGATAGGTCGTCGCCGCTTCGCCGAAACCGTGTTTGACCGCGTATTCGGTCATTTCCTTTTTCGCATTTTCGCTCGTTTTTCCGTTCCAATAATCCGAATGAACCAGCACGCCGTAATCCGAAAACGCTTGTTCCAAGGCGAGCGCCTGCATTGTGCTGTGTTCATGCACGAGATGCGGCTCGGAAATGACCTGGCGAATCGGCAAACCGTATTTCTTCGCGAACTCGAAATCGCGCTCGTCGTGCGCCGGAACGCTCATCACCGCGCCCGTGCCGTATTCGATCATCACGTAATTGCCGACCCAGACCGGCAATTCTTCGCCGGAAAACGGATTGATCGCCTTCAAGCCCGTGTCGACGCCTTCTTTCTCGACTTCCGCTTCGTGGTCGGTGACCTTCAACTTATCGGCTTTGATCTTTTCGATAACGATGCGCGTCTCATCCGAAAAATGCGCAAAATTTGCCTCGACGATCGGGTGTTCCGCCGCGACGACAATCGCGTTCGCGCCGTAGATCGTGTCGATCCGCGTTGTAAACACACGCACCGATTTGGGATTTGCGATTTGCGATTGCGGATTTGTCTTATCTTTCAATCCCAAATCCGAATTCCGAATTCCGAATTCGACGAACGCGCCTTCCGAGCGTCCGATCCAATCGCGCTGGCGTTTCAAGACCTTTTCCGCCCAGCCCGCTTCGATTTCCGCCATATCGTCCAATAACTGGTCGGCGTAAGCGGTGGTTTTCAAAAACCATTGCTCCAAATCCTTCTTCGTCACGGGATGACCGCAACGCCAGCACAACCCCCCCGAAGCTTGTTCATTCGACAAAACCGCCTTATCGTTGTCGCACCAGTTGACCTGCGTTTTCTTTTTATACGCCAAGCCCATTTCATACATTTTGAGGAAAAACCACTGGTCGAACTTGTAATAATCGGGACGATGCGCCGCCATTTCGCGCCGCCAATCGTAGCTCAAACCCAAATTCTGCAGCTGTTTGCGCATATGGTTGATGTTCTGTTCGGTCCAATCGCGCGGATTCACGCCGCGTTTGATCGCCGCGTCTTCCGCCGGCTGCCCGAAACTGTCCCAGCCGATCGGGTGCAGAACATTGAAACCCTTCAAACGTTTATACCAAGCCAACGCGTCGCCGACCGAATAATTCCGCACATGCCCCATATGCAGATTGCCCGACGGATACGGCAGCATTTCCAGTTGATAAAACTTCGGTTTCGCGTCGTCCCTTTCAACTTCAAACGCGCCCGTTTCTCGCCACCGCGTCTGCCATTTATCTTCTATCTTTTTTGCAAAATATTTCTCGTCCATAAAATTTAGTCCAAAGTCCAAAGCCATAAGTCCAAAGACTTTTGGTTTGAACAAAAAAAGTAAGTTTAGCGAATAAACAAAAATCTATCCACTTTTCGAATTTTTAATTTTGAATTTTTAATTGCGTAGCGGCGCCGCGTCGTCAAAGTTTCAACGAGCGGCTATCTAAGGGCGAGATTGTTTCGGTAACAAGTCATATTGGGATTTTATCCAAAATGTTCTATTCTGTCCAATAAAATTATGCGTCGTGAAATTTCTTCAGGGGCGCTGCCCTTCTATAAAGCAACTTTTCTTTTATTTATTGGAATCCTCGTAACTACTACGATTTTCACATTCATAGAGAAGCTGAAGGATTTTCGGGAAATGACCCAATTTCAGATATTCGCATATATTTTTGGAATTCCTGCCATAATATTTATGACTTTTCTGTTTATTCGTCTGGCACTCAGTTGGAAAAAAGTCGAAATTGACGACGAGGGATTGATTATTACAGAAGCTAATTTCTTCGTCAGAAAGACTTCGACACTTGTGCCATTTGAAAAAATAAAAGCCGCCCGCCAAAACTTTTTCCTTCGCGGAAATCCGGGAACTGTTTTTGTTGAGTTTACCGAACCTACTTTTTTTGGAAACAAAATATCTTTCGTTCCGACATTCCGCTCAGTGACCTTTTTTGAGCATCCGATTGTTGAAGAAATAAACCAATTGGCGAATCAAAATAAACGTTTTATATCTTAAATTTTGCCCTCGAATAAATCTTGTGATATTCTGTTAAAACCTTTAGAGGTTAGGAGTTTTACAAATTTTAAGTTTAAAGATGAACAAAAAATCTACGCCGACGGTCAAAACTTGAAGATATGAGTTGCGCTTGACCGTCTGCCCCCGAGCAAAAGGAGGAAACGGAGATGGTCAACCGAAAAAATAGAAATGTCGCCAGCGAAATAGATAAATTAAACGAAAACGAAACCGTAGAGGTCTTAGATTACATTTCCGAACTTCTTTCCACCCGCAAACCCAAATCAAAAGAAAATTTGCCTAACGATGATCTGATCGTCTCTTTGTCGGACGCTTACGAAAATAAACGTGCGCGGCAAGTCTTTGAATGGGAACGGGTTCGCCGTCAAAACGTCCAACGCGCCGTGTGACAAATTCAATTACGAATGACGAATTTCAAATTATGAATTTTCGAGCCGTTTCACGCTTGCTTGTCCTTCTTTGCGCACTTTGCGGCTTTGCGGGCAATGTTTTTGCGCAAACGAACGAAACTTTGACGCAGCAGATCCGCTCGGGAAATTCCGAACAAAAACGCAGCGCCCTTTTTGAAATCCGCAATCGCCAATCGGAAGAAGCATCGAGAATTGCGCTTCCCGCGCTCAAAGATTCGGACGAAATCGTCCGTGCGACCGCCGCTTTTTCGGTCATTTATTTGCCGAAAACGGAAGCATTTGGCGCGCTCATCCCGAATTTATCGGATAAATCCGAAATCGTCCGGCGCGAAACGGCTTATGCGCTCGGGAAAATCCAAAACTCTGCGGCAATTGCGCCGCTGATTCAAACCTTTCAAAACAAAAAAGAAAAATCGATCGAAGTCAAAAATGCCGGCATCGTCGCTCTCGGCGAAATCGGCGACGCTTCGGCGATCGACGCTTTGTCGGAGATCTTACGGCAGAAACCAAAAGACGATAACGATTTTTTGCGCCGAAGCGCGGCGCGTTCGATCGGTCAGATCGCGCAAATCATTCAGATCAAAGAATCTTACACCGTCACGCCCGAAAGCTTTCTGCCCGAAAAGTTCAAATTCTTCACAATTGAAAAATATCAAAATCTCGCCGTAAAATTCTCACAATTTCGCGCCGTCCTTCCGGTTCTGACCCAGGTTTTGCAGAACCCGAAAGAATCCGACGACGCAAAACGCGAGGCGGCTTTCGCGCTCGGCGCGCTCGGCGACGCTTCGGCTGTTTCAATTCTCCAAAACAACTTAAATTCCAAGGATTACTATCTGGCGGAGATCTGCAAAGAATCGCTCAAAAAACTTTCGAGCGTCAACGCCGCCGAATAAATCGCGAAGCTTGCGAAATTTAACAAAAAATTTTCGGAAAAATTTTGTCTTACGGGCGAAAATTTGTTTTAATAAAGATATGCAAGCCGTCAACCAGCAAAAAGCAGAAACCGATTTACTGCAATACTTTAAGGAAGTCCGCGTACGCACCGTAGAACTCTGCGCGCCGCTCGAAACCGAAGATTACATCCCGCAGCCGAGCGTTGACGTTTCGCCGCCGAAGTGGAACATCGCGCACACGACGTGGTTTTTCGAGGAAATGATCTTGAAGAAGTTTGCCCCGGATTATAAAGTTTTCGACCCGAATTTCGGCTTTCTTTTCAACAGTTACTACAATTCGATCGGCGACCGCACGCGGCGCGATAATCGCGGCGATCTGTCGCGCCCGACCGTCAAGGAAGTTTTCGCCTATCGAAAATTCGTTGACGAAAAAATGTGTGAACTTCTCGCACAAGAATTGTCCGGCGAATTGAAAGAGTTGGTCGTTTTGGGTTTGAATCACGAGCAGCAGCATCAGGAACTTTTTCTGACGGATCTGAAATTTACCCTGAGCCGCAACCCGCTTTTTCCCGTCTATCGTGAAAATTACGCCGTTGAAGAAATCTGCGAAATGCCGAACACCGGATTTGCCGAAATCGAAGAAGGAATTTACGAGATCGGTTTCGAAGGCGGCGACGGATTTTGTTTCGACAACGAGCTCGGTCGGCACAAAGTTTTTCTCCAAAATTTCTCGATTCGAGAGTCTTTGGTAACGAATGCCGAATATCTCGAATTTATCGAGGACGGCGGCTACAAAAATTTCAATCTGTGGCATTCCGAAGGCTGGGATTGGGTGGGTCAAAACGCGGTCAATTCGCCGCTTTACTGGCACGAAAAAGACGGCGAATGGTTTAGTTTTACGCTTTCCGGTCTGCGCCCGGTCAATTGGGATGCTCCCGTGTGCCACATTTCGTTTTACGAGGCGGCGGCGTTTGCCGAATGGAAAGGCGCGCGCCTGCCGACCGAGTTTGAATGGGAAACCGCATCGGACAAATTCGATTTCGGTCTGCGTTGGGAATGGACGAATTCGGCTTACTTACCCTATCCGAATTTTACAAAAGCCGCGGGCGCGGTTGGTGAATACAACGGTAAATTTATGATCAATCAGATGGTTTTGCGCGGCGCGAGCGTTGCAACTCCTGCCGATCACAGCCGCAAAACTTATCGAAATTTTTTCCATCCGCATCTTCGCTGGCAATTTAACGGAATCCGATTGGCAAAATAATTTACGAATACGGGAATTTATGCAAAGTTCAAGCGCAACAAAACAAAACACCTTCGCCGAGGACGTTCTCAAAGGTTTGTCTTCCGAGCCGAAATTTCTTTCATCGAAATATTTCTACGACGACGAAGGTTCGCGCCTGTTTCAGGAAATTATGAAATTGCCCGAATATTACCTGACGCGGGCGGAGCTGGAAATTTTTCAAAAACAGACGAGTGAGATTTTCGAATCGTTCGACGGCGCAAACGGCGCGTTCGATCTGATCGAGCTCGGCGCGGGCGACGGCACGAAAACTTCGCTGCTGGTTGATTATTTTCTCGCGCAAAACGCTGATTTTCATTATGTTCCGATCGATATTTCGTCGGAAGCTCTGAATTTTCTGACCGCTAAATTCGCGCGCGAATTTCCCGCGCTTTCGATTCAAACCGAGCAAGGCGATTATTTTCGGACGCTCGAAACGTTCAAGGAGCGATCGAATCGCAAAAAAATTATTCTTTTTCTCGGCTCGAACATCGGCAATTTCAGCGAACAGCAGGCGCTCGATTTTTTCGGTCACTTGCGCGAAGTGATGAATCCGCAGGATTTTATCTTTATCGGTTTCGATCTGCACAAAAACCCGAAAACGATTCTTCGCGCCTATGACGACGCGAACGGTGTGACCGCCAAATTCAACCTCAATCTCTTAAAACGCATCAACCGCGAGCTCGGCGCAAACTTTAACATCGAAGAATTTTCGCACTACGCGAGCTATCACCCGACCGAACGCGCCGCCAGAAGTTTTCTGATCAGTCAAAAAGCGCAGAGCGTTTATATCGAAGCGCTCGACCAAACCTTCGAGTTCGCGCAATGGGAACCGATCTTTATGGAAATCTCGCAAAAATACGGCGTGCGGATGATTCAAAATCTCGCCGAAAAAAGCGGTTTTCAAATCGTCAGAAACTTTTTCGACAGCAATAATTTTTACACGAATTCATTGTGGAAACCGATCTGAAATGAATTTCACGATTCTCCGTTTTGAGACAATCGAATCAACCAACAACGAAGCTTTAAATCAAGCCAAACGCGGCGCGGACGAAGGTTTATGCGTCGTTGCGCGCCGGCAGACGTCAGGACGAGGGAGGCACGGGCGCGTTTGGGTTTCCGAACGAGACGCGGGACTTTTTTTCAGCGTCGTTTTGCGCCCGCGGATCGAAATCCGTTTTTTGCCGCTGATAACTTTAATGAGCGCAGTTGCCGTTCACGATACGCTCGAAAATCTTTACGGCATTGACTGCGATATTAAGTGGGTCAACGACATTCACGTTTCGGGCAAAAAGATTTGCGGAATTTTGGCGGAAACGACCGAAACAACAAAAGGCTTGGCAGTCGTCGTCGGCATCGGGATCAATCTGAAATCTTCAAATTTTCCGCCCGAAATTGCGGAAACGGCAACTTCGATCGAAGCCGCAACGGGCAGTGCGCCGGACGCGGAAAATCTACTGCAAAAGCTGGCCTCTTATTTTGCTCAAAACTGCGATATTTTATACGGCGCGAACGGTGCGGAAAAAATTCGTGATGAATGGACACGGCGTTCGTCCTACGCGTTTGGCAAAAATGTGAGAGTTGTGTTAGAAAATGAAACGATTCACGGAATAACCCGGGGCATTGAAGAAAACGGCGCACTGCGCGTCGAGCTCGAAACGGGCGAGATCCGCACAGTCCACGCGGGAGATGTTGAAAATTTAAGACA
Source organism: Pyrinomonadaceae bacterium (assembly GCA_035536135.1). Taxonomy (GTDB): domain Bacteria; phylum Acidobacteriota; class Blastocatellia; order Pyrinomonadales; family Pyrinomonadaceae; genus JAFDVJ01. The sequence goes on along the minus strand of DATLOR010000066.1, from coordinate 2,161 downwards.
TTTTGAACCGCAGAGACGCGGAGACGCAGAGGAATTTTAATTTATTTTTCCCCGCACCTCTTCGCGCCTCTGCGGTAAAACTATTATGAAAAAAAGGCTTTCGGAAATTCACCCGATTTTTTATCACACGCGGATTTGGCAAATGCGGCTTTCCCGGCGCATTTCGGACGCGAAAAATGCGGTTGCGTTCGCCTCCGTACAACAAACCGAATCGCTGCCCTTTACGGTCAAAAATCATCAATCGCTGCTTCGTCGCAAATTGGGCTCGCTCGATATGCGGTTTCAGGAAAACAAGGTGACGAATCTCGAACTGGCACGCAAACCGGTGGACGGGCTTTTGATTCGCCCGCAAGAAACCTTTTCATTCTGGCAGCGCATCGGCGAAGCAACCGCCGAAAAGGGATATCTCGAAGGCTTGCAGTTATCGCGCGGCGAGATCAAAACGGGCATCGGCGGCGGGCTTTGCCAGCTTGCCAACCTGCTTTTGTGGATGGCTTTTCATTCGCCTTTGCAGATCGCCGAGCGGCATCATCACAGCTTCGACCCGTTTCCCGACGACCGCCGGGTTTTGCCGTTCGGAAGCGGCGCGAGCGTTTTTTACAATTACATCGATCTGCGCTTTTACAATCCGACCGAACATACATTTCAATTTCGCATCCGTTTAACGGACGAGCATCTTAAGGGAGCGCTCGTTTGCGAAACCGAGCTGCCGAATACTTATCACGTTTTTGAAAAAAATCACAAGTTTGTTCAAAAAGACGGTAAAAATTACCGCGAGAACGAAATCTGGCGCGAGATCATCGACCGCCGGACGGGCAACAAGACAAACGAAGAAATTCTCGTCAAAAACTTTGCCGAAGTAAAATATGAATTGAATTTCGCGCCGCAAGAGTGTAGTTTGTAAGTACACCCATTTTTTAATATTTAGATATTTTATAACTTTATGAGCAACGAATTTGATTTTGATAACGAAGATTTGGATTTTGAGAATTTTGACGGCGAGTTTGACGAGTTTGAAGAATTCGAAGCCGACGACGTTTTCGTGCGCACCGCGGTTTTGTCGAAAAACAATATGATCGCGCTTCTGTGCGTCAAAACGGCAAACGAAGGCGGCGCGATCTGCCGCGTCGATCCGCGTGAAACGCAGCCTGCCGTACAGATCTACGACGATCCCGAAAAAGCGATCGAATGGTTTAACAAAAGCCTGCGCACAAGCCATCAAAACGGCTGGAAAATCGTATACGACGGTTTGCCGCTGCAAGGTTAAACAACCAACGAAAAATTGAAAGTGGAAAATGGAAAATAAATTCTAATAAATTTTCCGTTTTCCATTTTTCATTTTCCATTTCTATGCTTTTAGCAATCGACATCGGTAATTCTTCCACGAAGCTCGGCGTTTTCGACCAGGAAAAGCTTGCCGAACGCCTGATCTTCCCGACAATCCGCAGTAAAACCGCCGACGAAATTTACACTTCCGTTCAAGATGAAATAGACGGGCAGTTTTCGGCAATTGTTATTTCTTCGGTCGTTCCCGAACTAAACGATTCCTTCCGCACTCTCGGCGAAAAATACTTTAATCAAACGCCTTTTTTTGTTGATAACCGTGCGGATTTCGGCTTGGAAATCAAATATTTTCCGCCCGAAAATCTCGGTGTTGACCGGATTGTCGCGGCATTTGCGGCGAAAGAAAAATACGGTTCGCCCGTGATCGTCTGCGATTTCGGGACGGCGACGACGATCGATGCGGTTAATTCTAAAAACGAATACTTAGGCGGCATCATCACGCCCGGAATCAACACGCTTTCGGAAGCGCTTTTTATCAAAACCTCAAAACTTCCGCGCGTCGAAATCCGCAAACCCGCATCGGTGATCGGAAATTCGACCGTTGGCTCGATTCAATCGGGCGTGTTTTTCGGCTACATCGGATTAACGGAAGGAATTTTGAAAAGAATGATCGCCGAACTCGGCGAAAAACCGAAAGTTGTCGCAACGGGCGGATTTGCGGCATTGATCGCGGAAGATTGCGAATTGATCGAAACGGTTGACGAAAATTTAATGCTCGACGGATTGCGCCTGATTCACGAAAGAGCGGGTAAATAAAATGTTTTCTTTGCGAGCTTTGCGTCTTTGCAGGAAATAATTTCCATCCCGCAAAGACGCA
>DATLOR010000065.1:0-10186 GCA_035536135.1 Pyrinomonadaceae bacterium | reverse complement strand
CACGCGGGCAGAAAAACCAGACTACGTAAAATCCAGCTGATTTTTGATGCCCGATACCGATTAGATTCGTAAAACATTGCTTTCTCCTTATCTCCCAAAATATTTCTTTTCATTGTTATTCTTCCTTTCAAATCAAAAACTTCGCTAAAACTTTCCGGCTAATTCCTTCTGCCTGTTCCGCGTTTGAAACATATTTGAATCAGCTCAAATTTTGTAAAGAATTCAGACAAATCAAAACCCGGTCGGTTTCGATAAAATGAACCTTGCTTGTTTCGACAAGCCGGTAAATTTCGCGCTCGGTTGAGACCGTTAAGACTGCGGCAACCGGCGGCGTAGCCATCTCGACCATCAATTTACATTCGGGGCAAAAAGCTTCAAATTTCTCGCTCCGGCGGCTGTAGGCGACGGTCTCCTGGAGCTCGATTTCGATTTCGGTTTTTTGTTTCATCTGTTTTGATTGTTTTCCTTGACGTTCGGCGTTACAATTCACCTGACTTTTCCCGACAAGGTCGCGTTGCAAGACAATCTTCCGCCGAATCGGTCTCGAAAATCTTGGATTTTTTCGGACATCGTTCTGACTTTTTTTTGACAATGAACAAATCAGCGGAAAACAAAGGCTTGATCTACGAATTCGGGAAGTTTGTGCTTGACCCGCAAGAGCGGATTTTGCTGACCGACGGCAAACCCGTGCATCTCGCCGATAAAGTTTTCGATACGCTTTTGTGTCTTGTCGAGAATAACGGGCGGCTTTTGACGAAAGATCAAATGATGGCGACGCTCTGGGAAGAATCATTCGTCGAAGAAGGCAATCTGGCAAAAAATATCTCGCGGCTGAGAAAAATTTTGAACGCCGACGGCATTGAGCTGATCGAAACTCTGCCGAAACGCGGTTATCGTTTTCGCGCTGATATCAGGCAAATTAACGGCGAAACGAGTTTGCTCGTTCACCGGACAATGCGCGTCAAAATTACTCAAACCGATAACGACGAAGGGCAAAAAAAACTGACCGGCGCGGCGGCTTCGCTCGATGAAATTCACAGCCTCGCCGTTTTACCGTTTCAGGCACTGGGCGCGAAAATCGAGGATGATTTTTTCGGTCTGGGAATGACCGACGCGCTGATCACGCAACTCAGCCGTGCCGGACAAATTCAGGTTCGCCCGACAAGCTCGATTCTCAAATACAATGCTGCGGAGCAAAACGCCTGTCAAGCCGGACGCGAACTACAGGTGGACGCGGTTTTGGAAGGCAAATTTCAGCGGACGGCAAACAAATTGCGGCTGACGCTGCAGATGCTGCGCACGGCGGACGGCAATTCGCTCTGGGCGGATAGTTTTAATACGGAGATCGAAGATATTTTTGACGTTCAAGATCAGATCGCCGTCCGCGTGGTCGGTTCTTTGACGAAAAAGCTCGGCGAGGAAACGCAAGCCAGACTCATAAAACGCGATACCGAAAATGTCGAAGCCTTTCAGGAATATCTCAAAGGACGATATTTTTGGAATAAACGGACGACCGAGGGCTACGACGCGGCACTTGTTTGTTATCAGAAAGCGATCGAAATCGATCCGTTGTATGCCCTTGCCTATGCGGGTTTGGCGGATATCTACAATCTGCTTCCGCTTTACGACGGCTTTACGCCGCACGAATGTTTCCCGAAAGCGAAAGCCGCCGCTCTGAAAGCACTTTTTATTGACGCAAATCTGGCAGAGGCACACACCGCGCTCGGTTTGGCGCTTTTGCATTACGACTGGAATTGGTCGGGAGCCGAGGTTTCGTTTCAAAACGCCATTAAATTAAATCCGAATTATGCCGCGGCTTATCTGCTGCTCGGTGTTTATCTGCTGCGTCTGAATCGTTTGAGCGAAGCAATTATCGCTTTGAAAAGAGCGCAGGAACTCGACCCGTTAGCGCCGATAAATTCCGTTTGGCTGGCGGAAATTTTGCGTTATTACGGCGAAACCGAGGCGTCCATCCGGCTTCATCTGGAAACATTGCGCGCTTCTCCCGATTTTTTTCTCGCGCATTATCATCTGGCTTTTTCTTATATTGACGCGGGGCGATTAAAGGAAGCCGAATTTCACCGTGAAAAAGCCGTCCAGCTTTCACGGGAAAATTCTTTGACGCTTTCACTGCAGGGAATTCTGCAAGCCGCACTCGGGCAAAGCCCGGCGGTCGAGGAAACTCTCGATAAATTATTGCGGATGAAGGCTGAAAAATACATCAGCAGTTCCAATATCGCATCGGTTTATGCCGCATCGGGCAACGAAGCCAAAGCGATCGAATGGCTGGAAAACGGTTTGGAGGAACGCGACCCGAATCTGACCTGGATCAAATTTGACAGGGAATTTAAATTTTTAGAATCGAATCCGCGTTTTCAAAGGATTTTACAAAAAGTCGGGCTGGCAGAAAAAAATGTAAGAACACACGAAAAAAAACAGCAAAATAAAAGCCGCAGAAAGTTTTTGTTCGCACTCGGATTTTTGCTGTTGGTGATTATTTTTGCTGCTGTATTTTATTTCCGGAACCGTTAAAAATGTATGGATTATAAAATCAGCCGTAAAACTTTAGAGAAAAGTTTTACGGCTGATTTTTATTTCGCCCGCGACATAATGACGAGTTCGGGTTTCATCGCCTCGATCGAAACCTGCCGCGCAACTTCTTCCGCCGTTTTACGGAACGCTTTGGCTTGCGGCGAATCGGGATTTGCGATCACGACCGGAATGCCCGCGTCGCCCGCTTCGCGGACTTCCATCCCAAGCGGAACTTCGCCTAAGAAAGGCACGTTGTATTGTTCGGTCAGTCTGCGTCCGCCGCCTTCGCCGAAAATGTTATAGCGTTTTTCGGGCATATCGGGCGGCACGAAATAGGACATATTTTCGATCACGCCAAGGATCGGCACGGCGACCGTTTCAAACATTTTCAGCGCGCGGCGGACGTCGGCGATCGAAACCGTCTGCGGCGTCGTCACCAAAACCGCGCCTTGAACGGGAACCAATTGCGCCAGGGATAATTGAACATCGCCCGTTCCCGGCGGCATATCGACGATCAAATAATCGAGTTCGCCCCAATTTACGTCCGTTAGAAATTGACGGACGATGCCGTGCAGCATCGGACCGCGCAGGATCATCGGTTTGTCGGCAGGCGCAAGCACCGCCATCGAGATCATTCTGATGCCGTGCGCTTCGATCGGAATGATCTGACCGTTAAAAGCCTGCGGCTGCTGGTTTTCAACGCCGAGCATCAGAGGCACGTTCGGACCGTAAACGTCCGCGTCCATCAAACCGACTTTCGCGCCGTCCAGGGCGAGCGAAACCGCGAGATTGACCGCGACGGTCGATTTACCGACGCCGCCTTTGCCCGATGAGACCGCGATGATGTTTTTGACGTTCGGCAGAGCCATATTGCCCGCGATTCCGCGACCTTTCGGGACTTCCGCGTCCATGATGACTTTCACGGTTTCGACGCCTTCGATCGCGCCGACAAGCTCTTTGGCGTCAATTTCAAATTGTTCTTTGACGGGACACGCCGGAGTTGTCAGCACGATGCGGAACGAAACGTCGCCGCCTTTGATGACCAGATCCTTGACGAAATCGAGCGTCACGATGTCTTTTTTCAGATCGGGGTCGATAATATTTTTCAGTTGGTCTAAAACCGCTTGTTCGGTAATTTGATTCATAATTCCTTCAGTTTAAAAAGTCGGGTATAAATTAAACTTTAATTCTACTAAAATTATTGTCAAATGGACAAAACGCCGGATAAAAGGTTGGAAGAATTTTTGAAATTAGCCGAAAGAGCGCGAAATTGCCGCGTTTGCGAAGCGATGTGCGGCAAAACCGCCGTACTCAGCGAACTTAACGGCAGCATCGATCCGAAAGTCTTTTTTATCGCCGAAGCTCCGGGCAGACAAGGGGCAGACCGCACGCGAAAGCCTTTTTCGGGTGACAAATCGGGCGCGAATTTCCAAATGTTTCTTGATTCGATCAATCTCAGGCGTGAAGAAATTTTTATCACCAACACGGTGCTTTGCAGTCCTCGAAGCGAAACAGGCGCGAACCGAAAACCGTCGAAAAAAGAGATCAGAAACTGTGCTCCGTTTTTGGAAAAAACCATCAATTTGATCAATCCGAAAATAATCGTAACTTTAGGAACTGTCGCGCTTGAAGCGTTGAAAACGATTGAGTATCATCAAATTATACTAAAGTCGGACGCGGCACGGATTTTTCAGTGGAACGGGCGCAAACTGGTTCCGCTTTATCACCCGAGTCCGCAGGTGATCGCTTCGCGGCGGCGGATGCACGAACAGCTGGAAGATTTTAAATCGGTCGCCGAAGCAATAGGGCAAGTGTAAATTATCAAGGGGAAAAACAAGTTTTTATGAAGTTCAGTTTATTTTTATTACTCACATTTTTAGTATTTGCACTGGATATTTCGGCGCAAAAAAGGGAATTCGTCGGTTTTAAACACAAAGGCGTGGTCGTCGGCGAAACGTTGCCGAACGGCGCGAAGGATTTGGGCGGCGGTTTGCTTTCGGACGAAAATTTCGGTGTTTCGCGGTTTTCAAAGGGCAAAAAACATTATCTCTGGCTCGAAAAGATCACGGGCAGAAATACCGAAGGCGTGCCGAACTGGATTGTCCGGGACGTTCTGGAATTCGACGCGCTGAAGAAAAATCAGGAATTTCTATTTTCTTACAGCTCGACCTGCACAACCCAGGGCAAAGAAAATCTCGACACCGTTGTTTTAGCCGAGCTTCAGCCGAAAACGAAAAAACTCAAAATTCTGAAAGCGTGGAAGGCAAACACTGCAAAAGAGAAATTTGAAAAACTCTCGACCAAGGGAATTCAATGCAAAGCCGCCGCTCCGGAAAAATCTTAAGTTATGGAAAATGCAACGTTTTACTGGCTTCCCGGATGTTCGACCTGTCAAAAAGCAAAGGGTTTTATCGAACGGCACGGAATCCGCGATTTTGAGCTGCGCGACATCAAGGAAAACCCGCTCTCGCGTGAAGAGGTCGAAACTCTGGCAAAAATGCTCGGCGGCGCGGACGAGCTTTTTTCGCGCCGTGCGGTCAAATACCGCGAAATGAAACTCGGCGAACGCGAAGTGACAAAGGCGGAAATGCTCGATCTGATGAGCACGGAATACACTTTTTTGAAACGTCCGATTCTGGTGATGAGAGGCAAAGCCATCGCCGGGTATTTCGAGAAATTCTGGAACCAGTTTTTGGACGAAAATTATTATAAATGAACGCTCAAACGGTAGAAAATTACAATTTAATCAGAGAAAACCGACCCGGGTTTTACGCACAAAAACGCGGATTGATCGAGGTTTCAGGCAAAGAAGCAATTCAATTTCTGAACGGTTTGATCACCAACGATGTTGTTAAATTAGAAGACGGTGCGCAGATGTCCGCCGCTTTCCCGAACGCGCAAGGTCGCCTGATCGCGGTCGTCCGCGTCTTGCGCAGAGGCGATAAATTTCTTTTTGAAACCGAAGAAGCAACGCACGAAAAAGTTTTTAATAATCTCTTTCGGTTTACGTTCGCGGGCGATTTTTTTGTCGAAGATCTGTCGGAAAACTATAGATTTTTTAGTCTTCTGAATTTCAAATCTCAAATTTCTGACTCGATTTGCTTTCCGACAAATTTCGGAATGGATTGTTTTGTTTTAAATGCACCGTCCGATGTGTTGTTTTTTGAAGAACTGGAAAATCAAAAGGCGGTCGAAATTTCGGACGAACTATACGAAGTCTTGCGCGTTGAGCAGGGAATTCCGCTTTACGGCGTTGATATAGACGAAACGACGATCGTTCCCGAAACGGGATTGCCCGAAATTATCAGCTACAACAAAGGCTGTTATATCGGACAGGAAATTATTGCGAGAATCCATTTTCGCGGTCATATTGCAAAGCAATTAACGGGTTTGATCTTGTCAGAACCGCTGGCGTCAGCGGGCGGATTAACTGGACAGGAACTAAAATCTAGGGACGACAAGAATGCCGGGAAAATCACTTCTGCCGTCTTTTCGCCGAAACTCGGCAGACAAATCGCGCTCGGCTTTGTCCGCTATGATTATCTGGCGGAAGGCACCGAATTGAAGCTCGGCGAAATGACCGCAATGGTCAAAAATCTTCCGTTTGTTGAATAAATAGGTTAAACTGGCAGAAAAATTTTGGAGGTTTTGTGATGATTCGGCTTTTGTTTTTGCTTTTATTTTTGATGAGCACGGCTGCTTTTGCACAAACGGAGGAAACTCCGAAACCGGTAAAATTCGATGAATTTGAAACCGCGACGAACGGTTATGTCAAGATGAAAACTGATGCGTTTTACGTTGAATTGGAAAATAATCCGTCATCGCAAGGCTACATTATCAACTACGGAACGGACAGGGAAATCGTCGTTCGGGAAAAACAATTACGAGATGCGATAGATTTTCGCAAATTCGATGCGGCAAGAATCACTTTAGTCAGAGGCGGATTTTGGAAAAATATCAAAACGGAACTGTGGATCGTTCCGCCCGGCGCCGAAAATCCGCGACCGTCATCCACAGCCGAAAAGTTCGATGAGTTTCTAAAAATGCCCGATGACGAATTAAGTTCAAAATTACAGAGTCTTTACACTTCATTGGCAAAGGATCCGAAATTAAAGGGCTATATTCTTATTTACGGTTCGCCGAAATTAATTGCTTCGCAAAAGGCGCAGATACAAAATATTATCGGAAACTTAAAATTAGATTCGTCGCGGGTAATATTTAAAGATGCCGGATTTGAGAAAGAGATGAAAACGGAATTTTGGCTGTTTCCGCCGGATAATAGAAACGAATTAAAAACAAAAATTTTGATTGTTCCGCCCGGCGCAAAACCGCCGACACAGTAAAATAAAATGGACGTATCACAAATAAATAACCAGGATTTAGACATTGATCTGCCGAACGCAAAACTCGCTTACACGATCATCAATTCGCTTTTGCAGTCGAATGAAGCTTTAAGCGATCTGCTCGTCGTGATGGCGCACGTTTTGGACGAAGATGTCGTCAAGGCTTTGACCAACACGAACGAATGGGAAAAATATCTCGAATCGAAACGCGAGCTTGATAACACGAAACTACAGATCGAAAAATTTACAGATGAGCTGAAAAAATTGGAAAGTAAATGAAAAAGATTTTAGTACTAAAGGATAAAAATGAATAAAAACATCAAGGATATTATCATCTTAAGTTTAATTGCATTCGGACTCTTTTTGTTCCCAACGCTCATTAATAACAGTTTTGCTGAAAAGAGAACGGACACCTTCTATCGAAGAGTTAACGAAGATTTTGGAGATTGTTTAAAAAATGCTAATGAAGATTCAAGAGAAATCCGTTTGTGTAGAGAAATCCAAAGAGCATCGGAGCTGGCATTTAACTCAGCCACGCAGGTTTCGTACAGCAATTATAATATTTCATTTACCCAAACAATATTGTTCTTGTTAGCCGTCTTTTTATTTACGTTAAAAGGAAGAGTTGAAGATTTAGAAAAAAAATAGATGTTTGATTTATTAATAATCGGTGCCGGTCCGGCGGGAATTTCCGCCGCCTGGGAAGCGAAAAAACTCGGACTGAATTATCTGGTCATCGAAAAAAAGCTGATCGGAAATACGATCTATAATTATCCGGTCGGTCTGGCGGTTTTTTCGACCGTCAATGAACTCGAATTGATCGAAGGCACGCTCAAACCGGCGCGTGAAAAGCCGACGCGCGAAGAGCTTCTGTCGTATTATGTGCGGTTCGTTTTGGAGAATGATCTCAATATTCAAACGGAAGAAGAAGTTTTAGCGGTCGAAAAACTCGCGGAAAATCATTTTCGCATTGAGACGGACAAAGGCGTTTACGAATCGAAAGCCGTGCTGTTTGCGATCGGCGCAATGGAATATCCGCGTCATCTGAATGTTCCGGGCGAAGATTTGCCGAAGGTGCATCATCTTTTCCGCGAAACTTACCCGTATGTTAAGAAAAATGCAATGGTCATCGGCGGCGGAAATTCGGCGGGCGAAGCCGCGCTTTTTCTCGCACAGGAAGGCGCAAACGCAATTCTCGCAATATTTCGCGCCGATTGGGAAAACAACGACCCGAAGCAAGGCTGTATCAAATACTGGGTCAAACAGCCGCTCGAAGCCGAATTGTCGAAAGAATGTTTGAACGTTTATTTCTTAAACCGGGTCGTCGAAATTCGTGAAAAAGAGATCGTTCTCGAAAACGAAGATGGGCGCATCGAAACATTTCCGAACGATGTCGTGTTTATCCTGATCGGCGCGGACGCGGAACTCGGACTGCTGACAAATCTCGGCGTTGAAACGCGCAAATCGCGTTACGGCGAAGTTCCGGTTTACGACGAAGAAACTTTTGAAACCAATGTCGCAGGCGTTTACGTCGTCGGACATTTCACCGAAGCGCGGCACATTGCGGGCGCACTTCAGGTTCCGAAAAAGATTATTCCGAAACTGGCTGAGACGTTAATAACATAATGACCAAAATACTCCGATTTTTAAGCAATACCATAGGTTTTATCTTTGTGCTTTTGGGCAGTTTTGGAATTTTGTTCGGAATAATCGACATGATTGATCCCGTCGGATCGAAAATGGCAGACGACGGCGACCCATTTGGGGTTCCGCATAATTTTGCGGAAAGCTTTAGTCTGACACTTGTTTATGTTTTAGTTTTTTGTTTAGGTATTGGTTTGATTTTAGGTTTTAAAAAAATCGCTGGATTATCGGCGAAGTAACTTCAGTAAAGTTTTTAATGAGCATCACACTCGCACAAGAAATTCTCAAAAACAAATTCGGCTACGATTCATTTCGGATGAATCAGCAAGCCGCAATTGAAGCTGTTCTGGCAAAAAAAGATTGCGTCGTATTAATGCCGACCGGCGGCGGAAAATCGCTCTGTTACCAGATTCCGTCGCTGATCTTAGACGGTTTAACCTTAGTTGTTTCGCCGCTCATCGCTTTGATGAAAGATCAGGTCGATGCGCTCAAAGCAAACGGCGTCGAGGCGGATTTTTTGAATTCGTCGCAGACCTCGCGCGAGCAGACGGAGGTTTTTCAATCGGTCCGGCAGGGCAAAACGAAGATTCTCTACGTTGCGCCCGAACGCCTTCTGCAATCGGGCGACCAGTTTATCGATTTCCTCAGGGATCTCAAAATTTCGCTTTTTGCGATCGACGAAGCGCATTGTATTTCGAGTTGGGGACACGATTTTCGTCCCGAATATATTCAGCTCGGCAAGCTCAAACGATATTTCCCGGAAATACCCGTGATCGCGCTGACCGCGACTGCCGACAAACTTGTCCGCAAAGATATTTTCGAGCGTTTGAACATTCGCAGCGCCGAGGTTTTCGTCTCCAGCTTTAACCGCCCGAATATTTATTACCGCATCGTGCCGAAGCGAAATTCCTACGCGCAGCTTCTGGATTATCTCGCCGAACGCCGCGACGAAAGCGGAATTATTTACTGTCTGAGCCGCTCGTCGGTCGATAATCTGGCGAACGATCTGCGCGCCGAAGGTTTCAGCGCGCTGCCCTATCACGCCGGTCTGGACAGCGAAACGCGTGACCGTCATCAGGAATTATTTTTAAAGGACGAAGTGAAAATAGTCGTCGCGACGATCGCCTTCGGGATGGGCATCGATAAATCGAACGTGCGTTTTGTCGTCCATCTGGATTTGCCGAAAAACATCGAAAGTTATTATCAGGAAACCGGGCGAGCCGGGCGCGACGGTTTGCAGAGCGAGGCGCTGATGTTTTTCAGTTGGGGCGATGTCAATAAATTAAAGGGCTTTGCCGAAGTCGAAGGCAATCAGCGGCAGAGCGAGATAATGCTCAAAAAGCTGAACACGATGGGCAAATTCGGCGACTTGAAAACCTGCCGCCGCCGTTTCCTGCTCGATTATTTTTCGGAAGAACTCACCGCCGACTGCGGTCATTGCGACAACTGCAATACCGAGTTTGAAAAATTCGACGGGACGATCATCGCGCAGAAGGCTCTCAGCGCGGTCGCCCGCACCGGGCAGCGCTTTGGACTTAGTTACCTAATCGATTTTCTGCGCGGTTCGCAGGCGAAAACGATTCGCGACGAGCATAAAAACCTGAAAACTTACGGCATCGGCGCGGATGTTTCAAAAAACAACTGGTTCGATTATTTCAACGACCTGA
>DATLOR010000064.1:0-2814 GCA_035536135.1 Pyrinomonadaceae bacterium | reverse complement strand
TTGGAAATCGGAGAGATTTTTCGCGGTCACAGAATCGCAGATAATCATCGAAGCCGCGTTCAAACCTTTGCGCCAGTTTTCTTCGCCGGTTGAGCGGATTATTAGGCTTTCCGGCTCGATCTTGACGGCGACGAGCATTGTTTTCGCGAGGATCAGAAAGTTTTTCCAGCCCGAAACGACGGCGATCAGATCGTCGGGCGTCGGGCGCGTTTCGCCGGTCATCGAAGCGGCGGCGGAACGCGCTTTCAGAAAAACGCAGTTTTTATCGCTTGGCAAAACCGCGCTGATTTTTGCTCTTTCATCAAACATCGCGGAAAAATTCGCGTCCGTCTTTAAAAGATTTTGCTCAAATTCTTCAAAGCTCACGCCCTTGACCTCAAATTTTGCCGTTCCGGAAATTTCTTCGATCAGGATTTCGCGCAAAGCCTCGTCGTCTTCGATCACGAATAATTCGTTCGATTTTTGCGAATCCAAAAACTTCAGCAGACGCGTTTTGATTTCTTCGGCTGAAAACCCTTGAGTTTGCGCGGCGGCGACGAACTGCGCGATGAGCTTGTCGAGCGAATTTTCAAGGTTTTCGGAATTCGATTCGCGGACGTAAAAACCGCTTCCCTTCTTAAATTCGAGCCAGCCTTGTTCGGCGAGAAGCTGGTAGGCGTGAGAAACCGTGTTCGAGTGGATTTTATAACGCCGCGCCATCTCGCTCGTGCTCGGCAGACGCATCCCGACCGCCAGATCGCCGCTCGCGATGCCGAGCGTAATCTGCGTGACGATCTGTTCGCGCACGGGAACTTCGGAGTTTTTCGAGAGCCAGATTTTCATAAAGGGATGAAGGATGAGGGATGAGGGATAAGGGATGAATAAATCCCTTATCCCTCATCCCTCATCCCTAATTTACTGCATGTTTCAAAGCGTCTTCCAGATTCGGATATTTGAATTCAAATCCCGCTTCTTCGAGCCGTTTCGGCTGCATTCTTTGACCTTGCAGCAGAAGCGTTTCGCCCATTTCGCCGAACAGTAATTTGATCGCAAACTCGGGAATCGGCAAAATCGTCGGGCGCGCGAGGACTTTTCCCAAAGTTTTTGTAAACTCTTCGTTCGTCGCGGGATTCGGCGAAACGGTATTGACCGCGCCTTTCAGATCATCGCGGTCGAGCGCGAAATGGATCACGCCGATCAGATCGTCGAGCGCGATCCACGGCATCCACTGCTTGCCCGAACCGACTACGCCGCCGACGCCGAGCTTAAACGGCGTGAGCATTTTGTCAAGCGCGCCGCCGTCTTTCGACAAAACAACGCCGATGCGCGGGCTGACGACGCGCGCGCCGAAATCTTCCGCCTTGCGCGCTTCGGTTTCCCATTCGTCGCAAACGTCGGGCAAAAATCCCGTGCCTTTCGGGCTTTCTTCGGTCAGAATCTCGTCCTTGCGGTCGCCGTAAAAACCGCTCGCCGACGCGGACACAAAGATCTTCGGCGGATTTTTCGTCTTTTTCAGAGCATCGACCAGCACGCGCGTCCCGACGGCGCGGCTTTCCCTGATGCGCTGTTTCTTTTCCTTCGACCAATTTTCCGACGCGACATTGTCGCCCGCCAGATGCACGACCGCATCAAAGCCTTCGAGCTTCGCCTGTTCCGCGTCCGAAAAACCCGTCTTTGCGTCCCATTGAATCTCGTCCGCGCCTTTCGGCGTTTTGCGCACGAGCTTATAAATCTCGTGACCTTTCGCCGCCAAAGTCGGGATTAAATGCGTTCCCACTAAACCGCTCGCACCGCTGATTAATATTTTCATAACTATTTCGTTTATTTTACATAATTATCGCCGAGTTAAAAGATTTATGCTGGTAATTTTCCAATTTAATATCTTGCTGTTAAATTTTTGCAAGTAAATGAATACTTAGTTCCCGGCTTTAACGATTCTTCAATATCAATTCTATAATTATCTTTTTCAAAAATTAGAAATTCACGACCGTTTAATCCGCTGCTTGTATAACCATTCCAGCCATTTTCGAGGAAATATCTATCATAAAAAGTTTTTATTTCTTCAAAATAGATATGCGGTGAAGTATAAAAATGCGAAATAACAACTGAATTAAATCCTTTCGATTTTCCGACAAGTTGGAATTTTTCGGGCTTGGGTAACTGACTGCATAAATCATCCAATTCTTTTATACGCGAGTCTTTTTTAATTCCCTCTTCTGCCCTTTTCGTGTCTTCAATTAATTGTTGTTCATTCGTTTTACAACCGAAGAAACACAATGAAATTAGAATAATAAGTCCTAGAAATAATTTATTTTTGCAGTTTTTTCGTGCTTTCTGACAAAAGTATTTTTCTCTTTCCATTTTCAATCATTTTACACAATTCCTTCGGCTGGCAAAGATTTTTGTTGTGCGTTCGGCTTCCGATTGTATAATCTCAATAAAAGTTTTGTGCGATGAAAAAGACCAAGATACAGAAAAAATCCGTTGACTCGCTGACCTTGAGCCACGAATTTGTCGAAGAATCGTTTGACCGCGTGACGGGCGCGCAATTGCTGACCGGTAACAATGTCAGATTATTAAAGGACGCGGCGGAAAATTATCCGGCGTGGCTCGCGGCGATCGAAGGCGCGCAGGAGAGAATCTTTTTTGAAAGCTACATCATTCACGAAGACGAGCAGGGCGCAATATTTGCCGACGCCTTGATCAAAAAGGCGAAAGAAGGCGTTTCCGTGAAACTCATCTACGATTGGATGGGCGGATTCGGCAAGACTTCACGCAAATTCTGGCGGCGTATGACGGCAAACGGCATCGAAGTGCGCTGTTATAATCCGCCGA
>DATLOR010000063.1:0-12315 GCA_035536135.1 Pyrinomonadaceae bacterium | reverse complement strand
TTAGATGCGGGTTCGGTATCGAGCGTCAGAATCGCCGTCCGCGCAGTGTTTCCAGGCAAGGACACAGACCAGCGTTTTTGGCTTTGCAGTCCGGCTTTGACGCAAACCTCTTCGAGCAAAGCAAGCATTTCGCGCTGGCTGACGATATTTTTTTCGGTAAAACTCGGGTTAATCAAACCGGCGGGCAATTCGATGGTCGCGGCTTGTTTGATGCCGAATTGTCCTCTGCCTTCTTTTTGCAGAGCGAGTGCGGTGATAAATTCTTGTTCCAAGCCGAGCGCGGCTTTCGGATAATTTGGTTGAAACATCTTCTTTAATGATGAATGGTGAATGGTGAGTGATGAGTGAAAACAAAACTAATAACTCATCACTCACCATTCACCACTAATTTAATAATCTGCGAATTGCTTGTCCTCGCTGTCCGTTCCTTCGGCGAGGCTTTTGACATCTTTGAGACCTTGTCCGCCGTCAGGGGCATTTGTGTCTTCACCCATAACTTCGTTCCATTCGTCTTTTTCGGTAATCGGGTCAACCGGTTTTTCGTGCAGATATTTGTCATCGACCATTTTTTGGATTGATTCGGGCAATTTGCCTTTGTCGGTCGTGTATTGGTCGATCGCACGGCGCATCTGCCAGAGATTTTCCTTCAAAACGGTTTCGCGGGCGTGCTGAATCGTCCGCTGATACGCCGGAAGCGCAACCGACAGCAGAATGATGAGGATAAACATCGCAATCATCAATTCAAGCAATGAAAACCCGCTTTGCGATCGGTCATTGGTCTTTGTTCTTTGTTCTTTGACAAGACTTTGGACTTTGGACTTGAGGCTTTGGACTTTTAAAAACTTACCAATCACTGTATTTCTCTCCATTTAAGGCTTCTTCGTCCGAGCCTGAGCGCACGTCGAAAACATTTACGTCATCCCAACTCGTGGAATCAGCGGTTTGATACGATGAGCGAAGCTGCCAGGTATCTTTTTTTCCGGTCATCGGATCGATCGGGATTTCGCGCAGATAAACCTTATTAATTTCTTTTACTTCGTTTATCTCGGATGCGTTTTTATCGTCAAACACGCCCTTTTGCTGAACATTTAACCCGCGTGATTTAACTCTCACGCCTTCGACCAGAATATCAAGCGTCGGCGGATAACGGTCAAGATTTTCCGTGTCGAAGATTTTGCAATCGTCAATCACCACACGGCTTCGGGGGTCGGCTTGACTAGGTCCGCCGCCTTGTTGAGTTGGGTTTGTTGTCGTTATCGCGCCTTGCGGACACGCGCCGATCGTATCGCGTTTGAATTCGTCGATCGCGCTTCGCATCATCCGCAGACTTTCCCGCAGACGCATTTCCTTCTGGCGTTTGACCGCATTCTGCGCAAGCGGAATCGTTCCCATCACCAGAATTGCCAGAACCGAAAGCGTGATGACCAGTTCGAATAATGTAAAACCGGCAGCGATTTTGGATTTCGGATTTCGGATTTCGGATTGTTTAATTTCGATCCAAAATCCTTTCACCACATCCCGTAATTTTAATGGATTACTACTCACTGTTTTACCGTTACCAAATTAAAATTTCACCGCGAAATCTTTGCCGTCCGCCGTCATAATATTCATCGAATCGGCATCAAAAGAAATATCGTGTTTGCCGTCCGCCAGTGCTTCGACTTCGATGTATGCCAGAATTCCCGAGGAATTTTCCGCCGTGTTTTTCGACGAAGAAAGCGAAACATACATCTTACCGTTTTGATTCAGATAAGGCGTCGCGGTTTTGCTGACTAAATCGCCGCCGAAAATATCGCCGAAGCTGACCGAACGAACCGCTAATTTCTGAGCGTCGAATTTCAAACCGAGAACCGCCGAACGAAATGCCGTCGCGCTTCTGACCATCACGGCGATTTTTGTTTTTTCACCCGTTTTCATTTCGGGCAGATTCGGCAAAAATCTGACTTCGGCTTTCGGCAGATCGGCTTTTGTCTCGGTATTTTCGCTCTTGAGCGAAGTTTCGAGCAAAGGCAGCGTCATCGGTTTCGGTAAAACGCTTTCCGTTGAATTATCGGAAGTCGGCGTCACCTGCAAAGTTCTGACATTCGAAGCATCGATCGGACGAATATTTGCCGCAACCGTTTCGCTGTTGTTCGAAGTTTCGGTCGGCGTCGTGTTTTCCGTCTTCGGTTCGGTTTTAACGCTCGTTTCCGTCGAATTCGTTCTAACATAAGTCGGAGCTTCCTCGACCTTCTGGTCAGGCAACTGAACCGCCGTGTTATTGCCCAAACGGCGCGCGTTGGCGAGCTGTTCTTCGATTTCTTCCTGAATGACCATTGCTTCGAGCGAACCGTTGGTCGGAACTGCTAAACTTCCGGTCGGACGTTCGATCTCGTCTTCCGGCAAAATCGACGGTGCGCGGATGACGCGCGGCGTCACGGCGATCACGATATCAACCTGCCGGTTGTCCTTGACCGGCGCGGTAAAGAGCCTGCCGATAATCGGAATCAAGCCGAGCAAAGGAAGTCCCGATCGTCCGTTGCTTTCCTGATTTTGCGCGACGCTTGCCAGCAGAAGCGTTTTGTTGTTTTGAACCCGCGCCGTTCCTTTGATCGTGCGTTCGGTAAAATTCGGGGTTAAGGATTGCGCGCCCGTGACATCTTTCGATTCGATTTCCATCGCGACCTGCACGTCCTGATTCGGGAAAACGATCGGTTTGAATTTCAAGGTCAGACCGACCTGCTCGTAATTGATAACATCGGAAACAACGCCGCCGCCGTTCGTATTGACCGCGCCGGTTTGAAACGACGCTGTTTTGACCGGAACGCGCTGACCGATTCGCGCCGAAGAATCTTCGTTATTAAAAGCGTGAATCTGCGTCGAAGCGATCAACTTGGAATTATTTTTCTTCTGCAAAGCCGCCAGACTGACGGTCGGAATCAGTAATCCGACACCGATGGTCTGCGGAATAAGCGCGCCCATCGCCGTTCTGAAAGTGTTTGCACTGCTATTAGCGGTTGCCACCCCGTTCGTGACTCCGGCAAGATTAGTCAGCTGCGTTTCCGAGCCGATCTGGTTTCCGAATTGAAGCAGGTCCGTTTTATTGACCTCGTAGATCGCGACGTCCATGACGACTTCGGCGCGGTCTTTATCGAGAGATTTGATGAGCTGTCCCATCAGCTGAATATTTTCCTGCGTGTCGCGAATCGTGATGCTGTTGGTCGCGTCGTCTTTGATCGCAATCGTCGGAGTTCTGCCCGGCTGCGCCGGAATGATGCGACCGATCAGGTCGATCACGTCTTTCGGACTCGCGTTTGCCAGATAAAATGTGCGCAGGACAAGCTGTTGGAATTTTTGACGCGCATTGGTATTGGCAACCAGAATCGTGCGCGGCCCGACTTTCTGGAAAAACAAATTCTGCTGTAAAAAGATGTAATCGAGGGCTTTTGCCGTCGTCACGCCTCTTAAGTCAACTGTAACTTTCTGCCGCGTGCGAAATGTTTCCGAATCGAAAATAACGTTCAAGTCCAAAGTTCGCGCCAAATCCTTAATGATGGTCTGCAAATCCTGATCGACATAGATGAATTCTTTGAGGTCGTCGAGTTTTTGCGGAATCACGACACCTTGCGGCAAAACCTGCCGACTAAAGCTTGTCTGGACGAGTTTTACATCCGTTTTAGTATTGTCAGGATTTCCGCCGTCAAGGGTATCTTTATAAAGCCGCGCCATTCGTTCCATCTCGGCTTTCGCCAGCTCGTTGGTCGGATCGTAGGCATAAGCCTTACGGAATGCGTCATAACCGCCTTTGTAATCTTTTTCGTTGGCGAGAGCCGTGCCTTTTCTGATATACATCTGCGAAGCGTTAAAAAGTGCGCGGACATAATGCAGGCGGTATTCGGGATTTTTCGGATTTTCGCCGATCGCGAGCACGAATTGCTCGACTGCTTTATCCCAATCCTCGGCGGCTTCGGCGTTCAATCCTTCTTTAAAGAACTTTTTGCCGTCGCCCATCGCCAGAACCGCGGTCGGCGAAAGCATCGAAAATACAAGAAGAAATGTCAGCACAAAACGAATGTAAGCAGATTTTTTCATAGTCTTTGATTTACAGTTTGGAATTATTTTGTTTCTTGGCAAAATACTTTTTACGAATTTTCTACACGCTTCGACGCAAACAAAGTTTCAAAAGTTTTCTTTATTAGACAAAGCGCGGAAAATCAGTCATATAATTTTCAACCGAATAGCGAAAAATTGCAAGGAATTTTTATAAATACCACGACAAAAGGTCGTAAAAACCGGAGCACGGGCATCTCTGCCCGCCAGAGTTTGTTTAGCAAAGCGAAAACGAACTCTTCTTCGATAACAGCCGTGTTAAAAATAAGATACGAAATTCCGTTCCTGCCTCAGCGCGAACGAGCGGGTTAGAGATGCCCGCGCTCCGGTTTTTATTTCGCTTCTTCGACGAAAGTTACGCGGTTTATCTCGTGCAAAGTTGTCTGACCGCTGAAAACCTTTTTCAATGCGGCGGCACGCAGACTCGAAAGTCCTTCTTTTTGCGCCTGACGGCGAATTTCCGAACCCGGACGGCGGGCAATGATCATTTCCTTAATGTCGTCGGTCATATCGAGAAGCTCGTGAATCGCCGTCCGTCCGCGATAACCCGTATGATTGCAGGCATCACAGCCGACGCTCATCAAAAATTTATGCTCGTTTTTGATCTGTGGATGTAAGCCCGAAATGTGAAATTCTTCATCCGAAGGCATATACGCGCGTTTGCAGGTCGGGCAGAGTTTTCTGACCAATCTTTGCGCCAGCACGCAGTTGAGCGCGGCGACAAAGTTGTACAAATCCACGTTCATATTCAAAAAACGCCCGATCACATCGATCACGTTATTGGCGTGAACGGTCGTAAAAACAAGGTGACCCGTGAGCGCCGAGTTGATCGCGATCTGCGCCGTTTCTTCGTCGCGGATTTCGCCGACCATTACTTTGTCGGGGTCGTGGCGCAGGATCGAACGAAGTCCGCGCGCAAACGTCAAGCCTTTTTTCTCGTTGACCGGAATCTGCATAATTCCCTGCAATTGATATTCGACCGGGTCTTCGATCGTGATGATCTTGTCTTCGATGTTGCGGATTTCATTGAGTGCGCCGTATAGCGTCGTCGTTTTACCCGAACCCGTCGGACCCGTCACGAGCACCATTCCGTAAGGCTCTTTGATGTACAGCCGAAAACGGCGCAAATCTTCTTCGTCAAAACCGACGACTTCGAGACTCAAATTTTTAAATTCTTCCGAAATCTGCTCTTTATCGAGAATACGGATCACGCAGTTTTCGCCGAAAACAGCGGGCAGGATCGAAACACGAAAATCAACCGTCCGACCTTTGTAACGCACGCGAAATCTGCCGTCCTGCGGAATTCTTCGTTCGGCAATGTCGAGCTCGGACATCACCTTGATCCGCGAAATCAAGGTTTGATGATAAGCGATATCGATCGGATCGACCTTTTGATAAAGCGCGCCGTCAATGCGGAATTTAACGGAAACGTCACGGTCCTGGGCTTCGATATGAATATCCGAAGCGCGTGATTCCATCGCGTTATAAACGATCGTGTCAACCAATTTGATGATCGGCGACATATCGGAATCCGAAGCCAGACGGTCTAAATCGAGAACTTCTTCGCCCTGATCGGTTTCCTTGACCAGCGAGATCTTAAAGGTCGAAGCGGCTTCCTGCAAAACTCTCTGCGTCGCGTCGCCTTTTTTCAGCACGACATCGATCGCGCCCTGCGTCGCGACATACGGCACGATTCGGACATTCAGCGCGTTTTCGATCTCATCAAGTCGTTCGAGATTCGAGGGGTCAGCCATCGCCAGATGTAGATTTCTGCCGTCGCGCCGTAAAGGCACGAAATGGCTTTTGAGCATCATATCGACCGGAATTTTCGCCAGTTCTTCGTAATCGATCGGCGATTGTTTATCGGGCGGAAGCAAATCGATATATTGCAGACGATACCGCTTTGCCAGCGCTTTGGCTTCGAGAACTTCGGGCGGTTCGTTTTCGAGAAAATCGGAAAGCTCGATTTTCGGCGATGAGACATTTGTTGCAATAGTTTGGTTTGGATTGTTCATATTTTTCAAAATCAAGAAGCAACGATCAACGCCGATTGACTCTGATTTTTTAAAAATCGGTGCGAATCCGCGTTGATCGTTGTTTCAAAATTATCTGCCGCGTCCGGCAAACGGTCCCGACGAAATCGTTTGGATGATCGGCAGATAGATCGCCAGCAAAATCACGATTACAATTAACGCCATAAAGACCAGGATCACGGGTTCCATCAACGTCATCAGCTGTTCGAGCCGCACTTCGGCTTCGGCATCGTAAAAGTTCGCCACTTCGTCGAGCATTTCGCGCAAGCTTCCCGAGCTTTCGCCGATGCCGATCATATCGAGCGCAAGTTCGGGCATCCAGTTTGCTTGACTGAGCGCTTCGGTAAAACCGCGACCTTCGCGGATCAGCGACAAAACACCCTGACTGCGGCGGCGCAATTCGAGATTATTGATCGCCTGCGAAGCAATGTCCCACGCGTCGGGCACGGTAATTCCGCCCGAGAGAAGCGTCGAAAGCGACCGCGCGAGCTGCGCCATCGTCATCTGTTTGATCAGATTTCCGATCAGCGGAAGTTTGAGCAGAAATTTGTGCAGGAGCAGTTTGCCGTTCGGCGTTCTGAGCCAGATGACCATTGCAAAAACCAGGATCAAAGTCATCGGCAAAAGCCACCAGATATTATTCGAGATGGCTGATGAAATTCCGAGCACGACAAGCGTGATCGTCGGCAAACCGTTTTTTGTCGATAAACCTTTGAACAAGTCGCTCATGCGCGGCACGATGTAAAGCGTCAGAAAGGCGACCATAATGACCGCCGCGCTCAATAAAAATGCCGGATAGGCGAGCGCGCCGCGAAGTTTCCGCGAAACGCCGACGGCACGTTTCAGATAATCGACATAACGCGCCAGAACATCGTCGAGCGCGCCGGATTTTTCGCCCGACAGCAGCGAAGCCGTGTAAATCCGCGGAAAAATTCCCTGCGCTTCAAAAGCGTCCGAGAGCGGAATCCCGCTTTTGATCTTGTCTTCGACATCGGCTAAAACCACTCGCAAATTCGACGATTGCGAACGGTTTCTTAAAAGATTGATTGACTGCAAAACCGGAATTCCGGCGCGCAGGAGCGCAGAAAGCTGCTGATTAAAAAGCAAAAAATCGCCCTGTTTGACACGGTTTTTCTTGCCCGCGCCGCCCGACAAAACCGCCGACAAGCCTTTTTCGGCACTGGCGACGGTAAAAACCTTAAAACCCTCGTGTTCGAGCTGTGTTTTCGCTTCGCCGATGCCGACTGCCTCGACCACCCGCGTCACAACCTCGCCCGACGGCGTTCCTAAACGACAAATAAATTCAGCCATATCTCAATTTGGGATTTGTGATTTCGGATTTTGGATTTTTTTTGTTGGATAAAGGTTTAAACTTTCAAATATTAAAGCCCGAAAAACGTCCGAAATCACAAATCCGAAATCCGAAATCGAATTATATCACGCTTCTTTTTACCAAAGGTTGCACCGAGACTCAAATTTGAAAACTTTTTTCGGGGCGAAACAACTGTTTTTCCCTTACGCTCATCATAAAAAACATCTTGCGGAAAATGTATTCGTTGCTTAAAATATAAAAACCAATCTAACGGAGAATTTATGGCTGTAAATTACATCCAGAGTGTCAGCCGATTTGAAATCGCGCTTCGATTCAGTTTCCTTTCACTCTTCCTGACGCTCGGCTTTGCCGCGTCTTTTGCTCAAACGCCCCAACCGACCCAGACACCGCCACAACAAACTGTGGAAGACGTGGATACCAAAGTCGAAAAGGTCCGCACCGACCTGGTCACGTTGACTTTAACGGTGACTGATATTTACGGACGCTATGTTTCTGGTTTAACGAAAAATGCCTTCAGCGTTATCGACAACGGTGAAGAGCAGGAAATCACTTATTTCAGCGACACGGACGCGCCGGTATCCTTGGGAATTTTATTTGACGTTTCCGATTCGATGAGCGGCACGAAAATCGGCAAGGCGCGCAAGGCGCTCGAAAAATTTATCAACACCAGTCATCCGAACGACGAATATTTTCTCATAGCCTTTAACAACCGCGCCCAGCTTCTGCTTGACAGAACCCGCGACGGCGAAGCCGTTTTGCAAAAACTAACGCTCGTCAATCCGAAAAACAATACGGCTCTTTATGATGCCTGTTATCTCGGGATCGAAAAAGTGACGCGCGGCACGCATCAGAAAAAAGCGATGCTGATCATCAGCGACGGGCAGGACAATGCTTCGCGCTACAATTTCGGCGAGGTGCGCCGTCTGCTCAAAGAGTCGGACGTCGTCGTCTATGCGGTCGGCATTATGGACGGCAGAGATTCGGGCAGTCAGGAAGGAATGCAGGGACAGGCGTTTTTGGATGAATTGACGAGCGTCACGGGCGGAAAGGCGTTTTATCCTTCGACCGATGTCGAAATGGACGAGATTTTTGAACGCATCGCGCTCGAGCTTCGGCATCAATATTCGATCGGTTACACGCCGAAAGATTTTCAGCCGGACGGAAAATGGCACAAAGTAAAAGTTAAGGTCAAACCCCCGCGCGGTTTGCCGCGTCTAACAGTCAGAAATCGTGAAGGCTATTATGCAACGCCGGTGACGACTTATAAATAAATGCACGTTTGGAGAGAGATGAATAGAAGAAATTTTCTGATTTTGACGCTTGTTTTTTGCTTTGTCCTGTTTCCGGCTGGTTTGAGTTTTTTCAAGGCGGACGCGCAAACCAATACGCAGTCGAAACCAACGCCCACGCCGCCTGTAAAAACTGTTTCCCCAGAACCGACGATTGAAGAAGATAACGAAAAAATCGTCATTGACACCGAGCTCGTCAATCTCAATGTCCGCGTTGTTGACCGCAATAATCGCTCGATCGCTAACCTCACGCAGAACGATTTTACCGTTTACGAAGACAACGTCCCGCAAAAGATCGAATTTTTCAGCAAATCCGAAGTTCCGACCAATTACGCACTCGTGATCGATAATTCCGGTTCGATGCGGCTCCAGCTCGATAAAGTGATCGAAGCCGGAAAAATCATCGTTAATACCAACCGCCCCGACGACGAAACGAGTATTATCCGTTTTGTTGATTCGGAAAAAATCGAAATCACGCAGGAATTCACGTCAAGCAAACCCGATATTCTGGAATCGCTCGATAATCTTTTTATCGAAGGCGGACCGACGGCGATCATCGACGCGGTTTATCTCGCGGCGGAACGCGTCGACCAGTATGAAAAAACGCGCAATCCGAACGACCGCAAACGCCGCGCTTTGATTCTGGTTTCGGACGGCGAAGACCGCGATTCGTTTTATAAAGAACAGCAGCTTTTTGAACTCCTGCGCGAATCGGACGTGCAGATCTTTGCCGTCGGATTTGTCAATGAATTGAGCAAAGAAGGCGGATTTATTAGTAAAAGTCCGCAGGGTAAAGCCAAAGCGTTTTTGGAAAGACTGGCAAAAGAAACCGGCGGAAAAGTTTATTTTCCGAATTCTCTGAGCGAACTGAACGGTATCGCGCAGGACATCGCCAACGAACTCAGAACGCAATATTCGATCGGCTATCTTCCGGCAAACGATAAAAAAGACGCGACTTTTCGCGCCATCAAGGTCAATGTCGCCGACGGACCGAACAAAGAAAAACGGATCGCCGTGACGCGCACCGGAATTCAAACCGATAACAAAAATTCGACTCCGAGTCTGCAAAATCAAACGAAGGTTAAAACTCAGTAAGCAGTCGGCAGCGGCAGTTAGCAGTAAAAAAAGTGTTCCGAAAGTTTATTTATTCTCGGAACACTTTTTTATTTTCAACTAAATTAATTGAGCCAAAGCTGCCAACTGCCGCTGCCGACTGCTTCCTATTTCTCAGGCACTGAACCCGAAATCTTCTTGCGCGTCGTTTCGCCCGTTTCGATCACGGGAATTCCGTCGGAAACTTCTTCGTGCGGACGCGGAATGACGTGCACCGCCGTGACCGTGCCGATTCTTCGCGCCGCCGCCGCACCGGCATCAACCGCCGCTTTGACCGCGCCGACTTCCCCGCGCACGATTGCCGTGACGAGTCCCGCATCGATCTTTTCGTAACCGACGAGCGTGACATTTGCGGCTTTGACCATCGCGTCCGCCGCTTCGATCATCGCCACCAAACCAAAACATTCAACCATTCCGAGTGCTTGCATTTTTTTACCTAACCTTAAACTATTTTCTATTTTACGCGATTTTTAGTCGCTTGACGAACTCGAACTGCCGCTGTCGCTCGAACTTGAGCCGGAATCGGAGCTCGAACCCGAATCATAACTCCCGCCCGAATCATAACTTGAACTCGAATCCGAACTTGAATAACTGGTTTCCGTATAACCGGTTTCAGCGGGCACGGCAGATGCGCCGTGACTTTCGTGCGAATACGAATTATCGCTCTGATACGGACTGTCGTGCGCCGTTTCCGTGACGATCGGTTTTTCCGTCTCCTGATTAGCAATCAGCGAGCTTCCGGCATAAATTGCGGCAGAATCATCGTCTGAGTCCGTAAAAGGTTGATGCGCCGGATCATAAACGCTTCCGTAATTTAAGCTGCCCGAAAAATTCCGGTTTGCCGAGCGCGATTTTCTGATGCGCCGGAAAATAAACCAAATAAGTCCGAGCAAAAACAAAACGCCGCCGAAAATTGCGATAAAGAAAACGAGTATGGCGATCTCCATAAATTTTTCTCCGCTACTTCATATACATTGCCAGATAAAATATTCCGACGACGAATAGAATCAAAAGAATCGCGACGATCGGAAACCATTTGTTCGGCGCGTTTTCCGGCTCTTCCCAAACGACTTCGACCGTCTTTTTCTGATAGATTTTCGCTTTGCGGCGCAGATTGGCGGCTGATTTCAGTTTCGCGTCTTCCCGGATCAAAGTTTTTTCAACCGGTTTCTCTTCGATCTTTTCAAGCAATCCACCGCTCAGGGGCTTTTCGATCGGCTTTTCGATCGGTTTCGCTTCAACCGTTTCCCTTTTAAGCTGGGTTGTTTTCAGATCGCTGTTTTCGACTAAATCGCTCTTGAGCCAGGCATTACTGACATCTTTCTGATTGTTATTTTTTTCGGTTTTGGGCAAATCTTCCTGCACGGCGCCGCCGCAGTTGTAACAAAAAAGCGAACCCGGACGGACATCCGCCCCGCAAGCCTCACAAATTTTCTTTTCTACTAAAGTTTCAGCCATTTTCTATTTTCAGTTTCGCCGATATTTTAGAGGCTTTCCGGCTTTTCAAAAATTATTTTATCGCGGCAAAAATATCTTTCTCGTCGCCCAGATCACGCGCCGCCGGCGTGATAATGGTTTTCGCCGTGACATAGATTTTCTCGCCCTTTTCGACCGCGCTGCGGACATCGGTTTCGCTGACAAAATCAACCGCGACAGGTTTTGCGCCGTTCGTTTCGGATTGCGGTTTGAGCTCGTGAATAATCGTTTTTACCGGAGAATCACTTTGATTTCGGATTTCGGATTTTAGATTTCGGATGTCTTCCCGCGCTTCATTTTTTACAGTTTCTTTTGGAACTTCCGAAAGTTTTTGGCTCAAGAATTTATCAACAATCGCCGCAATTTCCGCGCGTTTCGGTTTTTGACTTTCGGTTTGCGGTTTGTAATCCGAAATTTGTGATTTACTGCTGACTGCTGACTGCTGACTGCTGACTACCTTTTTCTGACTGCCGACCGGCTTCGTTTCAAAAGCGACGCGTTTGATGTCCATCAGATGAATCGGCGAAACGTTGTCCGACGTGACGTTTCCGCCCCACGAACCGCAGCCTAAAGTCATCGAAGGCGAAAGATCGGTTGAAAATCCGATCGCGCCGTGCGTCGTCGGCGAATTGATAATGACGCGCGACGCGGGCATCTGCTGACCGTAACGAATCGCCGCTTCCCGGCTTTGCGTATGCATTCCGGCGGTGTGTCCCATTCCGCCGAACTGCAAGATTTCTTCACAGCGGTTCGCGCCCGCTTCGATGCCGTCAACGACAAAAAACGCGAGCGTCGGCGAAAGCTTTTCGATCGACCACGGAAAATCGCGCCCGACGCCGCCGCAATCAGCCAATAAACAGCGCGTGCCGCTCGGAATCGAAATGCCCGCGAGATTTGCGATGAATTCAGCCGATTTTCCGACGATCTTCGCGTTCAAAGTTCGCTGGTCGGTCAATAAAATCTTCGCGACCTTTTCCGCTTC
>DATLOR010000062.1:0-2843 GCA_035536135.1 Pyrinomonadaceae bacterium | reverse complement strand
TCAGTGCAGTGCAGAATCAGATTTAAAAACTCTCGTTCGTTCATTTCAATTATCTCCTGGTGTTTTGGAAAACGGATTGCGAGTTTTATGCCATTTTGCCTAAATGTTTTTCAAATTGCGCAAATACTGTAATTATTGAGTTTATGGAGTTATAAAGGTAACAATAGAGACAGAAATATGTCAAAATTGACACTTTCTCTGTCAAATTCGATCCTAACCACAAATCAGGAGTCAGAAAGAAAAATCCGGCTGAATGCCTTCAGCCGGATTTTCATCTTGATCACTTTTTTACTTTTTAACCTTTGATCCGCTGCGCTTTTTCAACCAGTTCGTCAATTTCATTCCGGTAATTTTTCAAATCATTACTGCGTGCCGAATTGGCAATTTGCCGGATATTATTAAAATTTGCGGTGCCTTTGTAATTTGAATCACGAAGGAGCATCCCGAATCCGGCAACCGCCGAGGCAAAACGCAGATTATCCGAAGCATTTTCAAAAGCGTTGTTTTTATCGAGCAACCCCATCGTCAAAAGTTTCGATTGGTCGCCGTCAGGCTCCTTGTAGCGCAGTTTAACGGTCAAAAGCTCGGCGTTAAACTGCGTATCCGAAGGCTCGATCTTACCGTAGCGAAGCTCGTCAACGCCCGGATTTTCGATCTTTTGTCCGGCGGGAACGATTTCATAAAGCGCCGTCACGCTGTGTCCCGCACCGATCTCACCCGCGTCTTTTCTGTCATCATTAAAATCCTTATCAGCAAGAAGACGATTTTCGTAACCGAGCAGACGATAGCCCGCGACCTTTGCCGGATTAAATTCGACCTGAATTTTTACGTCCTTCGCGATCGTGTAAAGCGTTCCCGCAACCTGCTGTCCGAGTGCCTTGCGCGCTTCTTCGCTCGAGTCGATATAGGCGTAATTTCCGTTGCCTTTATCGGCGAGTTTTTCCATCATCGAATCATTGAGATTTCCCGAACCGAACCCCAAAACCGATAGAAAAATATTGCTTTGACGTTTTTGTTCGATCATTGAAACAAGTTCGCTGTCGCCCGTCAAACCGACGTTAAAATCGCCGTCGGTCGCCAAAATCACGCGGTTATTGCCGTTTGAAATAAAATTATCCTGCGCAATCTGGTATGCAAGCCGAATTCCCTGTCCGCCGTTGGTCGAACCGCCGGCTTCGAGATTTTCGAGGGCTTCGTTAATCCGTTGTTTGTCGTCGGCGGAAGTCGAAGGCAAAGCCAAACCGCTTGCGCCCGCATAAACGACGATCGCCACGCGGTCTTTGTCGGAAAGCTGATTGACCAGCGTTTTCAAACCCTCCTTCAAGAGCGGAAGTTTATCGAACGAATTCATCGAGCCCGAAACGTCGATCAGAAAAACCAAATTCGACGGCGGAACATTGTCGAGCGAAACTTTTTTGCCCTGAAGCCCGATTTGCACGATCTTATGATTCGTATTCCACGGGCAAACAGCGACTTCCGTATTGACCGAAAACGGCAGATCGCCGACCGGCTGCGGATAATCGTATTCAAAATAATTGACAAGTTCTTCGATTCGCACGGCATCCTTCGGCGGAAGCTGTCCGTTGTTCAAAAACCGCCGCACGTTTGAATACGAAGCGGTATCAACATCGATCGAAAATGTCGAAAGCGGTGCCCGCACGGTTTCCAAAAAAGGATTTTCGGAAATCTCCGCATAACGCTCCCCGTCCGTCATGCCGTCAAAAGATTCCGACTTTTGGTCAGGCATTGTCGAAGTAGAATTTGTCGATGTATTTGCCGTTGTTGTCGGTGAATACGGCTGACTTTTCCCCGAAGTTACCACTGTATTTGTGTTGCTTGATTCGCCCGCACAGCCCGAAAAAATCACCGAATACAACAAAACCGCCGCGATTAAGATTTTGTAATTTGAAACAGATGTCCTTCTTCTCATAAAAAATATCCTCTCAAAAAGAAAATGCAAGTTTGAAACTTGACCGAAAACCTCTCTATGCGAAAAAGAACGTTTCGGTGATTTCAAACTTGCAGAAAAATTTTAATTTTTTATGATTATTTATTGCTGACTGCTCAGTTTACCTCGCATTTTGACGTCGTTTGTCACAGAATTTTTTCCATAAACGAAAAGTACCGCTTTAGCCTGTGTTATATCTTCGCTATTTTTGTAATTTCGAGAACTATCATAATCGGTAACCAGAGCTAATATATAAAGATTTTCATTTGGTTTTATTTTTTCCTCATTTGTTACTCTTGAAGTTATAGTTACAACTTTTTCTCTGCTATCCGAAAATGGATTTTCGACGATCTGGGAATCTCCAAAACCGTCTTTACCGATATTTCCAACTGATGAAAATGTCGTGTTAACGTAAATTTTGGAAGGTGCAGTTCTGATCGAACCGTTGAATGTAATGCGAATTTGAGAAACTATCCTGTTTTCTTCAACAAAATACTGCGAGCTTAAAACCTCATATGAAAGTTTATTTCTTCTCAGATCACAGTAATATGGCTTTTCTTCGCGTGTTTCCGTCTGCGCAACCGGTGGTGTGACGGCTTCGACCGGCGGAATCGAAGGCGCGTTAAAAAACGCGTAAACAAGAGCAAACGATGCGACGATCAGACCAAAAAGCACAAATCCGAAAATATGTTTTTTCATAGCAAACTTCTCCTTTTCAAAAACTAGAACGATTGTAACGAATTTGCTTGCAGATTTACAAGAAAATTTTTAGTCGGAGCGCGGGGGGCATTCCTGCCCGCCAGTCTGTTCAGCGAAGCGAAAACGGACTAAAACGCGGCTTAAGGTTTCAAATCACTCTTTCAACTAAAAATGTTTACGCTTTTCGAGTGCTTAG
>DATLOR010000061.1:0-3575 GCA_035536135.1 Pyrinomonadaceae bacterium | reverse complement strand
CCTGTGCCCGTTTCTTTCGTCGAGAAATACGGCTCGAAGATTTTCGCGAGATTTTCTTCGGCGATGCCGCGTCCCGTATCGCTGATCTCGATTTTGACGAATTCCTCGTCGGGCGAAATTTTGACGTTCAAGTTTCCGCCTGTGCCTTCCATCGCCTGCACGGCGTTGATGAAAAGATTATTGAAAAGCGAGCGTAAGTATTCGGCATCCGCCAGAATGAGCGGAACGTTTTCGCGTTCGACCAAACTGATCTTGATACTGCAATCGGCGGCTTGCGCTTCGACGATGCGAAGGGAGTCTTCAACCGTTTTGCGCACGTCGGTCGGTTGTAAATTCACATTCGGCGGACGCGAATAACTCAAAAAATCGCTGATCTGCTGGTTGATCCGCGCTACTTCCGCCTTCAACTGCGCGGTTAATTTATTAAAATCTTCGCGTTTCGCGGCGTCTTCGGGCGTAAATTTGGCGCGCAGATGGTCGAGCGTGAGATTTATATAATTGAGCGGATTGCGAATCTCGTGCGCGATTGCCGAACCGAGTCTGCCGACGACCGCTGACTTTTCGACTTCCTGCAATTTGGCTTCGAGCTCCTGTTTTTTCTCCAGTTCCGCCGTCATTTCGTTGAACCGCGCCGCAAGCTCGCCCATCTCGTTGCGCTGTCCGCGATCTTCGACCCTGACGCACAAATTTCCGGCGGCAACCTGCCGCGCCGCGTTCGATAGATCGGCGATCGGACGCGTAAAACGCCAGACCAGCAAAATCGTGATAAAAGTCGAAAGCGAAAGCACGCCGAGCATATAAACGAGCGGACGGGCGGCGCGCTGGGCGGCTTCTTTTTTGTCGCTTTTGAGGATCACCATCACATACCAGCGACCTTTGCTCGTATCGACCGGAATGACGTGCGCTTCGCCGTCCGATTCGTTCGCGGGATCTAAAGTCGCGTTGGGAAATTTTTCAATATCCGCACCCAATCGTTTGCTTTCGATCAGCGGCGGCAGATTTTTGGCATCCTTCAGATTTTTGTAAATCGCTTCTTCGTTTTCGCCGGTGGTCGGCGACAATTCCTCGCTGTTGAGGCTGTCGGCGATCTGCCAATTTTGATTGATGACCAGAATATCCTGAATGCGTTCGTTAATCTTATCGTCGAAAAACGTCTGGTCTTCGCGTTTGACGAGCTCCGACATGTAATCGGTTTTGGTAATGCCGCCCGTTCCGAGCGCGAATCCGGCAACCAGCGCCTGTCCCTGCTTTTCGCGCAGTTTATCGTTTTCTTCCTGTGTCTTTAAGTTTAAATAGTATTGAAAACTAAGCGTGGTGATCAGAAGAATGATCAAAATTATCAAAAGTCTGGCGCGAAATGTGTTTAAGAATTTCATTTTTTTGATTCAAGATTCAAGATTCAAGATTCAAGATTCAAAATCAGCAAACCAAATCTTAAATCTTAAATCTTGAATCTTGAATTATCCTTGCCCTGCGGTCGTTCTGAATGTTATAGTCTTTTTTAGCTTCGAAGCAAATTTTTTAAGCAAATTAAGATTTATTGTTTCATCTTTAGCTTGGCTCTCTCCAAAAGTTCAATCCCGTAAAGATTAAAAAGAAAGAGGTTTTACCGATGTCGTTCGCTCAAGAAAAGTTGTATTTCAAACTTGTGTCTGCGCTTTTGCTCATTTTTGCCGCCGCTCATTCGGGCTTTGCCCAAAGAAAAAAAACTCCCGTTAAAACACCTCAGAAACAAACTGTCAAAAATCAGCCGTTGGTCAAGAAAACCTCGTCCGTCACGGAAAAAAATTCCCGAACGAACGCAAAGATGACGCGGACGGAAGAAAAAAGGTTGGCTGAAATAAAACGCGCCGAAGATTCGCGCCGCCGCGAGATCGAAGCAAACCGCCGCCAAGCCGCGCTCGAAGCCCAGCGCCGCCGTGAACAGGCGATCCGCGAAGCCCGCCAGCGCAAGATGGCTTTTGAGAGCGGACTGCGCTCGACAACGGTTGACAATATCCTCGGCGACAACATCGAAGGCGAAGACCTGGAAGTGCGCCGCGCCGCCGTCAGCGCACTCGGTAGCCACGCCGGAACGGTCGTCGTGCTCGAACCGCAGACGGGCAAAATCCTCTCGATCGTCAATCAGGATTGGGCAATTAAACACAGTTTCAAGCCGTGTTCGACGATCAAGCTCGTGACGGCGTTTGCCGGACTCAACGAAAATCTGATCGATCAGAACGACGGCACGATCACGCAGAGAAGTTTTCCGATGGTTCTCGACGATGCGCTCGCCTTTTCAAACAACGCGTATTTTCAGCGCGTCGGTTCTAATTTAGGCGGGCAGAAAATGACTTCCTATGCGCGAATCTTAGGTTTGGGCGAACCGACCGGGCTGAATGTCGAGGGCGAAACCGGCGGGCGTGTTCCTTTTAATAACAACAATCTGCGGATCTATTCGCACGGCGACGATTTTGAAGTGACGCCCTTGCAGCTCGCCGTGCTCGTGTCGGCGATTTCCAACGGCGGACGGCTCGTCGTTCCGCAAATTCCGCGCACGAAGATCGAAAAAGCGAATTTTCGCGGCTATATGAAACGCCAGATTAATCTGCCGCCGAACACTCTGCAAAGAATTATTCCCGGAATGCTCGGCGCGGCAAGTTATGGCACGGCGCGGCGCGGCGTTGATTCGTCGCTCGAAATCGCCGGCAAAACCGGCTCGTGCATCGGACAAGGCTCATGGGTCGGACTTTTCGCGTCGGTTGCGCCGATCGAAAATCCGAAATTGGCGGTCGTTGTCATTTTGCGCGGGCAATCGGAACGCGGAAAATACGCGGCGGCTGTCGCCGGAAATATTTACAATGCGCTGAGAAACCGCATCAAAGTTGACGGCAGCAAAAATTTTGCGAAACTTCCGCTCGCGCTCAAACCGCAATCGAAGATCGACGCGAAAACTTCCGCCGAACTAGACGACGGCGAATCGGAAGATTCGGACGACAACGGAACTGTCCGGCAAGGCAAAAAAGGCGATCGGGAAGAGCTTAGAAACAGCGTCATAACGCCGCAGATCATCAACACGCCGACCAACAAATCCGGTAAAATTGACAATCAAAAACAAACGCCTTTGTTCCCGACGGTCGTGATCACCAAAAAGGACAAAAACGAAATCACCCGTCCGCGGATCGTGAGCCGGAACTAATCAAACATCCGCCCAAAATTTTATCCGCTTTTTTAGAAAAAGATGAAAAGTTTTAAGTTAAAACTTTTCATCTTTTTCCTTTTTGAGTTTTGCGCCCAACGGGTCTTTCATCGTTTTGACATTTCATTTTTCCGAACTATCCAACTTTTATCAGCCTTTGGCTTGACACGGATGTAAAACTTGCGTGATTATTTAGTTTTCAGTTTATCCCAACGGTTTTTGCCGGTTAAAAAAAATAATTCAGACTAAAGTTTCGTGCAAAAACTTGCAACCCTTTTTTTGCACAAACCATCTATGATTTCGCAAAACGCGGAATTTTATAAATTCCAAATATTGCAATTAAATTTTAAGAATTAACACGCTTTGGAGGATATGATTTTAATGAAAACCTTATTTA
>DATLOR010000060.1:0-10619 GCA_035536135.1 Pyrinomonadaceae bacterium | reverse complement strand
ATTTTACCGTTTCGATTTATGATGCCGCCGGAGATCGCTGTTTTGACGATAAATGCTGAATAGATTCAGGATTCAAAATTCAAATTGAAATCTTAAATCTTAATTCTTAAATCTTTAATTTTTTCCGAAATTGATTTGCGGACGGTATTCGAGAAAATTCGTGTAGCCAAGCGGCAGAAGATCTCTCGATGTTTGCGTAAAACCGTCTGAGCCGCGCGAAAAAACAAAGCGTGTGTAGTTCGCGGCTTTTAATTTCGGGTTGTTTTTGACGTCAATATTCGGTTTTGTCCACCAGTTTTCGAGCGAACATTCGCCAAAAGATTCCAAAACAATTTCATTAACTTTGAAATGGACTGACTTTAAACCGCCTAATTCATCAACGCCGGTCGCGACTTTCCAGATCAGTTTCGGCTGATCGTTTTCCATTGTGTGAACATAAAACAGACTGCGCGGATCACAACTTACCTGGCAGCCTTCTGCCATGATATGCGTGATCGCTTCGTCTTTTTCGTCGCCGGTCAGGTCAAAATAATAGGTTTTTCTGACATAATAATTGGGCTCTCCGGCTTTTTTTTCGGACTTGCCTTTTTTCAGGGTAAAGTTTTTATCGACCTTCCCGCCCGAAAAATCGGGATATGTAAAATTATTAAAATCAACTTTTGAAATATCAACCGTTTTGGGTTTGATTTTCGAATTTGCCTGATTGGTATTGTTATTACCGATTCTACCGTTCGTTGACAACTTGATCTGCGCTTCGGTGGAAAAACTTCCGCAACCATTAGAGAACGCCGCTAATAAAATAACCAGAAGTGACAGCTTCATAAAATGAACCTCGCTAGCATTACTTCAACATATTTTGAACTGCGTCTAAATTACCATCATTTTTGGCAGGTGTTAAGCCTAAAATGCGGCACATCAGGTTATAAACCTGAATATTTTCAAAAGGTTCGGTAATAAAACCGCGTTTAAACGCCGCGCCGTGCGCGATAAAAGTCGCCTGCATTGATTGATAGCGATTGTCGTAACCGTGCGCGCCGCGCGGTTTGTCGAGATCGTCAAGGTCGGCAGTCCATTCCTCATAACGCTTATGACTCGTCGTCATCCAGCCCTCTTCCGACGAACAAACGATCGGCGCAATGCGCGGGCTGTCCTGGTAATGCAGGCGGGCGGGAATATCCGCTTTTTTCCAGCAGGTTGCGTGTTTCAGATTATTGATTTTTGAAAAGATTTCGTCTGTTTTCCCCGGATTCGGAAAAATCTGGACGATCTCGTTGGTCCAAAGAATTTTCTCAGCCAGATCGAAATCGAAAGAATCGTCGAGAAAGGTCGTATTTCTTAAATTAACGGGAGCCATTCCGTGGTCGGAAACGATGATGATATTCACGTTTTTATCAATTTTTCGCGCCTTCAGACCGCTGACCAGTCTTTCGATATAACCGTCAACATTGAGGACGGCATATTTTGTTTCCTCGGCATCAGGCGAAAAAGCGTGTCCGGCGTCGTCTACGTCCGAAAAATAAAGCGTGATCATCGTCGGTCGTTCTTTTTGCGGCAGGTCGAGCCATCCGAGAACTTTGTCAACGCGCATCTGCGGCGGAACGGTTCCGTTCCACGCGCGCCAGAATGTCGGCTGCGTATCTTCGATCTTTGTTTCCGTCCCGACAAAAAAATACGAGGCGGCGATCTGTCCCTGCTTTTCCGCCGTGACCCAGATCGGTTCACCGAGCCACCAGCGCGGATTCTGCACTTCTTCGCGCTTCGACATCGTAAAAACCGTTCCGAAATCATAGACGTTATTTTCGACAATCCCGTGATGTGCGGGATAAAGCCCGGTCGCGATCGTGTAATGATTCGGAAAGGTCTTGGTCGGAAATGACGGAATCATCCATTTCGCGCGAACGCCCGTCCGGGCAAGTTTATTAAGCGTCGGCGGACTGAATTTTTCGAGATAATCATACCGGAAACCGTCGAGCGAGATTAAGATCACGGTCGGTTTCAGGTCTTTGATCGGTTTTTGGGCAATTGCGGGAAAAACAAACAGTGCCAAAAGAAACAGCGCAAGACGAAAGCAAGTTTTCATAGATAAAACTTACTGAAAATTTTGGATAAAATCCATTTCGTGAGATTTAAAGTTGAGAAACTTCTAATCATTAATACTGATTTCAGGTTGATGATTCATATGAAAGATTTTACCTCCCGAATCGTGCTCCATTTTTTCTCGCACAAATTTTTTACCGTTAAATTCGTAAATAAATTCCGTCAAACCAATCGAAGCTCCTTTGCCCGGACCATATTGATTTTCAAAAATTTTGAGTTCCCGATTTTTTTCAACGCAGTTGCCGAAAACCTTGAAAAAGATTTTCTTTTCGCTCACGGTCAAGCTGTCCAGCCCGCAGTCGTAAGCCATTCCGCCAAGCTCCAATTGCCAAAGCAAACGCGGGTTTCGATCATTGGCACTGTATATGTAGAGCAAAGGCGCGCCGCCGTCGCACGAGCCTCCGCAATCGACCCGCCAAAGAAAAACAAAAGCCTCCTTTTTAACGTCATTTGTTAAATCAACGAAATAAACATTACTAAAAGAAAATGTGCCGCCGCCGAGACTCTTTTTGTTCTCGTATTCATATTCGCCGTTTTTTAAGGTTACAGTTTTATTAGGATAATTTGTCGGATAGGAAAAATTTTCAAAGTCAATGTTTTTGAATTCTTCGGGAACAGTTTTAAACTTTTCGTTCTGAATTTCCAGTTGCCCGGCTTTTTCCCGCTGTGTTTTTTCGGCTTCTTCAAAAGCTTTGATAAAATCCGTATTTTGGTTGGCGGAAGAATTTCGATCTGAGGGATTTACACTGACCGGTGCGGCTGTTTGACTCGCGCAATTTGCTAAAAACAAAAGACTAAAAACTACAAACCATTTCATAAAAGCTTCATTTTCTCCAAGTCTTCTTCTTCGGGCAATGATGTAACCTTTTTGTATTTCGGTACTTCCGGGAATTTACCGGCTTCCCAATCAAGCATTGCCTGTTTAGCTTCGCCGAGCGAATCGGTGATGAAATTCCAGTAGATCACGGTCGGGTCGGGCAGCTGTTCGCCGCCGAAAAGTACGAATTTTGCGCCCGTTTCGCTCGTGAAAGCGAATATTTCCTCGTTGTCCGAGAGCTTGGCAAGTTCAAACTTTTTAACAGTCGTGCCGTCGATCGAAATTTCGCCCTCGCAAACGTAAACCGCCAATTCGTGCGAAGGATTGACGGTAATTGCTGCCAGACATTTCGGATCGGCGTCGATGTCGAGATAGGTCAGCTCCTGAAAAGTCGGGATCGGCGAGACATTTTCCTCTAAATTTCCCGCCAGCACGCGGATTTTCGCGTTTTTGATTTCAACCAGAGGCAAATTATCTTTCGGAAAATGCTCAAACGACGGCGCGATCCGGCGTTTATCGTGGGGAAGTCCGACCCAGCTTTGAATCCCGTGCATACGCGGCTGAACTTTCATCACCTGTTCGGCGTGCGTGATACCTTTTCCGGCAGTCATCCAATTGACCGCGCCGGGAGTGATATATTCCTGAAAGCCGAGCGAATCCGTATGCAGAATTTCGCCTTCAAACAAGTATGTGACGGTTTGCAGACCGATATGCGGATGCGGCGGCACGTCGAACTGTTCGGGCGCAATCCCCAAAGCGTCGAAATGATCGAAAAACACGAATCCGCCGACGCGCCGCAATTCGCGGCGCGGAAGCGCACGATAAACCGAAAAGTTTCCCGTCAGAGGACTTTCCTTTGCCGTTAATTTAAGTTGAATTTTTCTAAACATTTTCCCCGAAATGCGTCACCCGACGTAAATTATTTTTGCCGAAGCGATTTATTATAATCGCGCTTCAGGGAATAAACCAAACAATCTTGGTGAGAAACAAAGTAAAAAGTTTGAAGTAAAAAAGCGTCGGCTTTTCCTCGGAATATTTTCACAAAGATTTTTCCAAAATCCGGATTTTGATCATCGAAGATTTGTTTAACGGCAAAGATGTCCAGCTGCCGACCGATCCGATCGGCTTCAAAAAAGCTGAAGAAATCTCCGAAAACAAAGACCGGGGCAGATTGTTGTGGGGTTTTCAGATAAACGTCCCCCTTTGTATTTCTCCGACGGAGATGATTATTCAGTTAATTTAGCTTTAATGACTGACATTGTAATTAAAAGGAGAAAAAACGCAAACAAAATACCAATACCCGTTAAAAGTTCCATAAGTAACCTGCCTGTCTGAACATCAAATAAACAATTTAGGTGATCCAGTTATTTTGAGGAGTCAATCTTTGTCTATAAGAATTGCCTCAATTGTCATGATAGTTCTTGAAAATTAAATAATTGTTAAACCAATCTGACGTTTTCCTGTTCGCGCATCCGCCGCCAATGCCTCCAACGCCATTTGAGGTCTAATGGATGCCCGGTCTGATGTCTGCCGAGCAAAACTTCCGTTCGCAAATTTTAATAGTAAAAAGAAAATAAAATCTTATTCATAACTGATCTGCCTTTTGAAGAAAAGGAAGATATTCCCCAATCGAAAGCGAAAAATATATTAAAGAAGATTCAAGCAAAAAGCTTTACCCTCCGGTTTCGACTCGAATCTTCTTTAATACAAAGCGCAAATAGTGAATTTTTTTAAGACACCATTAGCGTCAAATCAACCTTAGTAAGAACCAAAATTGAAAATATTTGTACCGAAAAAATACAATTAACTCTTTCCTCGAATCCTAATGCAAGAATTGTTCCATTGAAATGGCGTTGATTATTGTAAGTCACCGAAAATTTTGAAATTGAAAAGGGAGTTCGGCGATGATCAAGACATTTAAGAAATTTGATGTGCCCCTTGCGTTCGCCCAAAGCCCCAAACACGCGGGCAGTGAAAAGACCGCGCTCCAATTAAACGTCTTTTTCGCGGAGTAATGCGGAAATCCCGGTGGTTAACGGGTAAAACGTGTTTTTTTCAGGCATTTTTTCAACCATTATGTCTCAGCCTTCTTACCTTAAATTTGGAATTTCGCCTGAATTACTAATTTTTTTCGATTATAGAGAGTTTTTAGGAATCAGGCGGTTAAAACAAAGGCATGGACAGGCAACACGTGTCTCCGCCTGAGCAGAGCAGGAGTGGTTCATGACGCTCCTGCTTCATTTTAAGGGATTAGGGATGAAGGATGAGGGATGAAAGTCTGATTTTAAACTCTTCCTGATCCCTCAGATTATCCTTCTTTATGTGCTGCGATGCCTTTGGCGATCAATCCGATTCCGCCCGCAAGAAGGACGAGCATGATGATCGTGTTAAAAAGACTCGTCGGTTGAAAATAGACTTGCAAATTCATCAAAATGCCTGTGCCGATGATGATGATGCCC
The DNA here is from genome assembly GCA_035536135.1 of Pyrinomonadaceae bacterium. Taxonomy (GTDB): domain Bacteria; phylum Acidobacteriota; class Blastocatellia; order Pyrinomonadales; family Pyrinomonadaceae; genus JAFDVJ01. Next base: position 5,246 of record DATLOR010000060.1, on the reverse strand, counting down.
GCAAACAGCAAAATCCAGCCAAGGATAGATTTGCCGTTGAAAAACAAAATGCCGATGCCGAAGATCAGCGGCAGAAGCGACAACCCGAAAGTGTTGTAACCCCAGAGCGTCCAGTAACCGCTCGTCACGGTCACCTGCTGGGTCAGCAAGTAAGCGCCCGCGATCGCCATCCCGAGTCCGACAAAAAATTCGATAATTCCGCCCGGAGTTCCGCCGGCACCGTTAAATCTGTATTCATCGCTCATATTAGTTTCATTTTACGCCAATTTTCGCGGAAAGTTCTTGCTTTATTAATTTCCGAAACCGCCGACTTCGGTAAATTTTTTACGAAAATTGGCGTCGTGTCCTTCCTGAATCCCTTGACGGCAAAAATATGCGTGCGTCAATTCGTGTTTCAGGATGTTGACGAGCTGTTTACGATTAGCTTTTTCAAAAAAAACTTTTTTAACGAAGATCGTCGGTTGATTTTTGTTTTCGCACGCCGCGTAGGCAACCCCGCGCTCGGTGTTTGAGCCTTGTTTATTGATGATTTCATCCTTCAAAAACACGGGAACCGGCGGCATCTTACCAAATAAAGGCAAAAGCGCGTTGGTTTCCGTTTGAAGTTTTGCGCTGTATTCAAAGTTTTCTTTTGTTTCGGCTTTAACTGCCGCCGTCGGCACTGGCGTCGGCAAAACACTTTCCCCGGGCGGCTGATCCGAAGGTTTGATAATCCAGTAAAGAGCCAAGATTCCCAACAAAATCACCGCCGCAATCATCAAAAATTTTAACTTTGAAATCATACCGTTCAGGACGATTAAAGCTGTTCTTGTCAACCGGAAACTAATGTTTTACGCAATATCAGCCGCTTTTTATGTTTATTTCAGTCCTATTTATGAATTAAACATAAATTTTATAGACTTATAAACTAAAAACAAAGTAAGATAACATATTCTAAAAATTTTAGGGAAAGTTTTAGAAAACATTAGCCGGAGCTAATTAACTCCGGCGTAACTGGAAACAGTAATTTACAAGGGAAACAAGGGGTTTTAATGACAACAACAACATATTTTAAAGCAGCTTTTTGTTTAAAAGCGGCTTTTTTTATTTTATTGACACTTTCATCTTTCACATTGTTACAGGCTCAAACCGTAACTTTCGGACAATTTTTTCAAAGAAACGGCACGCAGGATTTCGTCTTTACGAATAATGTGACAAGCGCTTCTTTTCAAACGATCACGGACGGTTCCGCGATTTTATTCATTTACCAGAATGTCGCTAATCTGCCGTCGGAATTGCAGGGTCCGCAATTAGCGCATATTACGATTACGGCAGTGACCTCCGCGCCGGCTTTTCAAATTCCCGCCGATCCGCCGCGTGATGTTCAGCCTTTTGATCAAACCGTATACATTCGGATCATCAGAGATACTCCGGCACAATCGGGAACCAACACTCGCCGGAATTTACTGACTGCGATCATTACTCCCGACGGAACCGCGAAGGCAAGTTTGTCAGGTGATGATCTGAGCGATGCCGTGGCATTTACGGCTTCCACCGCCCGCCAGAATATTCAATTCTCCTCTGATTTTATTACTTTTGCGCAGTCCAATCAGACTAATAATCTGGGACTTTCTTTTTCATCGGTCTTTCCGCTCTTATCGATCGGACCGGGCGGATTTTACAATAGTTTCACGGCAGCCGGTTCGGGGACTTTTGCTTCAAACCCGGCTCCTGTTTTCAACCCGCCGACGGCTGCAAGCGTAGCGATTAACGGGCGCGTGTTTTCAGCTTACGGCACAAGCGTGTCGAGAGCTGTTGTAACAATGACCGACAGCAGCGGTGCATCCAGAACGGCAAGTACGAATAATCTCGGTTATTTTCGTTTCACTGATATTCCTGCCGGACAAGCCGTCACACTCAGCGTTACGGCTAAAAGCGGAACATATCAATCGCAGGTCTTTAATCTCAACGATAATTTAGATGAGGTTAATTTTTATCCGATACCGTAAAAATTAAAACTGCAAAAAAAACGGCTTTTCACAAGCCGTTTTTTTTTGCCTTCCGATTAAGGTTTCAAACGATAAAGCATCCGCGGAAAGGGGATTGTTTCGCGAACGTGTTCAATGCCGCACATCCAGGCGGTTGCGCGTTCGATGCCCATTCCGAATCCGGCGTGCGGAACCGCGCCGAATCTGCGCAGATCGAGATACCATTCAAAAGATTCTTTCGGCAAATTATGCGCTTCGATCTGTTCTTCCAAAAACTTCAGATCAAAAGCGCGTTCGCCGCCGCCGATGATCTCGCCGTAGCCTTCGGGCGCGAGCAAATCCGCGCCGAGCGCGAGTTCCGGGCGTTCCTTGTCGCGTTCAAAGTAAAACGCTTTGATGACGGCAGGGAAATGATGAACGAAAACGGGCGCGTCGAATTGTTTCGAGATATAAGTGTCGTCGGGCGCACCGAAATCGCCGCCCCATTCAAAATCGTTTTCCAGTTCGCCTTTCGCAAAACCTTCTTTCAGAATTTTCACCGCATCGTCGTAATGAACACGCGGAAAACCCGCCGCCAGAATCGCTTCGAGCTTCGTGACATCGCGTTCGAGAACGGTTAACTCCTCGCGTCTGTCCGCTAAAACTCGCTCGACGATAAATTTTATCAAACCTTCGCCGAGCGTCATCACATCATCAAGCTGCGCGTAAGCCATTTCGGGCTCGACCATCCAGAATTCGGTCAGATGACGCCGCGTTTTCGATTTTTCGGCGCGGAAAACCGGACCGAAAGCGTAGCTTTTACCGAAGCTCGCGGCGGTTGCTTCGTTGTAAAGCTGTCCGCTCTGTGTCAGATATGCTTTGTCGTCGTCGAAATAATCAACCTCGAAAAGCGTCGTTGTGCCTTCGCAGGCGGCGGGCGTGAAAATCGGCGTGTCGGCTAAGATAAACCCGTTATTATCAAAAAAATCGCGCGTCGCTTTGATCACGGTGTGACGAATTTTCAGCACGGCGTGCTGTTTTTTCGAGCGAATCCACAGATGACGGTTGTCCATCAGAAATTCCGTGCCGTGTTCCTTCGGCGTGATCGGATAATCATGGGCATTTTGGATAATTTCGAGTCCGGTGACGTCAAGTTCGACGCCGATCGACGAGCGCGTATCTTCTTTGACCGTCCCCATAACGATGATCGAAGATTCCTGCCCGAGCGATTTGGCATTTTCAAAAAGTTCTTCGTTGTTGGGTTTGAAAACGACGCATTGGACGATGCCCGTGCCGTCGCGCAGTTGTAAAAAAACGAGCTTGCCGCTTGAACGCGAGTTGTAAAGCCAACCTTTCAGCGTCACTTCTTCGCCGATGTGATTTTTTAATTCGTTGATATATGTTTGATTCATAAAAAATTAAGTACAGGGATGATAATAGTTTAAATAAAAGCTTTTTGTTTTGGATTTAAATTGTTTGAGCGCGTCAAAGTCGTCTTTTTTTGCTTCGAAATTGACGATATTCGCGGCAGTTTTAATAATGTTCGGTGTATTACGCGGAACCAGACGAAAGGTGCCGGTATCGGAAATTTCAAGAAAAAGTCCGGGATCATCATCATAAGCGAGCGAAACGTAAATCTTCGTTCCGTCCGACGAAATGCCTTCCGGTTCGTTATCGAGCGGTTTAAACCATCTTCGTACGACTTTCCGTTTGGTTTTATCGAGCAATTTGACCTCTTCAAAATCAATATCCGGCGTGCGTTTGAGTTTAACGGGCGTGTTTCCCGATAGAATCGTCCATTCTTTTTCGTTTACCGACAAAAGCGGAAAGCCGAAACTGCATCCGCACGGCGCACCCCATTCTTTACTGAAAAATTGAAAGGGAATTTTTTTTCCGCTCAAATCTTCGACTTCAAAATTAAATGTTGTTAATTTTTCGCTGAAACTGGATTCTCCCACATTATTGGCTTCAGCAATATCGCAACTGCCGGAATAAAAATCCAGACCTTTTTTTTTGATCAGAGTATTTCCGTAAGCCGCGAGTGCCGCCTCAGAAATACGCGGATTTTCCTGTTTCTTTTTGTAAAGCGCTTCAGCGACAGATGACGATTTTATAATCAATGGCTTCCTTGTTTGTGCTTTGATCGATTGTTGCCCGGATAAAACCGATAGTAAGAAAATAAAGAAAATCAAAGACCGTGTTTTAGACATAGTTAAATTTCTCTTTAAAGTCATAATATAAAGCAAAACGGACAAACTAAGATTTTAATTGAAAAGAGTTTAACTGCAAAACGCGTGAGTTTGACTTTTTTGAAGCAGACGCGCAAATTCTAATTAAATGCCTGAAGAAGAAAAGAAGAAAAAGAAAGTTAATTATTCGAGCGCCTGGAAAGAAGCCAGGGAAATCGTCTGGAAAGCGCGTTGGCGATTGGCTGTCGGCAGTCTGCTGATGCTCATTTCGCGGCTCGCTGGAATGGTTTTGCCCGCTTCGACCAAATATGTCGGCGATGAGGTTTTCACGAAAGGGAATTACGCGCTTTTGAAGTGGATTGCGCTTGCGATCGGGATTTCAACGCTCGTGCAGGCTTCGACATCCTTCACGCTGTCGCAGATTCTCGGCGTGGCGGCGCAAAGGGCGATTACCGAAATGCGCAAGCGCGTGATGCAGAAGATCGAACGTCTGCCGATCTCTTATTTCGATTCGACGCAGAGCGGACAGTTGATTTCGCGGATTATGAACGACGCCGAAGGAATCCGCAATCTTGTCGGAACGGGTTTGGGACAAATCCTCGGAAGCGTCGTCACAGCGGTCATCGCGATCTGCGTTTTGTTTTGGATAAACTGGGTTCTCACCTTAGCGACGATCGTTGTTCTGATCGCTTTTTCGGGCGTTCTCTACTACGCGTTCAAAGTTTTGCGCCCGGTTTTCCGCGAAAGAAACGTGATCAACGCGGAAGTGACGGGACGTCTGGGCGAAAGTCTGGGCGGCATCCGCATCGTCAAAGCCTACACGGCTGAAAAACGCGAGGAGCTTTCGTTTGCGCGCGGCGCGCATCGTCTTTTCAGAAATATCGCCAAAACCGTGACGGGCGTTTCGGCGGTTTCGTCTTTTTCATCCGTGGTCATCGGCGCGATCGCGGTCGTGATGATCATTATCGGCGGAAACGCTGTTCAAAACGGCACGATGACGCTCGGCGATTTTCTGATGTATATTTCTTTTACCTTTTTACTGGCTTTACCCGTGGTTGAATTAACCTCGATCGGCACCCAAATCACCGAAGCTTTTGCGGGCTTAGACCGG
>DATLOR010000059.1:0-36770 GCA_035536135.1 Pyrinomonadaceae bacterium | reverse complement strand
CCAAAGTTTGATAAATGCCGGTAAATCCTGTACTTGAGCATAGATCAAGGCATCTCTCGGAAAATCTTCGGTTTGTTTGAAATTGCCGTTTTTAGACGAAATTTTGGCGAAAACAACCGTCAATATTGCCGATAAAACCAGGACAAAGCAAAAGAGTTTTTTCATAAATCTACCTCTAAAAATCCGACACGAAATTTTCATTAAGAACCAACGAATTTGCTTGATCGGCGTTTTTTTCCTTAACTTTTTGTTGTAAGGTTTCAAGCCGCATCAAGGAAAGATTTGTTTCTTCCGCTGTTTTGAGTAATTTTGATCTGGCTCTTTCAAACTCGACGGCTTGCGCAAAATCGCCGATCGTTTCCGCCGCCGTTGACAGTTTTTCGAGCATTTGGCGGATTTCCGTAAATTTCAATTCGCGCGCGCGCATTTCGAGCGTTTTGAACTTAATATCCTGATTCTGTTCAAAATCGGTTTGTCCGATCGTTTTCAAAATCCCAATTTTGTTTGCCAGATAAACCGCAGCCCGAGGTTTTCCGGCTTTCAGGTATAAATTTATCGTTTGATAGTTCGGCTCAGATTCGTAAAAACCGAAGATTTCTCCGAGCTCTGAGTTTGATTCCGCAATTTTCGCAAACGTCGCCAAAGCCTGTTCGCCACGTCCCGAATTTTTCTCGAATATCGCCTTCAAAAATTTAAGCTCAGGCGTAAAATCATTTTCCTGAAGCAGGTTGATCGCGCCTTCCACTTGCCCGGTTTGAAACTGCGAGATCGCTTTCAGCGCCCTCCAGATCTCCGTGTCCCGTTGCTCTAAATTCTGATTTTCAGTTAAAATTTTCTGCCAAAAAGCCTCATTATTCCCGCCGATTTCGGCTAAAACGATCAAGCTCTGCCACCGGACGGCGCGCTCAAAGTTTTTGTTTGCCGCTATTTCAAGCAAAATTTTGCCGGCTTCATCAACTGTTTTGAGATTCGCATAAAGCCTTGCAAGCTCAATATTGTTCGCGGCATCGTCGGGCGAAATTTCCCGTAATTTTTCACGATACGAAACCGCCTCGGCTGGAAAACCGAACTCCGACAAAATTTCAGCCGCGAGTTTCAGCGATTCCTGATTATTCAAAGTGTTTTGAACTTCGAATGGCAGATTTTCTTTATTTGAAAATTTTGCGATCAAAGGCAGTGAATCGAGTTCCGCCTGCGATTCTTCCGCATCGAATGTGGTCATTATTTTCAAAATTTTAAGTGCGTCTGTTTCGACGCTTTTTTGAAATTCGGTTCTCGCCAGCCCGATAAAATTAGCGGAATTATATTGTCCGAGCGCCAACTGACGCGCAAAAAATGCTTCCTGCAAAGATAAAATCAAATCTTTTTGATTTTCGTTCTCTAAAATTTCGATCGCTGCATTTAATCTTTCCAAATTCGGCAGAGCGGCTTTTTGTGCGTTTGGTGAAACTTCGACGCCGGCAAATTTCATCATTTTTTGAAGCACGATCGCCGCTTTATTTTGGCTCAGCTCAACGCGGAATTTAGCCGTTCGCAGCCAAACCGGTCGGGGATAATGACCTTTCAGCGAGCTTTCAATTTCGGCAATCAATTTGCCGGAAGCCGTAAAATCGCGGTTTTCGAGCAAAAGGTCGAGATATTTTTTCTGCCAATCGAGTCTTTCATTTTTCGGCTCTTCAATCTCAAAATCTTTTTCGGAATCAAATAAAAGCTCGGCTTCGTCAGCGTCCCAGGTTGTTTCAAGAAGCGAAACATAATCATAATCGTGCTCGTAATTTTCAAATCCGTCGGCGCGTTCGATCAGAATTTTGTAAAAATCGCCGAGATCTTTTTTGCCGATCGAAGAATCTTCGATCAGGATCTGCGGCAAAATTTTGTCGTCGGGCGATTCCTTGCAAATTTCAAGAAAGAATGCGGATTTTTCCGCTTCATCGGAAAAAGTTGATGACAAATTGCGGATAAATTCTTTCAGATTTTGCCTGGATTCAGGGTTTGCCGAATCATTTTCAAGGGATTTTAGCTCTGCCAAAAGAATCGGTCTGACATCGCTTCGCGCTTTTTGGATTTGTCCGAAATCGGCTAAAGTTTTTAGGTAAAGTGATGCATTTTCAATAGTTGCGTTTTCGCCTTCAATAATTTTCGACCATGGTTCAAAGGCTTTTTCTTTTTCATCCAGCTGAAAATAAGCCGCGCCGATATACGGCAAAAACGATTTATCGTCCGGTGCCAATTCGCTTGCCAGATGAAAATGTTCCAACGCCCGCGAGAAATCTCTCTGTTCGAGATAGAAATATCCGAGATTGAATTGCAGGTCGGCGGCTTTCGGATGATTTTCAATTTTCGCCGCCAGATAGTTTTCCGCTTTTTCCTTCTGCGCTGCGGCAAAAAGCCATCTGCCGTATTGGTTTGAAAAATTAAACCAATCGCTTCCGATCAACTGCATTTGCGCATCGGGTTTTTGCTTGACGAGCTCGCCGATCGTCGTGATTTGCAGAGCATTTATGAAATCAGCTTCATTTTCTGCACTGAAATTGTTGAATTTCAAACTCGTTTCAGCCGTTCGGGCAAGTTTCCAAATGTTCGAAAAAGCGGAATTCTTGATCGCTTCCGCTGCCAAAACGGATTCTTTTTTCGAGAGCAGAAAATTGATCGTTTGAAGCTGATGCATCGCCGGGTTTCGCGTCAGATTTTCAAGCTCGCCCCGGTTTTTTTCGGATAGAATTTCCAGGTATCGATTGGTTAATTCGTCGTCGGCTTTTTGTTTTGAAAAAATCAGCCGCAAAGCCGAAAGTTCCTTTTCCGTATCTTCCAAAAACCGGGCATTTTCGGAGTAAATTCTGACAAATTCTAGATCTTTATTTGCCAAATCACTTTCTAAAATTTCTAAAATACGCCCGAAATTATTACGCTTTTGATAGAAAGCGGTTAAAACGCGCAAATTCTGATTTTGACTTTCGGTACCGGCGGAATTTTCAAATGTTTTGACCAGAATTTTTTCCTGCAAATCCTCAAAACCGCATCTGAAGATCAGATTTTGCAGGAGCGAAGAGGTTTGCGAATCGGATTTTTCGAGCGAATCAAGACGTGTTTCGATGTCCTTTCGCAATGCTAAAATCTCATTGCCGTTCGATTTGGTTTTAATTTCCGTACTGATCGATTCGATCATTGCGCTGTCGACAGTTTTCAGATTATCACGCGCTTTGCCGCTTTTGACGGAATCTGTTTTTTCAATTTCGAGAATCAATTTTTCGCGCAGTTTCCAGAGTTTTTCGACGATCGAATCAAGCGAATCGCGGCTGTGAACGGTTTGGACAAAACCCGCGATTTCCGCCGATTTTATATCGGTATCAAAAGGATTTTGCGTCAGATTTTCAAAGGCTTGCCGGTATTTTTCAACCGCTTTTTCGGTTTCGTATAGCTTTAAATTTTGTGCTTCTGTGAACTGTTCGCTCAAAGTTTGGTTTTTAGGTAAATTTTCGGCGGGAAGCTTGGCTTTTTCGGCTTCGGCTTCCGTTTTTCTGCCCAGCTTTTCTAAGATCTGCACCTTTTGCTTGATATATTTTTGATCTTCGTTCGAGAGCTCCAAAAGTTTATTAATAGTTTCCAGAGCGGCTTCATAGTTCTGCATTTTTACATAAATTTCACCCAATGATTCGTAAAGTTCGAGCATTTCGGGCTGGTTAAAGATCGCCGTCTTGTAGTTTTCGACAGCATTCGGTAGATCGTAGTTTGCCTCGTAAATACGGGCTAAAACGACATTCCAGCGATAATTCTTAAAAGCTTCGGCGGCAGTTTTTTTGTAATATTCCAGAAGTTTTTTTGCGCCGCCGTAACGCTTGGCAAAACTGATCGCTTCTTCGAGAGTTTCTTCGTTTTCCGGCTCGCGGTTGATGATTTCGATGTATTGTTCAGCGGCGGAATCGTAATCTTTCAGCCGGGTAAAAGCGGAAATCATTTTCTTACGCAAGGCTTCGGCTTGCCATTTGAATTCGCGCGGTTCGAGCTGTTGTTTGCGCAACGCATCGATCGTCGCCGCAAAAGTTTTGCGCAAAGCTTCCGATCGGTTCGTGCGAACGTAAATATCCGTTAACTCCGAAAAAACATCCGTATCGTTCGGGTTTTCGGCTTGCAGTCCGAGCAGAATCTTTTCTGCCTGATCTGTTCTGTTCAAAGCATTTAACCTGTTTGCAAGTTTTCGGCTGAATTGGTAAAGATATTCGCCGCGAGCCTTATTTCGTGCAGATTGCAATACTTCTAGAGACTTTTCTTTTTTCCCCAAATCCCAGTAAAAATTTTCGGTTTCCTTCAAAACGCCGTAATTTGCCGGGAATTTTTTGACCAGATCGGCTAAAATTGCGGCGGATTTTTCCGCTTCATAATTTTCCTGAAAGTTTTCGGCAAGCTGGAGACGATAAGAGATCGAATCACGCGGACTCTCCGCAACGCTTATCAGCCGACCGAGCGTCGATTGAATTGCTTTCGGCTCGTCCAGATCTCTGAAAAATTGTTTTGCTTCCAGAAGATTTTCGGTTGATTTTTCAGTTGTCGTTTGCCTCAAGAGTAAATTTACGGCTTCGGTCTGCCGTTTCATTTGAAAAAGCATATCGGCAAAATTGAATGTCATTCGAAAGGCATTTTTCGCGGATTTGCGCTGCTTCTCGAAGTCAGAGTTTATCTGTTTGGCAAGATCCGGATTTTTGGAAAGCTGTTTTAAACGGCGTTTGGCGCTCCATTTATCGGATTCGATCTCGTTTTCGTCGAGTGCCTTGACGTATTCGGAGATTGCCGCCCGCTTATCATTTTTAGCTTCCAGAATCGCGCCGGTTTGAAAGGCGTAAAGGTTTTCGTCTTTCGATTTTTCGCGTAGGGAATTGATCGTTTTCAAGGCATCGTCAAACTGAAAATAATCCCAAAAAACCGTTGCCGTATTTAAGTAAGATTCATTTTCGCCCGCGCCCTGAGCGATGATTTTCAGCCAATTCTGCCGCGCTTTTTCATAATCGCCGAGCTCCGCCTGAATTTCTCCGGCGCGGATTCGATAATTTTCGTCAGCCGGAAAATTGTCGGCTTGATTTTGGGCAAAGGTCGCCGATTCAAGCTGTAAATTGCGATTGTTTTGACCGAACGAGCGCGAAATCGTCAGAAAATTTTCGGAAAATTCCGTATTGTTCGGATAAAGCCCGTTAAGTTCGCGATAAAAAACGATCGATTTTTCAAACTCCGAAAGCCACACGGAAGCATCGGCGCGAAAAAGTTTGTATGGCAGGGATTCGATTTCGTTTGTGATGCTTAAATCTTCCGATCTTTTCAAAAAGGAACGAATTTCGCCTTTTTTCGCCAGATTCGTTAAAAATTCCTGGCGAATTTCAGGCGATTCAAAATAATATTCGGCTAAAAGATTGCGCCATTCGGCTTCCATATTATTTTTCTGGTAATAGCGCAAAAGTCCTCTGACAAACACGATGTTGTGCGGAAAGCGTTGGTGCGCAAGACTATAAAGCCCGAAAAATAATTTTCCGTCGAAGCTTTCGGCGTCGTTTATCTCTTTTCCGTCAACGAATTGCCTTAAATAATCCTGCGTTTCCGCGTCATCGAACGTTGAAACCAGCGAGCGCGAGAAATTTTCAAAATCATCGGTTCGTTTGTTGCGAATCAGCCAACGGGCAAATCGGTCTTTCCACGATTTGTTTGAAAAATTCAGCAAAGCTTTTTGATAAATTTCAAACTGTTTTTCGGCGAGATTGGTTTGCCCGAGCCATTGCAGCATTTGCTCGTAAAGCATTTGTTCGGCAGGATATTTCGCGGATTCGTCCGCGTAAAGATTCAAAATCTCCTGAAATTTATTTTCCCGCGCGAGTGAAGATACATAGCGCGAAAGCACATCGGAATACAAAATTTCGCTTCTTTCGGTAGAAAGAAAATTTGTATAATTTTTCGGCGAATCGTAGTAATAATCGTTGTCTTTTTGCGGAGTTGAAAGATTGATTCCGTAATTTGAATTCGGCGGATAAGCTCCGACCGAGGGTTTGATCTGCGTCAGATCGGTTGTTTCCGGATTGTTTGACGAACCGAAAAGAGGGAATTTCGGTTTGTCGGATTTACCGAGAAAATCGAGCAGTTTTTGATAAATTTCGCGTTCTTTATCAAATTGCTTGGCGGTTATGTAGGCGTCGGAAAGCTTCAGAGCCGCGTCGGGAAAATCTTTAAAGCCGGTGAATTTCTGTTCAAATTCGGTCAGTGTTTTCGAGGCGACAGCCAGGTTTTCCGAGTTCGTGTAAAGCCTGATGATGTCGAGATACATCTGCGCGAGTTCGGGTGCGTCCGGGTATTCAGACCGAAATTCCTGAAAAATTCGATAAGCGGCGGCGCGGTTAAAAAGTTTGACAGCGGTTGCTTGTTTCGATTCAAATTCGCCGCGCGGATTGCGGTCTGAAAAGATCAGCGAAAGAATTCCGGTCGTGATGCCCGGAGACGCGTCGGATTTGGCGACCGATTCGTAAAAATCAAGATTTCCTTTGGTCAGCGCCAGCCGTTCGTAACCAGCGTCGGACAATAGTTCAAAAAGCTGATACAAAACTTTGCGGCGCAGATCGCTTTGTTTTTCAATCTTAAAATCCGTGCAAAGCGTGTAGAGAAACCGCGAAGCGTTATCGCCGTCGCCCGCTTCGATCAAAAATTGCGAAATCGTTAAAAGCTCATCCGTCTGCCACGCAATTTTTTTGGCGGCACGCGCATTTTCGAGTTTTTGGACGATATCGCCGAATTCATCGCCTTCATTTTGCTTAAAATGAATCAATCGAATCGCCGTTTGAAAATCGCCCGGATTTTGTCTGAATTTTTGGCGAAGTTCTGATTCGTAAGCGCGGTAACGGTCGTTGTCGCGCAAAAAATCATAAAATTTTCGGCTTTCTTCCTCCGTCCAAAAAGGATCAAAAGCTTCATCATAAATTTTTTCGGCTTCGGCGGGTTTCTCTTGCAAAATCAAAATCGAGATTTCTTTTTCGAGGAAATAGCTTTTCGATTTTGGGAATTTTGCCTTGTTTTCATCGAGAATTCTCAAGGCTTCCGCATAATTTTTTTCTTCCGTGAGTTTTTCGATATATTCAAAAAACACGGAAAACGAAGCTTCGTCCTGGGCAATGATTTTTTGATAAAATTCGGGCGCGAGATATTTTTTCAAATCGTGTTTTTTCGCCAGATAGATCAGATTCGAAAACGCATCGGCGCGTTTTTCGGGCGGCGCGGTTTGCAGGATTTTTTCGAGAATTTCGGCTTGTTTTTCAAAGGCGGCGCGGCGACCGTAAAAATCGGCTAAAGCGGAAAGATTTTCGGGTTTGACGGATTTGATCTCCTGTTCGGCTTGGTCAAAACGCCCGAGGTTTTCGTCCGATTCGGCAAGTTTCAGCAAGATTTGCGAATCGCCGGGGAAATTCTGCAGTACTTCTGCTAAACGATTCCGCGCCTGTTCGGTCGGATATGGCACGATCGCGTTAGCGCCGAAAAAATCCGTTCTCGCAAAAAGCGCGTTTTCGATTGCCGCGTCTTTTTCGTTTTGCTCGATTTGCTGCGCCGGTTTTTGCGAACTGAAACCGTAAAATACCGCGCAAATTAAAACCGCGAAATAAACGGCAAATTGGATCGTTTTCAATAAATCAAATTTTTGAAGGCACGCAAAACGCATAATTTTAATTTCCCAAAACCTCGATGCGAACTTCTTCCGACGATTGATTATGGGCAAAATCTTCCGCCGAAACGATTAAAACATAATTTCCCGAAGCGATATTGTTTGGCACAACAAGCCTGCCGATATTGGTTTTTTCGGCGTTTGACCAGAAAAGCTGAACGGGTTTTGCGCCGTAGAATTTGGCGGTTAATTTTGCCGTGTCGCTGTCGGCGGAAACGCGGATTTCGATTTCTTCGCCGCTTCGGAAAGTCGTTTTCGGCAGATTGATTTTCAGGTTCGGCGCGTTGCTGTCAACAACGAAGGTTTTCGTTTCTTCAAACCCGTTGCCGTCTTTGTCGGTCAGCAAAAGCCGGCAAGTGTAATTTCCGTCAGCCATCCAGGCGGGCGCGAGAAAACGCGTTTCCCAAACGCCTTCGCTTGCCAGAAATTTTAGCGGCAGGCTATCGCCAAACGGCAAAACTGCGAAAACCTGTTTGATCGATTCATCGGTTTTGACGCGAATTACGGGGTCGCCGGGTTGGATCAGACGCGGACGAAGCAGCGCACGCGGCGCGGCGATAAACGCGGTGTACGGCGAAACGAGCTTGTATTTTTGAGAGAGCGCAATGATCTCCGTAATAAAATCTTCGCGCTCGCCGTTCAGATCCATTTCGCGAACGAGCGCATCGATCCGCGCCCGCGCCCAAAGTCTCGGCAGTTGCACGTGAAAATCATTAAGTTCGGGCAATTCAACCGGTTTCAAAAGATTTATTTCGCCTGCCCCGAAATTTCCTTTGAGATTGACGGTTGCCGATCGCGGCTCGCGGTAACGCCCGACAAACGAAAAGCTCGAACCGTTGAAACTATGCTCGCCCGTGGCATAAACTTCGTAAAAATTATCGGCAAAATCGGCAGAAAAATTCAGATTTTCGATCGCCTGACTGCCGATCTTTGAAAGCAGGATTTGAAGAACCGGCGAAATATCTTCGGTTTCGCGCGCTTGAATGTAAAAGCCTTTTGTCTTTTTGGCAAGCTCGTTAAAAAGTGTCGTATCGGCATCGCTGCCGAGCGCCAGACCGTAAATTTTCAAATTTGCCGGCGGTTTGTCGAAAAGACTCAAAAGCGCGTTTTTATTGATTGTTTCGCGGGTCGGGTTGGCATCCGAAATCAATACGACTGATTTTTCGCCGTCGGCAAGTTGTTTGGCGATTTCGATTGTTTTTCCCAGGGTTTTTTTGAGATTCGTACCGCCGCTGAGATTGGAGTTTTTCAGAAAATTCAACGCATTTTCGATATTCTCGGGCGAAGCGGCGAGCGGATTTTGCGAAAAAACAACGGGTTCGTTTCCGAACAAAACGAGATTAAATTCATCCGTTTGATTTAAATTTCGCAAAAGAAAATCGGCGGATTCAACCGCCCGCTGAAGCTTTTCGCCATACATCGAAAGCGATGTATCAACGACCAAAATCACACGGCGCGGTGCAGTTGGCTGGTTTGGATTTTCATTGAAAATCGCCCGCATTTCAAAGTAGCCGTCCGCGTTTTTTTTCGCCAAAGCGGGGTTGCGAAGCTCAAAGGCGGAAATGCTTTCGGGCGCGCGGTACGTGATAAACGAAAGCAAACTGCTTTGCGTTTTGATTTGATAATCAAACGAAAAATCATTGTTCAAAGTGAAATTTTCAGCTGAAAAATCGGCGACGAATTCATTTTCCGTCTGTTTAGAAATTTGCAGAGGGAAATTTTGCGCGTCGTAATTTATCGAAGACAGCGGAAATTCGCTGTAAGCACACAGATTCATTGAAAAATTTCCGACCGTTTGCGGCGCGCCGAACGAGCTTTTCAGAGGAAATGTCAGATGCGAGGAAAAATTTTCGATCGGCAGATTTTGCGTGTATTCGATCTCGATCCGCTTTGTTCCGTAGGGCGGAATCGGAAAAACTTTCGCGGAAAAAACGGTTTTTCCGCCCGCATCGTCGTCAATTTGCATTATCCCGGGATCGATTTTCTGGGCTTTGATCTCACCGTAGATCTCGTTGGCGCGGCGGCGTTCCATCATTACGCCCGGAATTCGCGTCGCGCCGTCCCAAACCGCAAAGTCTGAAACGACGGCAGTTTCGGGCAATGCAAAAACGAATTTTCCTTCGAGCGTATTTGCCGTATGATTTTCGTAAATCTGTGTAACGCGGACATTTGCACTCTGGTTGTCGATACAGATGCCGACATTCATCGTTTGGATCGAAAGCATTTTTTCATCGGGTTTATCCTTCGGTAAAGGAATTAAAACGCCGGTTTGCGCGTTTGCGTTGAAGGCAAGAAATAGCAGCAGAAATAGACAGAAAACGTATTTCATATTTAATTTCGGGTCCAAAAGTTTTTATTGATCCGGACAATTCCGCTCGTTGTGCCAAAGTAAACATTCTCGCGATTCCCCGTGACTGAAAGCACGGTTTCGGAAGGCAAAAAGTCTTTTATGTGCGTCCATTTTTGCGTCGTTAGATCCAAACTCAACACGCCTTCGAGCGTTCCTGCAAAAAGCCTTTCGCCGTCGTAAAACATCGCGTTCTGATTGACAAAACTTTTGCCGATTTCATTTTCAAAACCGCGGATTTCGCCCGACGGTAAAAGCTCAAAAATTCCGCCCCCGTAAGTTCCGATAAAAATGCGTCCGCCCGATTCGACCAGCGCGGAGATCCAGTTGTTTTTAAGCTCGGAATTTGAAGTTTTGAAAACGCGTACGACTTTGCCGTTTTCGATTTGCGCCAAACCGCTCATTGTTCCGACGAAAAGCGAATTTTGAGCAAACAGAGTTGAAATCACACTGTTTGCGGGCAATCCGTTAAATGATGAAAAAATACGGCGCGAATTACTGTCTTTGTAGAACAAACCTTTCGCGGTTGAAATCGCGGAAGCTTGTTTTTTTTCGTCTTTGAAAAGCGAAATCTGCGTCACCGAACGGCTTGGCAGATCGGCGTTTTCGGCGAAAAAGGATTCGTTAAAATTCGTGTCGAAACGAATCGAGCCGCCCGAGGTTGAGGCTAAAATCTCTTTGCTTTCAGTATTTTGGGTGAGAAAATTTATTTCGCGCGCCGTTTCGGATTCGAGATGTTTGAGCTTTTTTCCGCTCGATGAAAAAACGTCAATTCCGTTACGGAAAGTGCCGGTCCAAATTCGTTCGGTTTGATCGATTGCGAGCGCCGAAATATTGTTGTCCGTAAGATCGTTTTCGCCGGAAACTTTGCCGAATTCGGTAAGCGAAATTACTTCAGAATCAATATTTTTGCTTTTCCAAATTCCCTGATTGGAAAGCAGCCAAATTCCGTCATTTTCTTTGAGGAGTTTTGCCGATTGGAGATTTGCAGGCATTTTCCAATTAATAGTTTTCAGAGTCTTTGAAAAAGTAAAAATTTCGCCGTCGTCTTTAGTCAGGTAAAATTTGCCGTTTTCGATCACGAAACTCGAAAGCGTCGGCACGGCGACGGTTTGCCGAAAAACCGTTTGATTTTCCCGTAAAATCTCGTCAAACACCGTTTGCGCAACTCCTAAATCAGTAGCGACGAATAAGTTTTTATCATAGATTTCCGCACCGACGATCCGGTTTGACGGCAAACCGTCGGCGACGCGGAAATGTTTCCAGATCTGATCTTTTCGGATCCAGAGCCCGTCGGCAAAAGTTCCGGCAATCAGATACGAACCGGTTTGACCGATAAAAGTCGGATGTTCGATTCGTTCGCCAGAGGCTTTGAGTTCGACGATTTTACTACCGTCAAACTCGAGCAATCCGCCCGAAAATGTGCCGATCAGAAGCGTGTTTGAATCGGAAAAAAGCGAGGTGATCGATTTTGTTTCGTAATTTTCAAGGCGAATGCTTTCAAATTTTTCGCCGTCAAAATTGATCAATCCTTTCGATTTTGTGCCGATAAAAAGTTTTGATTCGAACACGGCAAGAGCGGTCAAATCGCTTTCGGGCAAACCGTCCAATGCTGAAAATCGGCGCAAAACTTCGCCGTTTTCCGTCATTTGCAGAAGTCCGCCGTCGGTCGCGGCAAAAATTGAATTTTGGAAATTTGCAAGGCTACGGACATTTTTCGTGCTTTGAATTATTTGCACGTTTGGATTGAAATGAGACGTGAGGGAAACTCTCGAAAAAGGAATGGCGTTTTGTTTTGATTGTTTTTGGCGTTCCTTTTCGAGAGTTTGTTCGGTTCTCCGGTAAATGAATCCTGCTTCCATCACGAGAAGCAAAAAACCGCAAAATAGAGTCATTACCGCGACAAATAACAACACACGGGTAGGCTTTTGCAGGCAGGATTTGATGAAGTTTTTGCGGTTAGCGAGAAATTTCATTTAACGATTATCGTTTAAGAAAATCGCCCTATGAACGTGCCGGTAACTTGTTAAGACGGCTGCCAATGCGGTCGTGCTGGTGTGTCGATCGCAGATGTAAGCTGTGGAATTCCACAGTTTCAATCGATCACCCTTTATCGGTATCTCTCAGTTAAAAAACTAATTTTTGACTAAAGTGAAAATGGTTCCGCCGGAAACTGATTTTGCAAAGGAAAATTCGGCTTCGATGAGATTGGCGCGTGATTTGATGTTTGAAATTCCGCGACCTTCGCGTTTCAAGGTTTTTTCAAAATCGAAGCCTTTGCCGTTGTCTTCGATTCTTAACAAAAATTCATTTTCAACTGTTTTTTCGACCGTCATTTTGACTTTTGAAGCATCTGAATGACGCGAAATATTGCTTAAAACTTCCTGGGCAATGCGGTAAATTTGGATCTGTTCAGAAGGCGAAAGCGGAAGATTTTCTTCGATGGTTTCAGAGCAGACGAATTCGTATTCGATCTTCTGCTTTTCCGGATTCGTCTGCAAGGAATTGCTCAAAGCCCATTCGAGAGCCGCCGAAAAACCGATATTTTCTAGAACCGACGGGCTTAGATCTTCGCAGATGCGGCGGATTTCCTTTGAAACATTTTCAATTTCGTGACGGATCGTTTTCGAGCTTTCGGCGGTTTCTTCCGAAGCGGGAAGTTTGTCGGTCAAAAGTTGTAAATGACGCAGATCGGCAAGCGTTTGGTCGTGCAGGTCGCGCGAAATCCGCCGCCGTTCGCGTTCGGCTTCGTTGGCGAGATCGAGCCGCGCCATATTAAGCTCGCGGTTTGCCTGTTTGAGCTGCGAGCTTTTCTGATAGATTTTTCGCTGCGATAAAATTGCCCAGATCAAAGCGATCAAAGCGAGCAAAAGCAAAACCGTCAGCGCCAGCGTGATCCACGGAAACGGCGGTTTTTCAACCTTAAATTGAAAAGTTAAGGGTTCGGAAGAAATCAGATTTTTGTCAAAAGCGCGGATTTCAACCGTGTAATTTCCGGCGACAAGATTGTCCATCAAAAATTGCGCGTCGTTACTGAATTTTTTGCGGACGACCGTGTTTTTGCTGTCGAACAAAAGAAATGCGTATTGAAATTGTTCGGGAAAAGTGCGGCTGTTGATTGCCGAAACCTCTGCTGTGAGAGTGTTTTGCGGATATTCGAGAACGATTTGCGATTGCAGTTCTTCGGGCGCGTGGAGCCGGCGGCTCAAAATACGCGTCGGGACGAGCAGCGGTTTTGTTTTCGGCGTTTTGTAACGCACCACGCCGCGGGTCGTCCCGATCAGAAAAGTGTCGTCGGTTTGCCGGAAAACGCTGAAAATCTTCTGCGACGGCAAGCCCTGCTCGACATCGAGCCGCGACGAGACCCAACCGAAGTTTTTGTCTTCGGCGAACCGCACCAGACCGTTTTTTTCGGTCGCGCACCAAATGCCGTTTCCGTCCGCCGAAAGTGCGACACCGCGCACGTCAAGCTCCGTGCTGATGGTCGTCAGCTCGCCGTTTTTGTAAAGAAAAAGACCTTTTTCCGTGCCGAACCAAAGCCCGTTTTCCACGCTTCCTTCGATTGCCCAGATCGCTTTGTTTTTGAGATTTTCGAGGTTTTTGTCGGAAGCGAATTTGTTCCCGTCAAAATAAAACGCGCCGTTTTCAGCCGTGCCGAGCCAGAGCCGACCGGCGGCTGATTTGAGCGAAGTGACATTTAAAGTTTCCGGCGGATTATTTGAAAGCGGGATAAAATTAGCGTTTTCGAGGCGTGCCAAACCTTGTCCGAAAACGCCGAGAAATATTTTGTTTTGATAGCTTTGAATGGCGCGGATACTGCCTGTCGGCGGTTGTTTTTCGGTTTCATTCGAGGCGTTTTCCGCAGTTTTTGCGGTGGTCGGTTTGACCGTTTCGTTCGAAATCGGAGGATAAAAAAACAGTCCGCGCGAAGTGCCGAGAAGTAAATTACCCTTTTCGTTCTCGGCGATCGAATATATTCTTCTTTTTTCAAAACCGTCGACAATCTTCCAGTTTCCGACCGATTCGCTAACGAATAAGCCTTGCTGCGTTCCGGCGTAGATTTTTCCGTCTTTCGCCTGAAAGATCGTGCGGATAAAATTGCTGTCGGTGCCGACCGCAAACTGTTCGCTTAAAGGACTGTTCGGGTCAAAACGCGAAATGCCTTTGGTCGTGCCGAACCAGATGACGTTCTCACGGTCAACAAAGATCGAAAGAACCTCGTTCGAGCGCAGTCCGCCCGCCGTGTTTTCGAGCGTATAATGCGCAATTTGTTCCGCGCCGCGAAACAGAAAAACGCCGTTTCCCTTTGTGCCGACCCACAAATTTTCGTCCGTATCGAACGCCGTTGAGTTTACAACGCCGACATTTTCGTTGAATTCTTTCGGAGGAACTGCCGGACTCTTCAGTTCGGAAGGCTTTTCGTAAATTATGTTCGTCACTAAACCGCCTTCGGAATTTTGGACGATTTCGATAAAAGTGTTTTTTGAGTTCGGATTGTTTTCGGTTGAAAGAAAAATTTTATTTTCGGCGGAAACCGCGATTGAATTGATCGAAAAATCAGCGGTTTGCGGAATCGGCAGAAAGGAATTGTTGTAAAAACGAAACGCGCCTTTTTCGGTTCCGATCCAGAGCGCGCCGCTTTGGTCGGTTTTCAAAGCCGGAATTCTGCGGTTCGAAAAATTTTCGGGTGAAACACTCTGAACACGGCGACCGTCGAATTTCGCGAGTCCCGAATCGGTCGCAAACCACATAATTCCGTCGGGCGTTTGTTCGATGGCGTTGACGTGTTCCGAAGGCAAACCGTGAAACTGGCTGATCGCGCTCCATTGATGCAGATTGCGCGTTTTGTCGGAAAGAAGCAGTGTGAGCATCGTTTCCGCATCTTCTTCGGGCGGCGCAAGATTTTCGGATTTCGGTTTGGTTTGCGAAAAATTCAGTAAAAGAGCGGAAAAAATAAGACAAAGCAGAAAATTTCCAATCAAAAAACGGCTTTTCATTTTGGATCTTCTCATCTTTCGTCTTTTATTTTTTTTGTTCTTCACGAAAACGGTCGCGGTCGCGTTCGAGCCATAATTTCAGTTCTTTTTCCGCGCTTTCGAGTTCTTCGCTGTTGATCAAGCCGCGCCGCAAAGCCTCGAAAAACGCGCGTGTGCGGACATTAAAGGCGAGCTTGTCGTAATTTTCGTGCGTTGTGCCTTCGGATAAACTGACGAATAGTTTTTCGTAAAGGTTCGCCAGACGGCTTTCGACACCGCGCATCGAGAGCGAACATTTGCGGGCAATCGCCCAGTTTGAAAGTCCGAGCGCGAGAAAACGCAGGGCTTCGGATTCGAACTCGGTCAGGAGCGGGCGTTTGAAAGCGTCTTTGAACGACGGGTCGATCATATCCGCCCCGTCTTCCAAAACGGTCGCGACAAACCGCAAAAAACGCGATTCGGGATTGTTTTTGTGGATAAAACCGTACGCCGGCTGCGGCTTGAGATTGCGGATGATTTTGCGGATCTCGTTGATATAAACTTCGTGCGGAAACTGCGTCCAGAAAATGATCCGCGCTTCGGGAAAATCGCGCCAGATCGTTTTGGCGGCTTTCACACCGGAAGTTTCAGGCATTTGAATATCGAGAATGCAGAGCGACGGGCGATTTTCGACCGCCGACTTGATCGCCGAATCGCCGTTTTCGGTTTCGATGATCGGCAGATGAGCAGGGAATTCACGCGCCAGAATCTCGCTCAGATAGCGGCGTTGGACGGCATTGTCTTCAGCAATCAGGATTGACATAAACTTGCTGTAATTAAAACAGAGCGGTCGGAAATTTGCAAAAAGTTAATCTTTTTCGTCCGGGTTTTGAAATTTGATTTCAACTTCGTAAAATAATGCCGAACGGTTGTGAAGAATCTCGGAAAGTTCTTTTTTTCGCAGGTTTAACTGCTTTTTGATTTGTTCGTTGAGCGCGAGAAACTCGGCTTTGATCTTACCGTTTTCGGTGATCGTCAGTTTTATTTGCAAGCCTTGCAGAACGGAATTTTTCAGGGCGATCGTTACTTGTTTTTGATTTTGAAAATTTTCGGTGCGGATCGTTGAAATAATTCTTTCGAGATCGGCGATGTGCAGGATCGAACGCGCCGTAGAGACGGTTTCAGAAGCGGAATTGATCTGCGATTGCAAAGCGGCAAGCGAGATCATTTGGGATTGATTTTCGTCGCCGTCGCGGCGCGAATCGCCGTCGCCGTTTCTTTTGTTTCGTTCTTCAAGCTCTTTTTTTTCTTCGGTTTGACGGCTGAGTTTTGAGTCCTTTTCGGATTTTGAAGTTTTTGTGTCGCTGTCGGTAGAATCGCTTTTGGCAATTGATGAATTGTCTTTTTCTTTGCGATTTTCCTCTAAAATTTTGGCAAAAGCACTCGTCGTCGGTGCGGGAACTTCGGCGGTTTTGAGCGGATTTGACGAATTAAAGACTGAAGTTTCTGTTTTAAAAACGTTCTTCGATTCTTTTTTATCGACCGGATGATTTTTTGCCGCTTCGATTTTCATACCGCTTTTCCGCCTCTTATTTATTAAGTTTGGTCGAAGCCTCGCGCAATTTCTTCTGCGCTTCGGTTTTATTCAATGTTTTCCATTCGGGGTCGAGCGAAATCGCTTTTTCATAGGATTCTTTCGCTTTGGTGTATTCCCGCTGGTTCAGATAAACATCCGCCAATTTGTAGTAGGCGAGAGCCGAATTCGGGTCGGAATCGATCGCTTTTTGATAAGCTTCGATCGCGCTGACATCGCGTTTTAATTTCTCGTAACCGTTGCCAATGCTGATAAAAACCTCGGCTTTCGGCATTTCCTTGGCGATCGCTTCGAGCTCTTTGATGGCTTCTTCGATCTGTTTGGTTTCGAGCATCAGAGTTCCGAGCCAGAAACGCGTTTCAAGCGTATTGTAACCGTATTGAATCGCGTTTTTATAAGCCGCAATCGCTTCTTTTTCCTTGCCTAACAATCGCTGCGTATCACCGAGCTTTTTGTAGCCCATCGCAAGTTTCGGGTCAATTTGCACGGATTTCAAATATAACTTTAGGGCATCGGCGTATTGTTTTTTGGCGAAATATGTATTGCCCAAACCATAAAACGGCAAAGCGGAAGTCGGCATAAATTCCTGCGATTTATTGAAAGCCGTAAAAGCATTGGTAAATTCGCCGTTCGCAAGCTCGATCTGACCGGAAGCAAACCAGCGCTGCGCTTCGATTTGAACCGCCGTGTAGCCTTGCAGTTGTCCAAGCTGGGCGGCTTGAAAAACCATCTGCCAATCGTCCTGCGTGACCGCATCGGTCGTCAGCGGATTTGCATAATTTTCGAGAATCTTTTTGACTCTTTCGCTTATTTCGATCGCCTTTTCAATATCGGTCTTTTCTTCTTTTTCGACCGGCTTTTCGACGGTCGGAGCCGGCTTCGGCAAAACTTCTTCAAATAATTTGAAGGTTGTTTGTTCAGGACTGACGATTATCTTTTTCGTCGAAAACAAAACCTGACGCTTGTTTTTTGCCATCAAAAGATAGTCGCCCGGCGTCAGTTTTTTCGACAATTGCCGGTTTTCGCCCGTTAGACCGATGCTTCGGTCGTTCAGATAAACTTCGACCGACGGTTCCCGGGCGAGAAATACCACGTCCAGATATGTTTTCGGCGGAGATTTTCTAGTCGTGTTCGGGACAGGTTTAATTGTCGAACCGCTATTTTTAGCAACCGTGCCTTTCGGCTTCTTTTTTGAAGACTTTGATTTGTCGGTCGTCGATTTTTTGGGATCGCCGTAAACCGTGTTGCGCAGATCGTCCTGCCCGAAAACCGTCAAAAGATTAGCACCAAAGGCATAAAAAATTACAAAAATAATTGCAATCGCGGATTTTTGGATAAATTTATCGGTAAGTTTTGAAAATACTTTTGAACTGAACATCAGGTAATTTTTCCTCCTAATTGCTTTGGTGTTTTTCATAAATTATTCAAGATCAGGGGTTTTGTTTTTGCTCGACAATATATCTGAAACCGACCGACGGCACTTTTGTGTTTTCGGGAATTTCGTAGCGTGCCTGCGCGGAAATCTGCGCCGCCGGAGTTTGCGCCGAGCCGCCTTTGACGATCCGCAAAACCTGTCCTTTTTCAAATGCCTCTTTTACTTTTTCGTCGGTCACTTCCTCGTTTTTAGTCACTTTATCCTGCGTCCATTCCCAAACGTTTCCCGCCATATCAAACGCGCCGAAGGGCGAGCGATTGAGCGAAAAACTTTTGACCGCCGAAACTTTGCCGCCGTTTTCTTTTGACGAGGCGGCTTCCTTGTTCCACTCGTTGCCCCACGGATATTTGTTCGCCACGCTTCCGCGCGCCGCGAGCTCCCATTCCGCCTCGGTCGGCAGTCGCACGGGCAAACCCAGTTTTTTCTCCAACCATTTACAAAAATCGACCGAATCCTTCCACGAAACATTGGTAACGGGGAAATTTTCCGTGCCTGTCGGAAATTCGTTTTCTTTCCAGCCCGGCGGCGCGGGATGCTTGGTTTCCTTGATGAATTCGGCGTATTGCGAATTCGTCACTTCGGTTTCGGCAATCGAAAAATCTTTGACGATCACGCGTTCGAGCGGCAGTTTAGTGTCGCCGCCGCCGATCGCAATCTCGCCGCCCGCAACTTCGACAACGTTTTCGACCGGCGTTTTTGCCGTTGTTTCCGGATTCAAATTAGATGCGGGAACGGTCGGTAATGCCGGAGTTTCTTCGGTTTTGACGATTGCCGCCGGTTTTTCGGGATTAACTGCCGGAAAATTGGTTTCAGCCGTGGTGTCGATTCTCTGACGATTGCGCGAACCGAACACAAACCAACTTCCGGTGCCCAAAATGACGGCGATCGTAAAGCAGATCAACCCCGCAACGGCGAACGGCAAAAAACGTAACTCGTCGTCGTTTTTCGCAGTCCGAACGGTTTGGATCAGTTGTTCATTTTTCTCCGTCATAACAATCTTGAAAATTTCATTCTGAAAATCACTACAAAATGAGTCGGAAAATAGTCTGTTTTGTTACCGGCGCGTCTAAAAGCAATTTTTCCCAGTTTTAACAATCATAATATTTTCAAGCCCTCAAGAGCAAATTTTATCCGAAATAATGGACGCTTATTACGAATTATCGCGCCGTCCGTGCAGAATTGCGCCGATTTCGTCGCTTATCTTTTGTTCGCGCTTGTTTTGCGCTTTTTGCTCGGAAACCTGCCAATTTTCTTTGTGAACTTCGATGGATTTCAGCTCGCGTGCCGTTTCAACCAATTTCTCACGCGCCGTTTCGAGTTCTTTTTCGGCTTTCGTGACGGCTTGGATCTGTTTTTCGACATCGTTTTTCAATTCGATCTCAAGTTTTCTGAGATCGTTGAGATAGTTTTGATGCGCTAAAATATTTCGCGCCTGAATTCCTTGATTTAATTCTTCGCTCATCGCGGTTTGCGCCTTGTTTTGCTGTTCATAACAGGCTTGGAGCTTCAACTGGCGGCGATTTAGTTCTTGTTCGGCTTGTTCGAGCTGCCCGAGGCGCACCGCAACCTGCCGCGCTGCTTCTTCACGTGCGCGGTTGCGGATTCCCAAAACCGTTTCCAAACGATATTTTTTTGTTTTCATCAAAATTGCTATAACCTTTGATCGGTTAAATTTATTTTTGATTTCGGTTATTATTATTTACTGATGTTAAAAACATTTTAATAAGTTGCCGTAAATTTAATAAAACCTATTTTATAACAAAACATTTCTGAAAACAGCCTTTTGAAATTATTTATAAAAATGAGTTACCGTAAATTTAATAAAACTTGTGGCTGAACAAAATCCCGAAAACACAACTGCCGCGCAAACGGCTTTCGCCGACCGCGACGAACTCGTCGAGCGCTATCGCCCGTATGTCTATTCGATCGCCAAACAGGTTTCAAATACTTTTCCCGTCAGAATCGATTTCGAGGAACTTGTCGGTTACGGAATGATCGGACTCCTCGAAGCCGCTGAACGCTACGATCCGCGCCGCAAGGTCTCGTTCGTGACATTTTCGTATTACCGAATCAAAGGCGCGATTTTTGACGGTTTGCGCCAGATGGGAATTCTGACGCGCACGCCGAACGATGCGTGGGTGCGCCGCGAATCCGTCTTAAATGATCTGGTGCAGACCGCTTCGGACGACGAAATGGAAAATCCGGCGACGAATGTTGACGACGAAATTCAATCCGTCGAAAAATTCGTCGACTCATTGATTCCCGCGTATTTATTGAGCTTGAGCGAAGAAAACGCGCCGGACGTTGCCGATTCGCGTGAATTGCCGAATGTTTCGGTCGAGTTTCGGGAAACCATCGAGCTCGTCCGTGAAACCGTCCGCGAATTGCCCGAAAAAGAACGTGAAATCATCGAATCGCTTTATTTCAAACATCTCTCGACAACCGAGCTTGCAAAAAAAATGGGCGTCAATAAATCGTGGGTTTCGCGCCTCCATTCAAAAGCGGTCAACCGTCTGCGCCAGCGTCTGGCGATGATCGGGGTGCTTTCAAATCAATAAATCTAGAATTGGAGCGAGGACATCTCTCTGCCCGTTAATCGTTCGAGCGAAGCGTCGAACGGCTTCGTTTGTAAACATATAACGGTAATCCAGATGTTTGGCACTCTTTGCAAAGCCTCGAACGAGCGGGCAGAGAGATGTCCGCGCTCCGGCTAAAACTTGCAAATTTTTTATCTCACAGGAAACTTTTCCGAAATACTGCCGATAATTTCTACAACAGGCGAGAAATCATTGTTGAAAAAGCTTTTAAGACTTAGAAATCGCAAATCAAAATAATTCGGCAGGAGAAAAGAGATGAGCGTAAATGTAAATATTTTCAATTTTAACAATTCAAACGGAGTTCAATCCGACATTTTTGCCGGTATCAACTCGTCCGCTCTGCAAGGCGTAAACGATATTTTATCGGATATTTTCAGCGATTTCGGACAGTTATTCGATTCGGTCGGCAGCCAGTTTTCGGGCAATCAATCGATCGCCGCGGGCGGCTGCGTCGTTCCGCCGTCGCCGTTTGAAAGTTCACAGCCGCAGGGAAGTTTGAAAACCGACGGTAACGTGATTACCACGCCGGGAGGTTACAAGATCGAAGCGACCGGACAATTCGAATGGAATATTACGGGACCTGACGGCAAAACAACGAAAGTTTGGGGCGACCCGCACGTTGCCGAAGGCGACGGCGGAAAATGGGATTTTAAACGTAACTCGACATTCGTTTTGGGGGACGGGACGAAGATCAACGTCACGACCGCGCCGCACGGAAACAACGGAATGACCGTTACTTCGGGCTTGGAAGTGATTAGCGGCAACGACCGTGTGACGATTTCGGACATCGACAAAGGAAAAGGCAAGATCGGCGAGATCACAGCTGACGGTTATGCCCACGCCAACAGCTTCGGCGGCAACGACGTTTTCGTGATGGGCAAGGAAACGGACGATTGGTCGTTTCAGGGCAAAGAAGTTATCGGAAGCAATAACGGCGGCGATTCTTTCAAACTCGGAAATGATCTCGCAGCTGGAAACACGAACGGCAATAATCTTTGGGCAGGATTCGATTTCAACCAATTGCTTCATAATTTCGTGAGCGATCTGATGAACGACTGGAATCAATCGTGGCAGCCGAATCAGATCGGTTCGAACCCGTATTACAACGGATTATCGAACAGCAACGATCTGTGGGCGGGCAATAATTACGACCGTCCGCATCATCAAAATCAGCTGCGTCAGGCGTTCCGGCTTTTCGGCGAATTGTTTAACGTGATGTCGAAATTGGCAAGATTGAACGACCAGATGTCGACGTTTCGCAACCGGGCAATTTATGCGTAGGAAATTTTAACCGCGAAACACGCGAAAAGACGCTAAAAATAAGACTTCTTTTTGCGTGTTTCGCGGTGAAATAAGAGTAAAAAAAGATGGAAACGAATCAATCAAGCGCGAGAAAACGCGAAGTTCAGGAAAAGCTGGCGACCGGGCAAATTACGATTGCCGAAGCCGTCGGGATCACTCGCAAACAGCTTTATGCGATTGCCAATCGCGGTTATCAGCTTTTGAATTCGGGCAAATTGGAAGAGGCGCGGCAGATCTACGCCGGACTCGTTGCCGCCGATCCGTATGACAGCGTTTTTCATTGTCATCTCGGCGCGGTTTTATACCGTTTGGGCGACCTGGATAAAGCGTTTGAAGAATACGATGCGGCGATTCGTTTGAACATTGCCAATGTCGACGCTCTTTCGGGACGCGGCGAATTGTTTCTGCTCAGAGGCGAAGTCAAAAAAGGCATCGAAGATTTGCGGAAAGCGCTTGAAAACGATCCGAAAGGAACGCATCCGTCAAGCATTCGCGCCCGCGCTTTACTGCTTTCGCTCCGGCAGAAGGCAAATTCAGTCTCAAGTCTCAGGTCTCAGGTTTCAAGTCAATAAACGACTTCGACTTGGAACTTGAGACTTAGGACCTGGGACTACAAAGAATATGGCAAACCCCGTAAATAACGGCGGAATTTCCGCCAAAGTCAGCGTTGGCAATCTCCTGGATGTTGATGTCAAGATCGGCGATACGGCTAAAGTTCCGGATAATCGAAGCACGGAAATTTTTCAAAACGTCAACGAAAATTACGCGAAAAATCCGAATCATGCGCGCCCGACGACGGAAGTTGCGCAGGACGCCGGAGACAATAACCAGCAATTTCAATCGAACGCCAAAGGTGCCGACGCGCCGCCCGCACAGAACCAGGATTTTGCAAACGACGTTCCGGTAAATAATAAAAACAATCCCGACATTGGTGAAGATGCAGCGCTTTTGAATCGTCCGGCGCGCGGCGAAAACGGCGATCTAAAAACTTCGGATCAAGGTTTGTTAAACGGGCGCGGTCATCAGAAAACCGAAAATCAAGGACAAACTCAGACCGGAGAAACGCCGCCGATCGTGATTCTGCCGACCGAAGAAACGGGCAATCCGAAAATAATCAGAACTCAAAATACGCCGCCGATCGTGATCTTTCCGACCAGTACGGAAACGACGGATCATCAGCCGAATATGGGCGTGAGATTTTCGATCGATGTAAATTTGAAGGCGCACGGCAATCAGCCGTACGGCGTGATCCGTCAGGTCGTCAGCCAGATTCTTCAGCAGAACGATATTTATCTAAGCCGCAACACGATCAACCGTTTGATCAGCAATCAAACCTTTCAAAATTCGACGAGAACCTATTCGCAATCGCAAAATTTGCCGCGTGAGGTCAATCAACTGTTGCAGAATATCGGCAGCCGCGTTTTGTCGATGCTCGACAGCTCACAGCAAAACCGCAAGCTGATCCATCAGATTTCAAAAGAAATTGCGCATCAAATGCGCGAAAATGTCCAGAGCGCGAAAAATACGTTTTTCAAAAACGCGAACTTAAATGCCGTGCATTTCAAACATCTGAATATCAGCGAAAAAATGCACGTCGCCGTTGAATTGCTAACGCATCACGTTCCGCCGAAGGCTCTGGAAAATATCCAGAATCATAAAGCGCAGGAAGTTTTGAACGGTCTGCTTCTGGCGCGGGGTTTGGTCGTTCCGGGCGAAAATTCGGCGGAAATCAGAAATCTGGTCGCGTTCAAATCGACGGTTTTGCCGTCGGAAGTTTCGATGACGAATCTGCGCGATGTCGGACAGCTCGTGAAAGGCTTGATCGCCGATACGGCGGCGGCAAAAACGACGGCGAATCTCGATTTGGCGGTGCAGAAATTTGTCCGCATCTTGCTTGCCAACAACGAATTAGGCGTTTTGCTCGCAACGGTCAATCTTGCCTCGCAAGCGCAGAATCAGAGCGGTTTGATCGGTCGGTCGCTTGCGCTCGCGCAGATTTACGAGTTGATCAATCAGCTGATCCAGGCGGGCGAAAAGGCGATGATTGAAAAAAATACCGGGCAAAAAGAGCGGAATATTTTTCAAACGGTCCGGCTTCCGCTCGTTGACGACTTCGACGAATCAAAAGCGCAATTGAGTAAACTTCACGGGATGGAAGCGGCAGGTTCTCTGCGCCAGTTTCTCGAATTTAATCCGGCGCTGGTTTTTGATAATTCGGCTTCAAAATTCAATAACCCGGACGATGCGCGGCAGGCGCAGAAGGATTTTATCAACCTCTATCACAACGACATCGAGCAATGGCTGAAAAGCGGAAATCATCGCTATGTTAAGGATTTCGATTTCGACAAACCGGTCGGGGTCGTCGTCGAACGCAGCAGTGACGGCATCTTCACGGCAAACACGGCACGTTTCGTTCTCGTGCGCGACGGCTCGGTGCAGGGCTGGCACTTTCTCAAATCATTTCTGGTAAAATAGATTTAATTACGAATTACAAATTACGAATTACGAATTGAAAACTTCTTTAGCATTCGTAATTCGTAATTTGTAATTCGTAATTTAGAAGGCTGTGAGCAATTACCGATTCAAATTTCCCGAGCTTTATCAATTTTTCGGCGGCTATTTTTATCAGGGCTGGTCGGCGGATTATCGCTGGGAATCGGCGAAACCGAATTTCGCGGCGGTAGTGCGTCATTTCAAAGCCGTTAATCCGCCCGCGACGATCAACCGCGTGCGCGTCGAGCTCGAAGATCTGCTTTCCAATGCACTCGAAGAAGCTGAACTCAGCTCCGCTTTAACCGAGCTCGGAAGCAATTTTTATCCGCCCGCCGAACAGTTGAGCAGTTCGGAGTGGCTCAAAAAAATTCTCGAAATATTGGACGAATCGCCAACAAAATCAAGGGTTTTACGCGAGCTTCGGTAAAATGAAAAAAAGCGGCGGGATTTCCTGAAACATGGAAATCCCGCCAAAAGAAGAGAAGCACTAGAGTCACATGAAGTTTGTGGAAAGTCTTAGTTCGGAGCGATCAAATCAGCCGCTTCGAGCAGCGCCTGTGCCGTCTGGCTGTGCGGCGAATCGGGATTTTCTCCGATGATCTCGCGTAATTCGTTTTCCGCCTTTTCGCGCTGGCGACCGAAAAGCAGAGCCTCGGCATAATGAACGCGGGCATAAAGACTCGACGGATTAAGCTCCAAAGCCTTTTCGCAAATTTCCTCCGCCGCCTGGAAATCGCCGCGTTGGAGAAAAACCGTGCCGAGTCCGACCTGCGGAATCTCAGATTCGGGAAGAAATTCCATCACGCTGCGAAAGATCGTTTCCGATTCGTCAAATTTGGCGGCTTCGCGCAAGATATAGCCCGTTTCGAGCATCACGCGCAGTTCTTCATTGCTGACGGAAATTTCTTTGATCGTCATAAAAAATTAATTCGGCAAAAGCTAAGACGAAATGGCATTTGTTTGATTTTTTTATTTAAACAAAATACTTTTGCCGAAAGTTGAAATATTGTAATAAATTTACGATTTGATGTTGTTGACCGCCGACATTTCGCTGTCGTGGCGCGTTTTCATCAAATTCGAAACGGTCGTAAATTCCTGTGCCTGCATTCCGACGCGATGCTGAACGCTGATCAGCTGCATCGAATTTTGCTGCTGCTGATTCATCATCTGATTCTGCTGGCGCGCCTGCAGAGAGCTCGAAATCTGGTTGTATCGCTGCATTTCTTCAAACTGGCGCTGCTGTTCCATCAGAGCGGTATATGAACCGAACGAGGAACCGCTGCCGCCGCCGATGACGTTGCCGAGGATTCCGCCCAAACCCGGCGCGACGAAATTTAGTGCGGCGCTCCCGATTCCGCCCAAAACTTTCAGGAATTTATTGGGTTCTTTTTGTTTTTGCTGAAAATCAATTTCAGGATAATTTTGCGTAACCGGCGGAAGCGGTTCAGATTTCACCGGTGTGATCATTGTGTCGTCTGCCATAACTTTAATTACCTCTCCTCCAAAAATTAAAAACAATACGCCTAAAGGTTATAAGTCAAAAGATTTCTTTACTTACAAACCATTATCGGCAAACCGCCGGAAAAGTTTCCCGAAATTTTTAAAGTTTTTTTATTTTTGCCCGTTTTGGCGCATTTTCTGGAGAGTTTGGAGAAATTCGAGCGTCACTTCGATGCCGCGCACGGCGCGCGTTGCGCGTTCGGCTTCGCCTGCATTGCCGTAGCGGACAATTCTTTCGAGATTTTCGCGCGTGGTAGTGAGTTTCGCGCAAAATTCGTCGAACCGCCGAGAATCGCTACCGCTGAAAAGCTCGCCGACCGACGGGTAATTGAACAGTTTCGCCAGATCGTCCGAATCTTGTTCGTTTGCCGATAAATCGTTTATTTGTTTTTCGTTTTGCATAATTTTAGAGTAAAATAACGAAGATTTAACACCCCCGAAAAACGCTTTAACTGTCTGCAAAAACCGCCTTGTGTTACTATCGTTTATAACTTTATTATTTGTCAAAAGGTTTCGATAATTTTGAATGGTTAAAAGGTTATTGGTTAAAAGACGGAAGAAAATTCTTTCCGAACTTACTCAAGAAATTCCCGCAAACGGCATCATCACCGTTGGGAACGATACTTCAGCGACCATTGAATTGAAGGACGATTCGATCGCGCCCGAGCAATTTGTGATCGTCTGCGAAGACGACTCGATGACCCTGCTTTGCCGCGTCGACGGCACCGCCGTGAACGGCGAAATTCTGCCGCAAGGCGCGCTCCATAATCTGCAATTCGGTGATGAAATCACGATCAACGGCTACACTTTGACCGCCGAATCGGGCGAAACCAACGGAAATCTGAAAGCCGAAAAAGCGGAAATCAAGCCGCAATCGGTTGAAAACCCGGAACCCGTTGAAACCGCTCCCGCTGCGCCGGAAAAATTCGAGCGAAGTTTGAGCGATGTGCTCGAAAATCTTCGTTCGGAAGAAAAATTTTACTTTTTGATCAAAGAAGCCGACGGCGAAAACCGGCGCGTTTATGTCGAAAACGAGGAAATGTGGGTTGGTTGGACTTCTTTGGGCGAATGCGTGATTTCGGCAGACGCGGATGAAGTTGAAATCCCACGTGCGCAAATCCGCAAAGATTGGAGCGGCGTTGTTCTTTACCCGCAGAAAAGCGGTTTTGTTTGGGTGAACGAGGAAACTTTGAACGAACCGCATCGTTTGAAAAACGACGATAAAATCTTTCTGCTGGCGAAAGAAGGCGGCAAGCTCAAGCTTGAAACCGTCATCAAATTTCACGAGCCGACCGCGCTTTTGATTCTCGATTCGATCTTGCCGAAGGAATTGCCGCCGCCGATCTTACTCGACGAAGCGGCAAACGACATCGGCGCAAAAGAGATCGATGAATCGGATCTGATTCATTCGAGCCGCATTCCGACCGTCGAGCTCCCGCTGGGAAAGAGAAACATTTTCGGATATTTTACGATAACTGAGATAATCATTATGGCGATTGGGACGCTGATTACGGCGGCGGTGATCTTCCTGATTCTCGAATTGTATTAAATTGCGGGAACAAAAACTTTCAATAATCGTGAGAATACTGTTAAAATTAGCCTAAGTTAATTATCAAGGGGAAACACAAATTAAAATGAAAGCCATCGGCAATTCGCTGAATTTTAACTCGCTTTTGGGACAGGGCGGTTTGACGGCAATGCTCGCAAAGTATAAAGATCTGCTTTTGCCGATCTGTCTTTTGCTGGCTGTCGGGATGCTTTTTATTCCGCTTCACCCCGAAGCCGTTTCCGTTTTGATCGTCGTTAATCTCGCGCTTTCGATCACCATTCTCGTCACATCGCTGTTCATCAATTCGCCCGTTCAGCTGACCGCATACCCGACAATTTTGCTTCTGACCACGATCTTCCGGCTGACTCTGAGCGTTTCCGTAACGCGCAATATTTTATCGACCGGTAATCCCGGCTCGGTGATCGAAGGGCTCGGACATATCACGGCGCAGGGCAGTCTGATCACCGGCGCGGTGCTTTTTATCATCATTCTCGTCGTCCAGTTTCTGGTCGTCAGCAAAGGTTCGGAACGGGTCGCGGAAGTTGCGGCGCGGTTTACGCTCGACGCGATGCCCGGAAAACAAATGGCGATTGACGCGGATCTGCGTTCGGGTCTGATCACGCAGGAACAGGCGCGGATGATGCGGATCGAACTCGGCAAGGAATCGCAGCTGCACGGCGCGATGGACGGCGCGATGAAATTCGTCAAAGGCGACGCGATCTGTACGATCATTATCGCTCTCGTCAATATTGTCGCGGGACTTGCCGCCGGCAAATGGATCCACGGCTTATCTTTTGCGGAAGCCGCCGAAAAATACACGATCGCGACCTTCGGCGACGGGCTTGCCGCGATCATTTCATCGCTTCTGGTCACGCTTTCGGCGGGTATCGTCGTCACGCGCGTTTCATCGCACGACGAAACTTCGAACATCGGAACGGACATCATCGAGCAGATCTTTGTTTCGCCGAAACCGCTTTTCATCGCGGGCGGAATCGTTATCTTGCTTTCGCCCCTGAGTCCTTTATTTTATGTTCCGGTCGGCGTCGCGACGCTCGGAGTCGGATATCTGCTTCATCGCCGCCAGAAACGCCTGATCGAAGCGGGCGAATTGCCCGATATGTCGCAGTCGGCAAACGATTCTGACGAAGTTCAGATGAGCTTTACGGTTCCGATGGCGATCGTCGTGAGCCGCGAATTGTCGCATCTGGTTGATAAGAACACGCCCGAAGGCATTCGTTTTCGCGCCGAGATCCCGCGCCTGCGCAACGCGCTTTATTACGATCTGGGCGTGATGGTGCCGTTTTGTTACGTCGGCGGCGACGCGCCGATCACGCCGAACGAGTATTACATTGCCGTTAAAGAAGTTCCCGTCGGAACGGGCAGCTTGCGCCCGAATTGCGTTTACGTCAACGATTCGGCGGAGAATATCCGCGTTTTCGGGATCGAGGGCGAAATCGTGAACAACCCGGCTGATCTGCGTCCGGGCGCGTGGATTCCGGCTGACCAGCGTCATATCGCCGAAACCGCCGGACTCAAGGTCTGGGAACCGGCAGACGTGATTCTGCTGCATCTGTCGCGGATTATGCGGCGGTACGCGCACGATTTTATCGGCATTCAGGAAGCGCAGGGTTATCTCGATTTCGTGTCCCGGGCGATGCCGAAACTGGTCGAAGAAACGATCGGCAAGGTGATCACGATTCATCAATTTACCGATGTTTTGCAAAGACTTGTGCAGGAAGGAATTTCGATCCGCGATACGAAGTCGATTCTCGACGCTCTTTCGGAATGGGGCAGAATTGAAAAAGATCCGGTGATGCTGACTGAACATATCCGCGCCGCGATGCGCCGTTATATTTCGTTCCGCTACGCATTGGGGAGCGACACCTTGTTCGTATACCTGCTCGATCCCGAAATCGAAGACGTGATTCGCGGCGCGATCCGGCGGACTTCGACCGGATCGTTCCTGTCGCTCGACCCGACGATCGCGCACGATATTCTCGATGCGATCCGCCGCGAAATCGCCGATCGACCGCCGACCGCGCAGCAGCCCGTCATTGTGACCGATATGGAACTGCGCCGGTTTGTGCGAAAAATGGTCGAGCTCGAATTTTCAAATCTCGCCGTGCTTTCGTATCAGGAATTAACGCCCGAATTGAACATTCAGCCGATCGGCAGAATTTCGATGCGTTCGGTTAATCAGGATTATGCGAGTTTTGAAAACGAATTCGCCGAATTGCCCGAGGGCTTGATGCCGCCTTTGATCGAAGAATTGAGCAATTAAAAGTTTTAATAAAAGATTGTAAATAATGTCAAAAACTTTCGTATTTTTTAAGCCGAAAAGCATTTTATTGTTTCTGGCTGCCGCCGTTTTTTTGACGGGCTGTAATGCCCGCAAGGTTCAAACCGTTAAGGTCGAGTCGGAAGCCAATCAGATCATCGATGTTTTGGGCGAAAACGGCATCAGGGCGCGAAAAAATGAGGTCGGCGAAGGCGACCGGAAAACTTTCGAGATTCTGGTCAATGGCGATGAAGAAACGGTTGCGGCGGCGATTCAATTGATGGAAGATCATTGCCTCGGTCGTCCCGACCCGCCCGAACCCGAAGGAGGCGCGGTGATCACTTCGATCGAAGTTGAAAAAGCGCGCGAACAGCGCCGGATGAAAATGAACATCGAATCGCAGCTCCGCAAACTTCCGGGCGTGACGTGCGTTGATGTCAATTTCGTGCCGCCGCAGGACCGAAGCCTGGCGATCAACCCGTATCCTTCGACGGCTTCGGTGCTGATAAATTATAAAACACCGACCTTTTCCACGAGCAAAGAAGACATTGCCAATCAGGTGGCGCGAAGCGTTCCCGCGCTGCAGCCCGAAAATGTCAGTGTCGTGATCTCTGCAAAACCGCTTCGACCGCTTCCCGATAACAAGATCGCCTACAATTTTACGCGCATCGCGCTTGTTTCGGGCATCGGTCTGGCGACGATTCTGGCGTTTGTTTCGGTAGTTTTCGTACTGCGGAAAAAACGAAAGAACCAAACGGACGAATCTGAAGAACTTGCCGAAACTAACGGTGCGGAAGCGGCAAAGGAAACGGCTTTGCTTGATGAAAAATACGATTTTGACGACGACGAAGACGACGAGGAAAATCTGCCGTAGGGTAAGCGATGAAGACAATTTCACAAGCTGAAAAAACCGATATTTTGCTCGCGCTCGCGCTCGCGTTCGAGAAAAATTTCGCCAAAACGGAAAACCGGGAAACCGCCCGAACTGCGCGTGAGATTGCCGAAAAATCCTTCGCCGCGTTGAACAAGGAAGATTTTGAATTAGTAAAGGCGCGCGCCGGAATTATTGATGGGTTAACCGAGGAAAACCGCGAAAATTGGCGCGAAATGCGGCTCGACAAAATACGCGGTCGCGGTCGCGCAAAACGACTCGACGAAAATATCAATCCGTCGCAGATCGTCGAGATTTTAAGCCGCGAGCCGCGGGCGATCCAGATTTTGATTCTCAACAATTTGCCGCCGGATCTGAGCCGCCGCATCTCGCTCTACCTGGATCTGAATTTCGTCCCTGAAAACAAATCTGCAAAAAACGGGAAGCAGATCAGCGAGGAAATTATCGGGCTTGTCCGGCAAAAATTTCTCGCGGAATTTGTTGCGCTTGAAGAGGTCTACGAACCCGACGAACTCGACAAATTTTCGGTCGATGAGCTTGAAGATTTTACGCGGCATCTCGGTTTGCGCGAGATCGCGATTGCCTGCCGCGGCATCAATTCAAAGGAGTCTCTCGCGGCGTTTTTGAATCGTTTCGACGAAGAAGACGTGCGGGAAATTGCAAGCTACATTACGGAACTCGATAAAATCCGCCCTTTCTGGGTTGCGCAAGCCGACGCGCTTGTCAGAAAAAGCTGGAATGCGGATTTGCCGCCCGCCAAAGTCATCAAAAAGATCGGTTTCAAACTGCTCGCGATGGCGTTTGTTTTGCGCGATGAAACGAAATGCGAATACGCGGCGCAGAAACTTTCGGTTCGCGAGGTTAAAAATTGGCAAAGACTCCTGCGCGTGAGCCGTAAGAAATATTTTTCGGCAGACGAGGAAGACAAATTGCGGCTCGATAAACGCCGCCGGATCATCGAGCGTTTGGCGTTGAAATTCAATCAGACGGGAAAATTGTAAAATGAGTCAGGAAATTCAGAATGTCGGCAATTTAATCAAAGGAAGCGGGCGCAAAATCGCGGGTAATTTGGGCGTCAAACAAAAGGTCGTCAAAAATCAGATCGTTTCCGCGCAGAAGGAAGCGGCGCAGATTTTGGAAGAAGCCGAAGACTTTGCCGCCGAAATCCGCCGCGAAGCGCAGACGGAAGCCGAAAATCTGAAACAGGAAGCCTACCGCGAAGGAACCGAAAACGCGTTGACGGAATTTGAACGGCATTTGATCGAAACGCGTGAAATCCGCGAACGCGTCTGGCGCGAAACCGAAAAAGATTTGCTTCGCCTGGCGGTTCGCCTGGCGGAAAAGATCGTCGGGCGCGAGATCAAAAAAGACGATAAAACGATCGTCGACATAATTTCGACCGCTCTGCAAAATGCGCGTCAGCAGGAAAAACTGACCGTGCGCGTCAACCCGAAAGATTTGCCGACCGTCGAGCGCGAAGCCGAAAAATTCTCTTTGGGCGGCAGAGTGCAGTTCATCGATTTTGTCGCCGACCCGCGCGTCGCATCGAGCGGCTGTCTGATCGAATCGGAAGTCGGCACGATCGACGCACGGCTTGAAACGCAATTACGGGTTTTAGAACGCGCGCTTCTTTCACAATCGGAAGGCGAAGGAGCGCAGGATTAATTCAATTACGAATTACAAATTACGAATTACGAATTTATAAAAATTCGTGAAAGAGGCGGTTATCAGTGGTTTTAAAGAGTAACTAAAAGAGATCTTGGCGCAGGGATTTAAGAAATCCGAAATCCAAAATCTAAAATCCGAAATCGAAATGATCGAACTTCAACCATACATTTCCGCCGTTGACTGGATCTCTTCGGTCGAAGTGCGCGGGCGCGTGACCGAATTGATCGGATTGCTGATCCGCGCCGCCGTTCCGGGCGCACGGGTCGGCGAACTTTGTTTGATCCATTCGCCGCACCGGGCGAAGGTTTTGCGGGCGGAAGTTGTCGGTTTCCGCGGAAGCGAAGTTGTTCTGATGCCGCTCGGCGATGTTTCGGATGTCGCGATGGGCGCGGAAGTCGTGCCGACGGGTACTTCTCTGACGATCCGCGTCGGTGAAGATTTATTGGGCAGAGTTTTGGACGGGCTCGGCGAACCGATCGATGGGAAAGGCGCGATCGAAGACGCTGTCGATAAAGTCGTTTCGGCGCGACCGCCCGACCCGATGAAACGCCAGCGCGTGACAAAGCAATTGAAAACCGGAATTCGCGCATTCGACGGGCTTCTGACGGTCGGCGAAGGTCAGCGCATCGGGATTTTTGCCGCCGCCGGTGTCGGTAAATCGACGACGCTCGGAATGCTTGCGCGAAACACGGAAGCCGAAATCAACGTCATCGCGCTGATCGGCGAACGCGGGCGCGAAGTGCGCGATTTTCTCGAACAGGATCTGGGCGAAGAGGGAATGAAACGCTCGGTCGTGATCGTCGCGACCTCGAATGAGCCGTCGCTGATCCGGATGAAAGCCGCGTATGTCGCAACGGCGATCGCCGAATATTTTCGCGATCAGGGGAAAAAAGTTCTGTTTTTGATGGATTCCGTGACGCGTTTTGCGCGTGCGCTGCGCGAAGTCGGACTCGCGGCGGGCGAGCCGCCGGCGCGTTCTGGTTTTCCGCCGTCGGTTTTTTCTGAATTGCCGCGTCTGCTCGAACGCACGGGAAATTCCGATAAGGGATCGATCACCGCTTTTTACACCGTACTGGTCGAAGGCGACGATATGACCGAGCCGATCGCCGACGAAACGCGCTCGATTTTGGACGGGCACATCGTGTTATCGCGCAAATTAGCGGCGATGAATCATTATCCGGCGATCGATGTCAACGAATCGGTTTCGCGTGTGATGAGCGGAATTGCCGAAATGCGCCATCTCGAATCTGCCGGCAAAATGCGGGAAATCCTGGCAACCTACGAAGCACAAAGAGATCTTATCCTGATCGGTGCGTATAAAAAAGGGAGCGACCCGAAAACCGATTACGCCATTTCAAAAATCGACGCCGTCAACAAATTTCTCAAACAGGGAACTCATGAACAAACGCCTGCCGAAGCCGCGATTCAACGGCTGATTCAATTGTTTTAAATTTGGAGCGCGTCCGTCACCTGTCGGCATCGTCCGTAAAGACGAAAAAAAACGATTCAGAATATTCGCTGATTGAATAAAATGAAGGGCTTTTTCTCGATGAGCGCGTGATGCCGACCGGTGCGGACGATTATTCGGTGCGATCCGGTACACTCATGACACGAGCCGGGAGTGTCAAAACACGCTCCGCGAGTGTTATAGAACGATCCGAAATATTCATGGAACGATCCGAGGCACTTCCGGAACGATCCGAGGCAATCGCGGATCGTTCCGTGACACTCATGGAACGGTCCGCGATGCTAAAATCTTGATCCGCGACCCGCACGGAACGATCCGCGATATTAAAATCCTGTTCCGCAGGGCTCAAGGCAGAAGCTGCGGGTATCGCGGATCGTTCCGCAATACTCGCCGCAGCTCATTCAATTGTTCTAAAGACAATTTAGCCGCGAATTATGCGTGAATTCGCGGCTAAATTTTAAGTTGAACACAGCTTATTTTTAGTTAAACTCGACCAGTTCGTGATAAAAGCTGAACGCCGATTGGAAAGCCGAGCGGAGGTTCAATTCGCCCGCTTCGCCGTTCGGCAGAGCGGCGTTGGTGGCGACGATAATGTCGCGGAATTTATCGGTCAGCATATCGACATTGGCAAGCGCGTCGCTGTTTGAAGAGCCTTTCAGAAGATTCAAGAGAAAATCCTGCGACCCGTTTTTCAGCTGATCTTTGCTCTGGTCCCACGCGAAATTGACGATTTTGTCGGGAATCTGCTGAAGGAACGAAGCGCCTTCGCCCGCGATCTTGCCCATCACGTCGCCCGCCCCGGGAACGAACGAGAACGCCATTCCGACGAAGAATCCGACCATTTCTTTTTTCTTCGCGGCATCCTGCATAATGTCGTTCTGGATAAATTCCTTCTGATTTTCGGCGGCTTGCCAGACCATGCCCAAAAGTCCGCCCATCACTTCCGTGTGGTCTTGCTGTGACCAGCCGTTGTGCAGATTTTCGTATTCGCTTTGCGAAAGCGGCGGGTTTTTGGAAGCGTCGCCGACATTGCCCATCGTTTTGACGACGCTCGACATCAGCTCGTCGCGCAGCTCGCCGCCTTTCGGCGAAAAGAGCGTGAGCTCAAAGAATTTCGTCATTCCGGTGATGAAATCGGCATTCTGGAAAGCACCGTCAGGCGCTTGTCCTTTCAGAATTTCCGCGCCGTTATTGATGAAAAGTTTCGATAATTCGTCTTTGAACGCCGGATTTTCTCTGAAATTGTCGAACGCTTTGGAATTGTTCAAACCGTTGACGGCGGCGTTGAACACGCGGTTCTGCAATTCGGGCGAAAACGGCGCGGTCTGGAACGTCGAGCCGTAGTAACCCGTGTATTGATTGGCGGTCGAAAGCAGACGCTGAACGCCGCCGAGCGTCGTGGTTTTATCAGCAATTCCGGTCGAAAGATAATTGCTCATATCAATCGCTTCGGTCTGCCCAGCCATCGCGCCCTCGATGAAATTGTTAAGCTGTTCGTCGCTCAAACTACCCAAAATCTGCGCCTGTTTGTCGCCCGACATTTGCGAAAGAACAAGTGAACCGGCGGCTTCGACCGTGTCGTTGCCGTCGGCGACCGACGCGCGGACGAACATTTCCTTTACTTCGGGCGAAGCCTTGCCGAACATATCAATGCCGACGTTCGGATTAAATCCGTGGTCTACCATCGCGCCGACGAGATTGTTCATATCGGTCTGGCTCAAACCGCCGCTGGCGCGCAAAGTTTCGAGCGAATCGCCGATAATGTCCATATTTTTGTTGTACATTTCGGCGGCGTCTTTGCTTCCGTAACCGCCGTAGAGATATGTCGAATAACCAGACGAAGTGGCGGCGTTGCTGATCAGCTCGGCGGTTTTGTCCGAACCGAGCGCGGCGTAATAACTTCTCAACCATTGCGGATCGTTTTTGTGCGCCTCGAGCTGGTCGGTAAAAGCCTGGACGTCAGATTGCGGATCGTAGTTTGGTTTAAACGGTGATTTCAGCGCGGCGGCGGCTTCTTCGGGCGAAGAATTCGGGTCGAAAGCCGCCCCGTAAGGCGTCGTCATCGCCAGATCCGAAAGGCGGTCGATGCCCTGATTAAATTCAGAAAATGTTTGATATTTGCCGACTGCCGCTTGAATCCGTTCAGCCGTCGCGGTTTCGTCGCTGTGAACACTGCCCGAAAGCAGATGTCTCTGCATTCGTTCGAGCAGCGCCCTGCCGTTTTCGTCGCGCGCAACCGTGTCTAATTCCGTGTCGTTTAAGTTATTGGTAAAGCTCTGCGCGATCTCGTCCTTGTCTTCTTCCTTGATCTTGCCCTTGCCGTCCTGATCGATCGAATCGCCGAGCATCGCTTCGGTGATCGTCCGCGCATCCGCCGGATTCGTTTTGGCGATCGCTGCCAGATCGCGCCCGACGCCTTCCGTGTTCAGATTATCTTTTCCGCCGTTGTTTTTGATTATTTCGTCGGCTCTGGTCTGAGCTTCCTGCGGTGTGATGGTCGGAGTCGTCTGCCTCGCCGGGGCGACAAACTGTGCGTTCAGCTTAAAGCGCAAAACATTTGCCTGATTGCTGCTCTCGCTTCGGTTCGTGTAAACCGCCGCGTTAGTCTGCGGATTTTCATTGCGAATAAACGCCGGTTTTACTTCCGGTTTTTTGATTACAGGTTCTTCTCTGCGCGAACTTGAGACGCCGCCGCCGTCAACTTTATAAACCATTTTACCCTCCGAATAATTTAAATGTTTGAAATAATTTCTTGATTAAATTATCGGCTGGAAAAATTGAAAGTTTCCTGTAATTTTTTAAATCCCGGGTCTCAAGTTCCAAGTCCCAAGTGATTTGATTTAACTTGGGACTTGAGACTTGGAACTTGGGACTAAGAATTAGCTTTTTCGGCGGCTTTCGTCAGAATTTCGTTGTTCCAGCGCAAACTTGCCTGCGCGAGCTTGTTGACGGCTTCATAAAAAACATTGTCGCCAACTTTTTCCTTGAAATCTCTTTGCAGGTAAAAG
>DATLOR010000058.1:0-23472 GCA_035536135.1 Pyrinomonadaceae bacterium | reverse complement strand
TGAAACCTCTTTATGATTTTGGAGTGTCATATTCGAAAGTCGGCGAATTTTTCGGAATCCTGCCGCAAAGGGTTTGGCATATATTTGAGGTAAATGGGATTAAACCGCGCAGGCGAATCCATTCACAAAAATTCATCAATTCGATAAAAGCCGGAATCAGCAGTTTTTTTAAAGGAGGTTCTTAAAAAACTTTACATTGATGAAAGGTTATTCATCTTGATCTTCTCGAAAAAGCCTTCATTAAACCGCCGAAACTAAAAAAGACGCGTCCCGTTAAGAAACTGAAAAGATCAGGGAAAGATCGCCGGTTCCATTCAAAAACAGTAAAAAGCGGCTTGAATATTCAAGCCGCTTTTTACTGTTAATTTTTAGTGAAGAGAATTTGCTTTGGCTGCAATCTGCCAGAACTTATACCGGATAAAGCCTATTGATTATCTTGTTTTATCTTAAGAATCTGGCGCAGCTGCGGGCGGACATTCGTAAAGAAATTGAGCCCGGTATTTGCTTCGATCTGTTTGACGTTGGATCTGAAATTCCGCCACGGCGTGTTCAGACCGATATCCTGACGATTCGGCATAATCACGGCAATGACGCGTGTGGTTTTCGTGATGCGGTCAACATCATTTGCGCCGACCGGGAGAACGACGGCGATTTTCCAGGTAAATGCCGGAACGACGACGTGACCGCCCGCGACGGTCGTTGCCGCGCCGTTCGAGCCGACTCCGCCCTGACCGTAACCGCCCGCAATAATATAGATTTCATTGCCCTGACCGACGAGCGTGCGGAGATAAGTTTCGAGTTCTTCCCAGGGTCCCTGATTATTGTTCGGAGCCTGCGGAAGAAAATTCGTCATCAGAAAAGTTGCCGAGTTGTCGGCAATTGACGAGGTTCGATCAGCCGACGGCGTCATATGACCTCTATCGAAACCCGAACCCGAATAATCCGTCTGCAGTACCTGATAACAGCCCTGCGGAACTGCCGGATCGGGACGGTAATCGTCCTGTCTCGACGCCGAACCGAGCCAGGTTGAATCGAGATGCCACGAAACCCAGTTGGCTTCGCCTTTCGCGCAGTTATAACTTAGGACATACTGCGGCTTGACCATCAGATAGTTGTTCAACTGACCCAAATCCGTAACGGCATTGGAAGGATTGCCGAGTGCGAGATGTTCCGCCGGGCTCGGCGGCGCGTTGACTGTCAGATTGATGGTCGCACTAGCGGTGCGCGCCTGTGCGTCCGCGATGCTTGACGCAAAACTGAAACTGCCGCCCGAAGTATTTGCCGGAACAGTCAGCAGATACGAAAAAATATTGTCGCCGGCGGTCGTGTCGCCGTTCGTGCCGTTGTCAAAAAATGCCTGCGTTGCCGAACCGCCGATCGTCGATAAATCGGAGTTAACCGTGATGCCCGTGCTCGCGGGACTCGTCGCCGGAGTAACCGTGACGGTCAAAAGCGTATTCGCGCCCGGAGCGACCGTGCTCGGATTCGACGCGCCGACGCCGGAAAGATTGACATTGCCGCCGCCGGTGCCCTGAATATTTATATCGTCGATGCCGACCCACTCGTCATTGCCGACGGCATTTGTCGTCATCACCCGCAGCTGAACCAGCGGCTGATTTTCGCAAGCTGCCGGAAGCGGCACGCTGACGGCTGTCACAAGTGTTGCCTGACTCGGTCCGGTCGTCGCATCGGCGACAAATCCCGCCGGAAGATTCGTATAGCTGCCCGAGTTGCCGACGCGGTATTGGAGCGCGACCGGCTGAATGGAGTTATCGGTCGAGCTGTCCAGATCGCGGAGGTTGTAAGCGACCGTCAGCGCCGTGACGCCGCTCGTATTAAGATTGATGACGACGTGCGGAGCGTCCGCCGTGCCCGAACCGTTCAGGGCAATCGTCGGATTCGGCAGAGTGTCGAATTCGGCAACGCCGCCCGATAAAAATGTATTCGGGTCGGTTTGATTTGCCCAGGCGTTGACGGGAGTCGCCGAACCGTCTGCGAGAATCGTTTGCGGGTCGGTTCCGGTAGCGGTCGTCAAATCATCGCCGCGATAGCCGATGATTCCGGG
The DNA here is from genome assembly GCA_035536135.1 of Pyrinomonadaceae bacterium. Lineage (GTDB taxonomy): Bacteria > Acidobacteriota > Blastocatellia > Pyrinomonadales > Pyrinomonadaceae > JAFDVJ01. Next base: position 21,407 of record DATLOR010000058.1, on the reverse strand, counting down.
AACATTAGTCCAATCATCGTTCGTCGTAATCAGACCGGTATTCGCCCAGTTTTGCGTGAAAGGGATCGGTTGAGCAGTTCCGTTAGCTTCGATCAAACGGTTGAAGAACATACCGTTTGAAAATAAAAAGGCGGTTAATAAAGCGAGTGCAAAAAACACTCTTGCAATTTTTTTTGACATCAGAAAAATCCTTATTTGAAATTTAAGTCCCGAAATCGAAATTGTTGAGTTATCACAACTCCGAATAATTATGTTTTGACGAATGCAGCATTCCCGTGCCGGAAATTATCAGCGCATAACGCAAAATCTAGACAGAGTAACTACTTTATCAAAAAGGGTCGGCTTATTACAAAGCAAAACGCGGGCAAGTTAATAATAAATTCATTCCTGGGAAGCTATGCCACTTTGACCTTAATGACAATTTTCTTGTCCGTTTCAAATCCTTTGACCTTAATATCCGGACGATGCCCATCCTGCGGAAAGAAAATAAAAAAGGTTTTTGGATCAGCCAGATAAAAATTGCCGCCGTCTCCGCTGTAAAAAGTCACGTCGCGCGCCGTCTCGTAAGGCGTCATAATCGTCAGATCGGACATCGGAATGACGCCGATCTTTTCTTTTCCTTTAATCACGAACTGGATGTCCTGATAATTTCGATGCGATTCCCATTTGGTTTCGTCAAAGTCTTTTTTATTTGCTTGGGCAACGATCGCAAAGACATTTTCACCGTCGATCGGGTAGGTACCCGGTTTGAGATTTTCGAGATCCGTATTATTCAGATAGGCAAAAGCCCGGTCCCATCTGTCCTGATTTTTGTGGTACTGCCGGGCGAACTCAAGTTTATCGATGGATTTATGCGGTTTGAGCTTCAAGCCATTTAACCACTCGCCATTCTTAAACCATTTCGCCGCTTCTTTTTTTGTCCAAACCTCGTTCGTCGAAGTTTGCGATTGTAGATTTGTAATTAAAACTGACATAAGCATTCCCAGTATAAAACCGCGATAAAATATTTTCTTCATTTTAATCCAAGATTTTTATTTTTAGTATCGGAAAACCACTTTTAGATGAATTGAAGATCGGGAACGATCCCGGTCTTCAAGGGCTCGGCGGCGCGGTCGAGTCACGCACGTGAAGCTCGGCGGGAAGCACCAGAATGTTTTCGTTATCATCCAAACCGTCTTTATTCGCGCAGATTATTCTGATCAGCATCTGCATCGCCTTCTGTCCGATTTCATAGGTCGGCTGCGCGACGGTCGTCAGGCGCGGGCTGAAATTCGCCGCCCATTCGAAATCGTCAAAACTGATCACGCTGACTTTATCGGGGCAGGGAATTGCCAGTTCTGCGAGCGAGCGCATCAATCCGAGCGTCATTTTATTGTTGCACGAAAAGATCGCGGTCGGCGGTTCGGAAAGTTTCATCAGATTTAGACCGCATTGGTGACCGCTTTCCAAACTGAAATCGCCGACCTGAAAATACTCTTCGCGGATCGGCAAATGCGCTTCCTGCATCGCTTTGCGGTAACCGTCGACGCGGTCGGAACCGGTCGAGAGCGGTAATTTTCCGGTAATAATGGCGATTCGTTCGTGCCCGAGCGAGATCAAATGCCGCGTCGCTTCGTAAGCCGCGCCGACGTTATCGATAATCACTGCGCGCTCGGAACAGCCGACCGGCACGCGGTCGATAAAAACGATCGGGAACCGGCGGCGCGTCAAACGGTCGTAAGCCGCCGTCGAACCGGAAGAAGCGAGCAAAACGCCGTCGACCCGCTGGGAAAAAAGCATACTCAAAAGATGCATTTCGTGGTCGGTGTCCTCGTTGGAATTTCCTAAAATGAGCATATACCCGTGTTTGCGGGCTTCATCCTCGACGCCGCGCATTGCCTCGGTATAAAACTGATTGGTGACATCGGGAACGACCATTCCGATCACATTCGTGCGACCGACCTTCAAACTGCGGGCAACCAGATCGGGATGATAATCGAGCGTCGCCATTGCCTGATTGACCTTTTCGGTGAGTTTTTCGCTGACGCCGCTTTTACCGTTGATAACGGACGAAACGGTCGCGATCGAAACCCCTGCAAGCCGCGCGACATCATGCATCGTCGATGATTTTACATTTTTATTCTGCACTGATTTCAAAATTTGTATGCTCCTCTGTCTCAACAAATTAATCGTCATTGATCCTAACGCTTTTTTATAAATTGACACTTTAATCGCGCAACCCTTTTAGTGCAAGGGAAAAAGAATATTACGCCGGCGGCGATTTCAATATCTACACGATTGATGAATTTGCAATGTTTGATCGAAAGATTAAAACAATTTCGGTACGAATAATTTATATTTAAACGTTTCAAAATGCAAATTGCAAATTATTTTTAGAAAGTTTAATAACAAATATCAAACTTAATTGACAAAGGTGAAAAATAATTATATAACTTTTTAAGTCACGAGTTAAACGTTTCAAAAATAAATTAGGACTTCCCGGATTGATGAATAAAGCCCGATTCCCAACAGCTTTTTTGAGTTGCATAAGAATCGGGCATTAAGAAATAGTAACTTGTTTTCCGTATTTCTTAATTAAATAAATGAAGAAAAATCCGCTTTCACCGACTAAAGCGGGATTTTCTTCAGGTGCTTCAAAATCGGGTTAAATGCCGGACTTCAGAATTTTATAGCATCGCCGTCCGGTGTTTAGGCGAAACTCAGCTTTCTTAGATACTAAAAATTCGTTTTTAATTGGTCTGACCAATTCACCAAAACTGTAAAAACAGCCGGAGCAGGGACTTAAAAAACTGCCGGCAAAGAAAAAACATAATTATTTCAAAGATATGATTATATCCATTGTAAACAGTGTAAATGAGCAGTTTGTAAAAATTATCAGCACGGTCACGGCGGTCATTGCGATTTCGCTTCTGGCGGCGTATTCGGGTTTCGGACAATCGAATGCTTTAGGCGAGATAGATCTAACGAAAGCAGTCGTTGTTGCGCCGTCAAAAATGACGGGACCTGAAGACAAAGCCGTAACGGTGCTCGTCGAAGAAATTGAAAAACGCACCCAGATCCGGCTCGCGCGCACAGCGGCATTTCCGGCGGAAACAACGCCGGTGATCGCGGTTTTACCAAATTCCGCCGCCAAAAGTTTCGCCGCTAAATACGCTTCACAGCTCGTCTTCGATAAAACTGCCAATGGCGCCGAAGGTTACCATATTCGCATTGTGGAGGGAGCGAATGCGCCGATCGTTTTCGTCATCGGCAACGATTCACGCGGCGTTTTATTCGGGGTCGGCAATCTTTTAAGGGAATTGCACCTGAATAAAGGAAAAATTTCGCTTGCCGCCAATTTGAAGATCGATACCGCGCCGAAATATGCTTTGCGCGGTCACCAGCTCGGCTATCGTCCGAAAACGAATTCTTACGACGCGTGGACGCTTCCGATGTGGGATCAATATATCCGCGAACTGGCGGTCTTCGGAACGAACGCGATCGAGCTGATTCCGCCGCGTTCGGACGACGACGCCGACAGCCCGCATTTTCCGCTTTCGCAAATCGAAACGATGGTCGGAATGTCGAAAATAATCGACGATTACGGTTTGGACGCCTGGATCTGGTATCCGGCGATGGACAAGGATTATTCCGACGCGAAGACGGTCGAAGCGGCGCTCGTCGAATGGGGCGATGTTTTCAAAAGACTGCCGCGCGTCGATGCCGTGATGGTTCCGGGCGGCGACCCCGGACACACGCAGCCGAAATATCTGATGGCGCTGCTCGAAAAAGAAGCCGCCGTTTTACGCAAATATCATCCGAAAGCGCAGATGTGGGTCGCCCCGCAGGGGTTTACCAAAGAATGGATGGACGAATTTTACGGGATTCTCGATAAGGAAAATCCGACCTGGCTGACCGGCATCGTCTTCGGACCGCAAGTGCGCGAAACCTTGCCGAAACTGCGCGAACGGATCGCCAAAAAATATCCGATCCGTCATTATCCAGACATTACGCACAGTTTTTCGGCGCAGTTTGCCGTTCCCGAATGGGATCTCGCGTTTCCGCTGACCGAAGCCCGCGAAGTGATCAATCCGCGTCCTTTGGGCGAAGCCCAAATCTTTAAAGTTACGCAGCCCTACACGATCGGTTTTCTGACCTATTCCGAAGGCTGTAACGACGATGTCAACAAGATCGTCTGGAGCGGGCTTGGCTGGAACCCGGAGGCAAACGTCAGAGATATTCTGCGCGAATACAGCCGCTTTTTTATCGCCGATAATTTTACCGACGATTTTGCCGAAGGTTTGCTCGGGCTCGAACGAAACTGGCAGGGACCTTTGATGTCGAACGGCAATGTCGAAGCGACCTTGAACCGTTTTCAGACCTTAGAGCGCGCCGCAACGCCGCAAAATCTTCTGAACTGGCGTTTTCAGCAGGCGCTCTACCGCGCTTATTACGATGCTTTCGTGCAAAAAAGACTCGTGCGGGAAACCGCGGTCGAAGAATCGGCTTACGAGCAATTGCGCAAAGCAAGGCGCGCCGGGTCGCTCAACGCGATGGCGGAAGCCGAGAGAATTCTCGCGCAATCGGATTTGAACGGTGCCGCGCAGGAATACCGAACCCGCGTTCTGGAACTCGCCGAAGGACTCTATCAAAGCATCCGGATGCAGCTTGCAACCGACAAATATCAGGGACGCCCGGGGCGCGGCGCGAATCTCGACACGCTCGATACGCCGCTCAACGACCGTCTGTGGCTGACCCGCAAATTCGCCGAGATCCGCCAACTGCCCGATGAAGCGACAAGGCTCGCGGCGATCAATGAAGTTGTTAACTGGACAAATCCGGGACTCGGCGGATTTTACGATGATCTGGGAAATCCTGCCAAACAGCCGCATTTATTGAACAGCGGCGGTTTTGAGAAAGACCCCGGATTTATGGAAACGGCGTTTAGTGGATTTGCCTTTAAACCCGAATGGCGCCGGTCGTGGTTCGATACCGCTGAAACGGCGTTCGACACCCCCTTACAAATGCGTTATACGGGGCTCGACCCGGCGGCGCAGTATAAAGTTCGCGTCGTCTATTCGGGGACGACGCCGCAATTGAAGATCAAGCTGGTCGCGAACGACAAATTCGAAATTCACCCGCTGATGGATAAACCGAACCCGGTCAAGCCGCTCGAGTTTGACATTCCGGCGGCGGCAACTGCGGGCGGCGAGCTGAATCTGACATGGGATATCGAACCGGGGCGCGGCGGTAATGGGCGCGGCAGACAGGTTTCCGAAATCTGGCTGATCAAAAAGTAATATTTTAGAAATTGAAGGAAAGGAGAAAGATGATGATTTTATATAGATTGACGATTTTGATGCTGACACTTGTTTTCAGCACCACTCTGCTGATGGCGCAAGGCTCTCCGACCGGCACCATCACCGGAGTAATTAAAGACGATACCGGAGCCTCGGTCCCCGGAAGCCGTGTCACTGCCACAAATACCGAAAAAAATACGACCTTTGAAACTACGAGTGATGAAAACGGAACCTATACGATCCGTTCGCTTCCCGTCGGTAATTACAACGTGTTGGTCGAAGCCAACGGTTTCAAAAAGACAATTCTGACCGACGTCACCGTTCGCGTTAACGAGGAGATCAAGCTCGATGCCGCATTAAGCGTCGGTGGTTTGAATGAAGAAGTGACCGTGACGAGTGAAGCTTCTCTGGTCAATACGACCAGTTCGACGCTCAAAACCGTGATCGACCAGCGGCGCATCGTTGATCTGCCGTTGAACGGTCGCGACCCGAACTCACTGGTTCAACTGGTTGCCGGCGTGCAGCCCGATACGCGCACGAGTTTGACATCCGGCGCGACCTATCCGGGCGCGGTTTCGGTTTCGTCGAACGGCGGTCGCGGAAACACGACCAATTACGTGCTCGACGGCGGCTCGAACAACGATTCTTACAGCAATCAATCAAATCCGACTCCGAATCCCGACGCGCTCCAGGAATTCAGCGTTCAAACAAATAATTTCAGCGCCGAATACGGGCGGAATCTGGGCGCGGTCGTCAATGCCGTGACCAAATCGGGAACCAATAAATTTCACGGAACTCTGTTTGAATACGTCCGCAACGACGCGCTCAATGCGACGAACTTTTTTACGCCGGGCAAACGCGACGGCTTAAAGCGCAATCAATTCGGCGGCACGATCGGCGGACCGCTCCCGCTGCCGCGTTTCGGCGACGGCGACGGTTCGTTCTTCGAATCCGGAAAAGACAAAAGCTTCTTTTTCTTTTCATACCAGGGAACGCGCACCGTTCAAACGCCAGCCGATTCGACGGCGGTCGTTCCGTCGGCTGCGCAGCGCGCCGGAAATTTCGGAACTTTACAAATTCCCGTGAGTTCGTTTAATCCGGTTGCCGTACGGCTTTTACAATATATTCCGCTCCCGAATGAAGCCGGCAATATTTTGCGCTATACCGTGCCGGTCAAACTCAACGACGATCAGTATATGGTGCGCCTCGATCATAAATTCAGCGAAAGCAACACGCTTTTCGGGCGTTACTGGCTGTCGCAAGCGAGCCAGCCGGCGTTTCTCGATTCGTCGAATTTCCTCGCGTCGTCGTTCGGACGAACCTGGAAAAACACGATCGTCGCGCTCAATGATACGCATGTTTTCAGTCCGCGCGTCGTCAATAACACGGTTTTTACGTTTAACCGGACAAACAACTTAAATACGCACATTTACCCGCCGAGTCTGCGTTCGCTGGGCGCCGATTATTATAACGACGGGACACCGCAGATCGACCTGAACGTCAACGGCTTTTTCGCGATCAATACCGGCGACACTAACACGTTCAACCGGAAAGAGATTCAGATTACCAATACGACGCGTTTGAACCTGACCAAACACAGCATCTCGATCGGCGGCGAATACAGTCACGGGACAAACGATATTGTCAATAACTTTCGCGCCAACGGGCAATTTGCTTTTACCAACAGCGCCGGATTTACCGGCAATGCGCTCGCCGATTTTCTACTCGGCAAATTTGCGACGCTGACGCAGGGCGCGGGCGAATATAAAAATACGATCACCAATTCACCGGCGTTTTTTATCCAGGATGATTACCGCGTGAGTAGAAAACTGACGCTGAATTTAGGCTTGCGTTGGGATCCGTTTATTCCCTACACGGACGGGAACAACAAGATCGCCGGATTTCGTCCGGGCATCAAATCGCAGGTTTACGTCAACGCACCGATCGGACTTGTTTATCCGGGCGATCCGGCGCTGCCGGTCGGCGGCTATGCTCCGACGCTCTGGAATTTCGGTCCGCGTGTTGGCTTCGCCTATGATTTCGGCGGCGACGGCAAAATGAGTCTGCGCGGCGGGTACGGGATTTTCTACGACCGTCCGAACACGATTTCTACCAATAACGCGGCGGCGCAGGCACCGTTCGGTACGGTTCTGACGACGAACGGCAACGCTTTGAACTCGCTTTCAAATCCTTATGCCGGTGCAGTCAACCCGTTTCCGGTCAATATTTTTCCGTCGGCTAACGTTAATTTTATTACTCCGATTACGGTTTTCAGCTACTCGCCGAATCTCAAAAACGGAATGGCGCAGGCTTACAATATATCGATCGAGCGCGAAATTTTCCCCTCGTATCTGGTGCGCGTCGCCTATGCCGGATCGAAAGGCAGCCGTCTGGCGATCGTTCGTGAAGCAAATGCCGCGGTTTATGCGGTCGGCGCAACAACAGGAACAACGAATGCACGTCGTCCGTTAGCACCGACTTTTGGCAGTATCGCGATTACGGAATCGACCGGCAGCTCGACCTATAATTCGCTCCAGGTGACGCTCGACAAGCGTTTCAGCAAAGGTTTGTCGATCTTAGCGAACTACACTTTGTCGAAAGCGGTTGACGACAGCTCGGAAAATAAAGGGACCGGCGTTTCGCAGACGAATCCGTACAATCTGAGTCTCGATCGCGGTCTCGCGAATTTCGATCATCGTCATCGTTTTACCGCGTCGGTCTTGTACGAACTGCCCCGTTTTTCGGCGAACAGATTCGTCAACGGCGTGATCGGCGGCTGGAATCTGACCGGAATTCTGACCATGCAGAGCGGCACTCCGTTCAGCGTCCTGAGCGGTGTCGACAATGCCCGCAGCGGCACCGGTAACCAGTATGCCGATATTATCGGCGATCCGAATTTCTCAGGCAATCGCACGCGAGCCCAGCAGGTCGCGATGTGGTTCAATACGGCGGCTTTCACGACCAACGCTCTCGGGACGTTCGGCAATGCCGGCAGAAACACTTTGACCGGACCGAGCTTTACATCGCTGAATATCGGACTGCATAAGAATTTCGCGATCACGGAAAGCATTAAGATCCAACTGCGCGGCGAAGCCTTTAACGTGCTCAACAACGTTAATTTGAACTTGCCGAACGCTAATCGTTCTTCGTCGGCATTCGGAAGAATAACCTCGGCGGGCGATCCGCGAATTCTGCAGTTCGCGCTTCGCTTGTCGTTCTAACTTCGACATCGATTGCGATGCCGATGGAGTATTGTCGAGGGATGTATAGCTGAACTCATCCGTCTCTCGACAATACTGCAAAATCAAGGGTTTAGGGGATTTAAATTAAAAATGAGACCACGAAAAGGATTAAATGTGCCGCTTGTGACCGCGCTCGACGAGGCGGGAAACATCATCGAAGCCGACCAGCGGCGGATCATCCGCCATACGGTTCAGAACGGGCTCGGTGCCGACAGCATTTTTCTGGCGGGCACGACCGGCGAATTCAACCGTCTGACGAACGACCAGCGGCAGCAATTATTTAAGATCGGGATTGAAGAAACGCGTTTAATTAGCGCCGAACTTTCCGACGCGGTTTTGCCGGTCGAAGCGTGGGTTGGTGTGACCGCTGAAACGAAAGCGGAAACGCTTGCGAATATCGAATATGCGCGTGATCTTGGTTCTGAGATGGCGGTGATCGCGCCGCTCACGATCAATGATCTCGCGCCGGGTGAAATCGTCGGGTTTTTCGAAAACGAAATCGCCGGGATTGTCGGCACCGACAATCCGCTTCCGATCAGTTTGTACGACAATCCGGATATTGCCGCCGCGCCCGATGTTATGAAAAATATGCCGGTCGAGTTGGTCGAAAATCTGCGCCGACTGCCGTTCGTCGTGTGCCTGAAAGCTTCGACGACGCGCGAGGTTCTGCAAAATTATCTGAACGCTTTTTCCGGTGAAGACGGCAAACCGGCGTTCGACATTTATTTCGGCAACGCGCCGCTGATGTTCGAGATCGACGAAATGCGGCGCGAAGCGGGGATGAAAGCGCATCAGGTCGCGGGCGTCGTCTCCGGCACGGCGAATCTTTTCCCGCGCGAATGGCAGCAAGCCTGGCAAGCCGTTCTGAGCGGCGACCGGGAATTAAGCAATGCCTACCGCGATGCTTTTGCCGAGTTCGAGCGGCTGACACTTTCGGAAAACGGTCAGTATGTCACGAGCAAAATGATGGCGGGAATCAAGCAGGGTTTGTTTTATCAGGGAATCATCAGTTCGCCGAACGTCGGCAAAGGAACGCCGTCATTAACACCGGACGAAGCGGAAAAATTAAACGAAGGCTTGGAAAAAGTTTTCGAAAAACTGCGCCGGACCGTTAATCCGCAATCGCTTTCGATGTATGCCTGAAGCCATAGAGACCGAATTTTGAGGATGCCATTATGAAGAAAAAACAGCACATTGCCGGAACATCTTTTTTGATTCTGCCGCTGATCCTCGCGTGTTTTCTGCAAACGGTTTTTGCCGCCGCGCCTTTTATCCGTTCGGAATTTATCTTTCCGCTTGAAAACTGGCATAACCACTCGTCGGCGATCGTCGAAGCGCCGAACGGCGATTTGCTCGTTTGCTGGTTTCACGGCTCGGGCGAGCGGCAGGCTGACGACGTGATCGTCGAAGGCGCGCGTTTGAAAAAAGGTGCGAAAAATTGGAGCCCGCGCTTTTTGCTCGCCGACACGCCGGGTTATCCCGACACGAATGCGACGATGTTTATCGATCCGCAAAATCGGCTCTGGCTGATGTACCCGACGATCCTGGCGAATGAATGGCACACCGCGCTGATGAAATACAAAATTTCGTCCGATTATAAAAAAGACGGCGCGCCGCGCTGGGAATTTAACGACGTGATGCACGTGACCCCGGGCGCGGAATTTGAAACCGCCGCCAACAAAGCGCTCGATGCGTACGTGGCGAAAATCGACAGTTTTCCAGAAGCGCAGCGCGAACGCGTTCGGGCAAGAATCGCCGAAAACCGCAAAAATGCGGCTGATAAATTCTACCGCCGCCTGGGCTGGATGACCCGTGCGCATCCGTTCGTACTGGACGGCAAGCGTCTGATCGTGCCGCTATATTCCGACGGATTTTCGTTTTCCTTGATGGCGATCACCGATGACTGGGGCAAATCGTGGCATACGAGCACGCCGCTCGTCGGAGCGGGAAACATTCAGCCGAGCATCGTCCGCAGAAAAGACGGCAGTTTGCTCACCCTGATGCGCGATAACGGACCCGCCCCGAAGCGTCTGCAAATGAGCGTTTCAAAAGACCGCGGCGAAACCTGGAGCGACGTGACCGACACGAATATCCCGAATCCCGGCTCGGGCGCGGAAATTATCGGGCTTCGCAACGGGCATTTTGTTTTGATCTATAACGACACCGAAAACGGTCGCCACAGTCTGGCGGTTTCCGTTTCCGACGACGAAGGCGCGACGTGGAAATGGACGCGGCATCTCGAACTTAAACCGGCGGACACGGGCGAATTTCATTACCCGTCGATCATTCAGGCGCGCGACGGCTCTTTGCACGCCTCTTACAGTTATTTCATCAATACGGAGCCCGCGGTCAAAAACGAACAGGGAAAATTTCAGCGCATCAAGGCGATCAAACACGCGCATTTTAACGAAGAATGGGTGCTCGCGGGTGACCAAGCCGAGGTGAAGAACTAATTATTTCGCAAGATTATGGAAGTTAATAATCCGCAAGCCGCAAACGAATACGTCATCGGGATCGATGTCGGAACGGGCAGCGCCCGCGCCGGACTGTTTGATCTCGGCGGACAGATGATTGCTTCCGCCGTTCATCCGATCAAGATTTTTCGACCCGCGCCGAACCACGTCGAACAATCGAGCGCAGATATCTGGGCGGCGGTTTGCAAATGCGTCCGGGAAGCGCTCGAAACCGGCAGAGTCGCGGCGGAAACGGTCGCCGGGATCAGCTTTGACGCGACCTGCTCGCTCGCCGCGCTCGATCAAAGCGACCAACCCGTGACGGTTTCGCAAACGGGCAAAGACGAGCAAAATATTATCGTCTGGATGGATCACCGCGCCGAAAAACAGACTGCGGAGATCAACCGGACAAAGCACCGCGTGCTGGATTACGTCGGCGGCAAAATCTCGCCCGAACAGGAAATCCCGAAGCTGAAATGGATCAAGGAAAATCTGCCCGAAAGCTGGCAGCGAACCGCGAAATTTCTCGATCTGGCGGATTTTCTCGTCTATCGCGCGAGCGGAAAAAATCTTCGGAGTCTCTGCACGGTCGTCTGTAAATGGACGTATCTCGGACACGAAGGCGAAGGCGGCGCGTGGGATGAAAGTTTTTTCAGAGAGATCGATCTCGCCGATTTGTTTATTAACGACCGCGTCGGCGCAAAAATTCTGCCGATGGGAACTTTTGCCGGGAATTTGACCGCCGAATCTGCCGCCGAACTTGGATTAACGAGCGCAACAGCAGTCGGCATCGGGATCATCGACGCACATTCGGGCGGCATCGGTTCGCTCGGGATGCGCGTTGCCGGGGAAGATTTTGCCGCCGAAAACATCGAAGAAACGCTCTGCCTGATCGGCGGAACTTCGTCGTGCCATATGGCGGTCGCGCCCGAAGCGAGATTTGTCGAAGGCGTCTGGGGACCATATTTCGGCGCGATGATCCCGGGAATGTGGCTTGCCGAAGGCGGGCAGAGCGCGACCGGCGCACTGCTCGATCACATCATCGAAAATCACGCCTACGCCGCGCAACTGAAAAAAGATGCCGCCGCCGAGGGCGCAACGATCTATCATCTGCTCAACCGAAAAGTTGAGGAGTTAAAATCCGGCAGCACTGAACCGCTGACCAGCAACGTTCATCTGCTGCCGGATTTTCTTGGCAACCGAAGTCCGCGTGCCGACAGTCAGGCGCGGGGAATGATCAGCGGTCTGACGCTCGATTCGACGTTCGAGAGTCTTGCCGTTTTATACTACGCGACGATTCAGGCGATCGCTTACGGAACGCGCCATATCATCGAGGCTTTGAACGCGAAAGGCTATGACATCAAGCGCATTCACGCCTGCGGCGGCGGGACGAAAAATCCGCTCTGGATTCAGGAACACGCTGATATTACGAGATGCAGTGTTTACATCGCCAAAGATTGCGAAACCGTTCTGCTCGGCGCGGGAATCTTGGCGGCGGTCGCCGCCGGAAAATACGATTCGATCATTGAAGCGATGCGGCGGATGAGTCCGAATGCCGAGGTTATCGAGCCGGATTTTGAAACAACCGATTTTCATCAAAGAAAGTACGAAGTATTTAAAAAGATGTACGCGCATCAACTTGAATATAAAGCGATTATGAACGATGCGAGCGGCGAGCGGAGCCGGTCTTCAACCGGCGCGGAATAATTTATGTTAGGCACTGATTTTTAATTTTTAACTCAAAAAGAAACAAATGAAAGACACAATCTATTTAGTTGCAAACGGAGATTTACGGTTATCAGCCAATCAGGTATGCGAAGCCGCGCAGGTCGCGATGGAAGCAAAAGTGACGGCGGCGGTTGAAAAACTCGGCGGCGCGGTCAAACGCGCGCACGATTACGACGCGGTCAAAAAACACGGGTTTATCGACAGTCAAAAACGCGGAATGGAAGTTTTTCGGACGATTCCGCCCGACGCGCCGCTGATCGTTGCCGAAGCCGTCTGGGAATACAGCCAGCAGATTTTAGCCGGACTTTACACGCATCGCGGACCGATTTTGGTTCTTGCCAACTGGAGCGGTCAGTTTCCGGGACTCGTCGGGATGCTCAATATTAACGCGTCTTTGACGAAAGCCGGGGTTGATTACAGCACGCTCTGGAGCGAAGATTTCACGGACGACTTTTTTATTGACGGGTTAAAAAGCTGGCTTGAAACCGGAAAGATCACGCACGATACCTCGCACGTCAAAGCGCTCGATCTATCGAACGCACCGAATGATGCCGCCGAAACGGGAACGAAGTTCGCGCAGGAATTCAAGCAGCATAAAGCGATCATGGGCGTTTTCGACGAAGGCTGTATGGGAATGTATAACGCGATCATTCCCGATGAGCTGCTGCACCCGACCGGAATTTTCAAAGAACGTCTGAGCCAGAGCGCGCTTTACGCCAAAATGCAGACCGTCAAAGACGAAGAAGCAAAAGCAGTTTACGATTGGCTGCTCGCGAAAGGCTTGACGTTCAATTACGGCACGAACGAGGAAACCGAGTTAACCGAAGCGCAGGTTTTACAGCAGTGTAAAATGTATGTCGCCGCGCTTAGAATTGCCGACGAATTCGGCTGCGATACGATCGGGATTCAATATCAGCAAGGCTTGAAGGATCTGGTTCCGGCGTCCGATCTCGCGGAAGGTTTGCTCAATAATATCGATCGTCCGCCGGTTTTTCACGAGGAAACCGGAGAGGAATTATTCCCGGGCGAAGCTCTGCCGCATTTTAACGAAGTTGACGAATGCGCCGGACTCGACGGGCTTTTAACCTATCGTTTGTGGAAAAAACTCGGATTTCAGGCGGAAAACACTTTGCACGATCTGCGTTGGGGCAGACATTATAAAGACGATAAGATCGACGAATACGTCTGGGTTTTTGAAATTTCCGGCGCGGTTCCGCCCGCGCATCATATCGACGGTTTCCGCGGAACGGTTTGCGAACGCCAGCCGCCGATGTACTTTCGGCTCGGCGGCGCGACCTTAAAGGGAATCAGCCGTCCGGGAGAAATCGTCTGGAGCCGCGTCTATATCGAAGACGGCAGGTTAAAATGTGATCTCGGCGTCGGAAAAGTCGTCGAATTACCGGAAGCCGAAACAAACGAGCGTTGGGCAATGACAACACCGGTCTGGCCTATCATGCACGCAGTTTTGCAGGGAATTACCCGCGATAATATGATGGCGCAGCATAAATCCAATCATATTCAGGTCGTTTATGCGCCGGATGAAGCGGGTGCGAAAACCGGAATGTATGCCAAAGCGGCGGCGATGCGCGAGCTCGGTTTGGAAGTTTTTCTGTGCGGCGTTGAATAGGGCGGAAGATATTTCGATGAGAGACGACAAAAGACTGCGGCATCACGAGATTTTGGAGTTAAGACGCTGGAATACGCCGACGATCTATAACGGTTGGGAGCAGATCACACGGCACGATGCGAGCCGCGCCGGGTTTAATCTCGAAGAAACCGTCGATTTTATGCCGCAGATGGGGGCGATGGTCGGACGCGCGGTGACGGTCATCTGCGAACCGGGAAACCCTGCGCATCCGCAGGAAAATGCGAATGCGTGGAGCGAATACCGGCGTTATGTGGCGAGTTTGCCCGAACCGAAGATCGTCGTCGTTCAGGATCTGGATAAGCCGAATGTTTACGGCGCGTTCTGGGGCGAGGTCAACGCCAATGTCCATCGCGCACTCGGCTGTACGGGAACGATCACGGACGGCGGAATCCGCGATCTCGACGAAATGGCATACGCCGGATTCAAAGCGCTCGGTCGCCGTCTATGCGTCGGTCACGCGTTTTCCTGTCCGGTCAGTTGGGGCGCGCCGGTCGAGGTTTTCGGGCGGCGCATCGAACCCGGTCAATTGATCCACGCCGACAAACACGGCTTTCTCGCGATTCCCGAGGAAGACGAGGAAAATTTGCTCGAAGCCGCGCGTTTTATGGATTCCAACGAATGCCAGACGATGATCGAAGCCGCCCGCGCAACTGCGGGATTGAGCATTGAGGAAATGCTCGAAAGCATGGACGACTCGGTGCGGAAGTTCGGGGAACAGACGAAAGCGAAATTTAACCGGCGCGGCGAGTTTTAGGATTTAAGATTTAAGATTCAAGGTGCAAAACTTCTCACCTTGAATCTTAAATCTTGAATCAAAAAAGATTATGAATGCGATCAAATTAAAAGAGGCTTTACGAAGCGGCAAACGGGTTTACGGAACGCTGACCGTTTCGCCGTCGCCCTTGTGGGTTTCGCAGATCAAAAGATTGGGCTTGGATTTTGTTTTTATCGACACGGAACATCTGCCGCTCGATCGGCATCAGATTTCGTGGATGTGTCAGGCGTATCGCGCAATGGATGTCGCGCCGCTCGTGCGCGTCACTTCGCCCGATCATTTTCAGGCGACCAATCTGCTTGACGGCGGCGCGTGCGGGATCGTCGTCCCGTATGTCGAAACGGTCGAACAGGTCCGGTTGATGCGCGGCGCGGTCAAAATGCGCCCTTTGCGCGGACAGCTTTTGCAGAATATCGTCGACGGCAAACAGGAATTTCCCGGCGATCTGAAACCTTATATCGAAGATCATAACCGGGAACATCTGCTTATTATCAACATCGAAAGCAAGCCGGGGCTCGACGCGCTTGACGAGATTTTGGAAGTTCCGGATATTGATGCGATTCTCGTCGGTCCGCACGATCTGTCGTGCAGTCTCGGGATTCCCGAACAATATCACCATCCCGAATTCGAACGGGCGGTGCGCACGATCTTCCGGAAAGCGCGCGCGAAAAATATCGGCGCGGGAATGCATTTTTGGTCGGGACTCGACCAGCAGATCGCGTGGGCGAAAGACGCCGGGATGAATATGATCATCCACCGCGCCGACATTTTGAATTTTGTCGAAAGTATGAGCCGCGAATTGCAGGAGATCCGCCAGGCTCTCGGCGATGAGAAAGATTCGGCGGGCGGCAGTTTGAATATTTAAAGTTTTAATAACAAGGAAAGCGAGAAGTTATGTTTGCAGGAAAAAATTACAAGTGGTTTGTGGTCGGAATTTTATGGTTCGTCTGTTTTTTTAATTACGCCGACCGGCAGGCGATTTTTTCCGTTTTCCCGCTTTTGAAAGCCGAAATGAATCTGTCGGACGTTCAGCTCGGCGTCGTCGCGTCGGCGTTTATGTGGGTTTACGCCGGTTTCGGCGCGATTGCCGGACTCGTCGGCGACCGTTTTCAGCGTAAAACCCTGATCATCGGCGGACTGGTCTTCTGGTCAGCCGTGACGGTCGGAACGGCGCTTTCGACCGATTACGCGCATCTCGTTCTGTTTCGCGCGCTCGAAGGTTTCGGCGAAGCTTTTTATTTTCCGGCTTCGATGTCGCTTTTGAGCGATTACCACGGCAAGGACACGCGCTCGAAAGCGATGTCGTTTCACCAATCGAGCGTCTATGCCGGAACGATCGCGGGCGGTGCGCTTTCGGGTTATATGGGGCAATATTACGGCTGGCGTTCGAGCTTTTACGTCTTCGGGGGACTCGGTATTTTGCTCGGCGTGGCGCTGCTCGCACTTTTGAAAGAACCGGCGCGCGGACAATCTGAAGCCGATATTCTCGAAGACGGCGCGCACGTGGCGCTCGATCTCAGGCAGAAAAACATTTTCGGTTCGATCAAAGATGTTTTCAGCAAACCGATGGTCTGGATCCTGATCTCGGTTTTTGTCGGCGCCAATTTCGTCGCGAGCATCTTTTTAACCTGGATGCCGTCGTTTCTCTACAATAAATTCCAGATGAGTCTTTCGATGGCGGGTTTGAATGCGACGTTTTATTTGCAGGTCGCATCGGTTTTAGGCGTGATAACCGGCGGATTTCTGGCTGATAAACTGGCGCGAAAATTTCGCGGCGGGCGGATGATGGCGCAGGCGCTCGGGTTGATGTGCGGCGTGCCGTTCATTTTTCTGACCGGCTGGACGCTTTCCGTGCCGATCTTAATTTTAGCGCTCGTCGGCTTCGGTTATTTCAAAGGGCTTTACGACGCGAATTTATGGGCATCGCTTCACGACGTGGTGCGACCCGAAAATCGCGCGACCGCCGTCGGGTTTATGAATTCGATCGGCTGGTTCGGCGGCGCGATCGCGCCGATCGCGATCGCCTACGCGAGCAATCAATACGGTATGAGCGCGAGTATCAGCGCAACGAGCGTGCTTTATCTGATCTTCGGTTTGCTGATGATCTTCGGCATCTGGCGATTTATGCGCGGCAGAGGCGAGCGGGAAGTTTTGCCGAATCTTGAACCGGCAGAATCGGGAATTTAAGTTGGCACAGCTTCTGATTTTAAAAATTTTTATGTATAAAAAAATATCTACACTTGTTGTTTTAACGATAGTGGCAGCTTGTTCGACGGTTTTTAGTCAAATGACGGTTCCGAAAAATAAAACGAAAGAGTTTATTTACGAAACCGCGCCGTTTCCTGCGGCGCATGCTTCGACGATCGTCGAGCTCGAAGGCGGCGATCTGATGGCGGCGTGGTTCGGCGGGACGGCGGAAGGCAATCCGGATGTCGCGATCTGGGGTTCGCGCCGCTCAAACGGGAAATGGAGCGCGCCGGTCGAATTAGCCCGCGAAAACGGCACGCCGACGTGGAATCCGGTGCTTTTTTATACCAAGGACAAAAAACTCTGGCTTTACTACAAATACGGAACGAACCCGACGATGTGGACGGGCGCGCGGCGTTTCAGCACGGACGACGGCAAAACATGGTCAGCGCCCGAAACCCTGCCCGCAGGTCTTTACGGACCGATCCGCGCGAAGCCTTTTGTGATGAACGACGGCACGCTCGTGAGCGGAACTTCGGTCGAAAGCTACCGCAACTGGGCGGTCTGGATCGAGCGCAGCGAAGACAACGGCAAAACTTTCCAGAAGATCGGTCCGATCACGATTCCCGACAACTTGTACGGCGAAGGCGTCAAAAGCCTGATTCCGAAGGAAGTGCCGGGTTCGAACGATTGGGGATTTACCAAAGGAATCATTCAGCCGTCGGTCGTGTCCTTAGGCGGCAAACGCCTGCGGCTCTATGCGCGTTCGACGGCGAAAATGGGTAAGATCTGCGTCGCCGATTCAAACGACGGCGGAAAGACCTGGACGCAGGCGCGCCCGATCGATGTTCCGAATCCGAATTCGGGTCTCGATGCCGTACAGCTTAAAGACGGGCGCATCGTGCTTATTTACAATCACACGAACAGCGGTCGTTCGCCGCTCAATCTCGCCGTCAGCAGCGACGGGGAAAACTTCAAAATGTTCGAGATTCTCGAAGACGAACCCGGCGAATTTTCTTACCCGAACATTATTCAGGGCAAAAACGGCGATCTTCATATGGTTTATACCTGGAACCGCAAAAAGATGAGTTATGTTCATCTGAAGCTGGCGGACGTGCCGAAAAACTGAAAATGGAAAAGATAGTTTTTTTGGATCGTGACAGCGTTCGTGCAGATTTCAGAAAGCCTCGATTTGCCCACGAATGGCAGGAATTTGCGTCAACCGAGCCCGAAGAGGTTTTGGAAAGATTGCGCGGCGCGACGATCGCGATTACCAATAAAGTTGCGCTTCGTGCCGCGACGCTCGAACAGCTTCCCGAGCTCAGAATGATCGCCGTCGCCGCGACCGGAACGGATTGTATCGACACTGAATATTGCCGCGAAAAGGGAATCGTCGTTTCGAATGTCACGGATTATTCGACGCATTCCGTGCCCGAACACGTTTTTGCGCTTACCCTGTCATTGATTCGCAATCTGAACGCTTATCAGGATGATATTCGCCGTGGATTGTGGCAAAAATCGCCGATATTTTGTCTGCTCGACCACCCGGTTCGCGAGCTTTACGGCGCGACGCTCGGGATTATCGGTTATGGAAATCTCGGTCGCGGAGTTGAAAAAATCGCCCGCGCTTTCGGTATGAAAGTATTGATCGCGGAACACCGCGAAGCCGCCGAAATCCGTGATGGGCGGACGCCGTTTGAGGAAGTCCTCGAAAAATCCGATGTCCTCACGCTGCATTGTCCATTGACGGCTGAAACGCGCAATTTGATCGGCGAAAGGGAATTCGCCGCGATGAAAAAATCCGCAATTTTGATCAACTGCGGGCGCGGCGGTCTGGTCGATGAAAAATCACTGGTTGACGCTCTTCAAACCGGAGCGATTGCCGGCGCCGGTTTTGATGTTTTAACGACCGAGCCTCCGCGCGCGGGAAACATACTGCTTGATCTTCAATTACCGAATTTGATCGTCACCCCGCATATTGCCTGGTCAAGCCGCGAAGGGATGCAAATGCTTGCCGATATTTTAATCGATAAACTCGAAGCCTGGATTTTATCGACAACCGCCCCGACATTCTCAAGCAAAATAAACACCGGCGGAGCGTGATGAAGTTATGATTGCATTGCGCTGAATTTTGCGAAATCAGGCTGAGGCATCTGATTTACTAACACGTTCAATTGAAGCCGACTTTCCCTTTTACTGAATCGAACAGTTTCTTTGAGTTGTAACCGACACCATTTCGGAAGACGTACTGAACCTTTTGAATGTCGTTGATGTTTTTTGACGGGTCGCCGTCTATAATCAGCAGATCGGCTGATTTTCCGGGCTCAATTGTCCCAATTTTTTTATCAAAACCCAACGCAATGGCTCCATTCAGGGTTGCGATTTTTATGGCTTCGAGAGGCGTGAAGCCGTCGGCATCGACCAATAATTCGATCGCCCGCCAACTGCCGTAACCTGCCAATGTTCCGCCGATGCCGGTCGGATCGGTGCCAACCGTCAGCAGACCGCCCAGGTCGTAAAACATCTTTTCCATTCTGGCTGTTTTTGTAAAAGCTCGATCGCCCTCACCGGAAGTTTTCGACGACTTGACAGCTGCCGACATTTTTAAGTAAAAATCTCTCGTATCGGGGGACATCGCGTTCAGCGCTTCATCCGACGCGATCCCTTCAAAGACCGCGAGGGTCGAATCAATGACAACTTTCTTACTGATCAGCCGCTGAAGCAATTGTTTGACGCGGTCACTTTGGACATTCAAATCTGCCAATGACCGGTTACCGTTGTCTGCAGGACATTCGTTTTCTTTCTTGTCAGTCACGAAATCCGTACTTGCGCCGAATCCGTGTTCCAGAAAGTCGATACCTAATTCCGCCGCTTCACTGTAAGTAACCGCACACAGATGACCGGTAATTTTTAACTTTCTTTTATGCGCTGCATCGATCGCGGCTTTTAACGTCGGTTTATCAACGCCCATATATGCCTTGAACGAGGTGAAGCCCTGATCTGCCCAGTAATTCACAAAGGCGGCGGCTTCTTCGGGCGTCTTGTTTTCCTTCATCTGCGGAAAGATGCCGTTTTTCCCTTCGATGTACGGGGCGGTCAGTTCGATAAAAGGTCCGGGCAATAAGCCGCGATCAATATCCTTTTTTATTCGAATATCCGAATACGGCTCGATGCTGCCTGCCGTTCTAATGGTCGTCGCTCCGGCTGCCAGATAAAGACGAGGAAAAGTAAGCGGCAATTGTCGGGCATTGAGGTAGAAAGGATCAGTTGAAAAAGCTGATATGTACAGATGCTCGTGCAGCATCACTAAGCCGGGCATAAGTGCTTTGCCGCCGAGATCAATTATTTTCCCATCTCGCGGCACTAACGCATTTGCATCATCACCGATCCAGTCGATCCTGCCGTTGCGGATAATGACGGTTTGATACGGCTTGGCAGGGTTGCCCTTGCCGTCGATCAAAAGCGCATTTTTGAAAACGATCACCGGGTCGTTGAAATCGATATATTTTTTGCTCTCGTCGCTAAAATTTACTTGCGAAAAACAAAGATTCGAGGAAAGGCAAATCGCCATCGCCATCCAAAGTAAAACTTTCATAATTTTTTTTGTCGAACAGTATGTAAACCAAGAAGACCGACCACACGAAAAATTTATTTCATCAGTCAGCCTTTTTCATTCTGAGCCTCAAACCCATATCGTATTGCCGCTTCAAGTATTTCAATGTTTATGTCTTTTAGAGTTTTGAACCTGATGCAATACCCGGTCACGCTCGCCTTGCCGAGTTCTTTGCCATAGGCTTCGGCTAAGTATTTCTTATCTTCGATACCAAGGATATAAACAGAGATTCCGGTTTTGTTTGCGCTTAAACCAATTTGATAAAACTCTCTGGTTGTTCCATCAGCATATTTTATGGTGTAAAATCCATACCCTATGTTAGGATTAGAAACAGTTTTACCTTCGCTGTCTTTGCCATCGAGGAACCATAATTTACATGCCGGCATTACTTTCTGAATGACGTCGTGCAACGCCTGCATGTCACTGCGTTTTGGCTCCGGCTGGCTCTCGATGTAATTTTTAATTTGTTCTTCCATGTTCAT
>DATLOR010000057.1:0-18816 GCA_035536135.1 Pyrinomonadaceae bacterium | reverse complement strand
CGGAGGTTAAAGTGAAAAGCGGAAAGTATTTTTACTTTCCGCTTTCCACCTGGATTTTGTTGACATGGCATAAATTGCCACTAGCTTTAGCTAGTGGAGCTTAATGAAGAAAACGGCTTTAGCCAAATATAAAATAATCTTCCGAATTAGCTTTAGCTAAAGCAAAAGGATGATTGATATTTTTATTTGAGTTCGGCTAAAGCCTGTTTTTGTTACTAATTTTGTAACAAAAACAGCTAGTGGCAATTTATCAGAACTAAAAGTCACAAAAATTTAATAGTTATTCACTCGTTTTTTAAGCGTCCCATTCGGTAATGATTTTGCCGTTGAGCGCGTAATCGACGCCTTTGATCGACGGAAATTGTTTGAGTGTCGCTTCGATCGGTTTCATCACGTAATCCATCGCCGTGATCGCCGATTGCAGGTAACATTCGGCTTCGGGACGAAAATTGACGATCGCGACGCCTTTTTTGATCGTCACGCCGATCAGGTAAGCGCCGAGCGGTTTCATCTTGTCGCCCTGGCATTCGTCGCGCCCGGTGATGATCGACTTGACCGAATAACTGTCCGTCAGACCTTTTTTGCGATCATCGTCGCTCGCGCCTTTGAGCAATTCGCGCAGTGCGGCATCGGCGATGCGGCTGGTCTTTTTAACGGTTCGCTCGACGGCGACCAATTCGATCTCACCATTTGTATCATCCTTGGGAAGAAAGATCTTTATTTTCATCGTGCCGCCGGTTTGCGCCTGCGCCGCCGGGGAAATTCCCGCCAAAAAAACACCGCACAGCAATGCCGCCAACAATAAATAGTTTCTTTTCATAATATTTTCACCTTTTTGCGGTTGTTCAAACCGGCGTTTTACGGTCGGTTTCAGTTTGTAATTTTAATGTGAAGATATATGTTTTGCACAAATATTCAGACATTATTGCATAAAGGTTTTGCTTTATTCATTTCGGCTTAATTTGACGAGCCAAGAATTTCTCTTACTTTCTGTGTCAGTGCGACGGGAGAAAACGGCTTCTGAATAAAGTTTGTGCCAAGTCCGATCACCCCGTGGCGAATAACTTCGTCGTCCGTGTAGCCCGACGTAAAGAGAATGCGCACAGAAGTATAGATTTGAGTTATCTTGCCAGCCAATTCATGACCACTCATCAGCGGCATCACGACGTCCGTCAGCAGTAAATCGATATTGCGATCTTCTTTTTCACAGATTTCGAGCGCTTCTACACCGTTGCGGGCTTCGAGCACCCGGTAACCGCAGTCTTTGAGAACCTCGAATGCTAGATTTCGCACGAGGTCTTCATCTTCGACCAGGAGAATCGTTTCCGTTCCCTTTGGTATTTCGATGGAGTTCTGCGCGATTTCCGTTTTTCCGGCTCCCGAGACAACACGCGGCAGATAAATCTTAAACGCTGTTCCGATGTTTTTCTCACTGTGGAATTCGATGCTGCCGCCCGATTGTTTGACGATGCCGTAAACCGTTGCAAGTCCTAATCCCGTCCCCTTACCGATCTCTTTGGTTGTATAGAACGGCTCGAACATGTGTTTTTGCGTTTCGGCATTCATCCCGATCCCAATGTCGCTCACCGAGAACATCACGTATGAACCGGGAAGAATCCCTTCGTGACGGCTGGTATAAGTCTGATCGAGAAATACATTTGCGGTTTCAATCGTGAGCTTTCCTCCGTCCGGCATCGCATCCCGCGCGTTGATCGCTAAATTCATGATGATTTGTGAAAGCTGTCCGGGGTCAACGTTTACCCGACCGGTTTTTGGATTGAGCACGGCGACAAGCTCGATATTTTCGCCGATCACACGTCTCAGCATCTTAATCGTGTCAAAGATCACCTCATTGAGCTTCATAACTACCGGCTGCAGCATTTGCTGGCGGCTGAAAGCTAATAACTGGTGGGTTAACATCGCCGAGCGAATTCCGGCTTTTTTAATTTCTTCGAGGTTGCGGCGCAGCGGATCGTCCGCCTTTAATCTTCGTAGGGTCAAATCGCTGTAACCGTTGATCGCCGTCAGCATATTATTGAAATCGTGGGCGATGCCGCCCGCCAGCAGTCCGACCGATTCGAGTTTCTGTGCCTGGCGAAGCTGCCCTTCGAGCTCTTTTGTTTTCGTCACGTCCAAAAGCACTCCCTGCCAACCGGTCTTATTTCCCTGTGCGTCAGTAATAAAACGCCCCTTATCCTGGAGCCAAAGAATCCGACCGTTACTTGCTTTAATCCGGTATTCGAGCTCGGTATCGAGATTTTGGCTCAGTGCTTCATCAATTTCCCGCAGAACACGTTCGCGATCTTCGTCGTGAATGAGATTCAGCCACATATCGGGATATTTTACCCATTCCTCCTGCGGATAACCGAAGATAGCGACGTTCGGGCTGATGTAAATGGTTTCATAAGGCGGAAACGGTTGGGCGACATAGATGATCGCCGGGGACGATTCAATCAGGCTGCGATAATTTGCCTCGCTCGTTTTGAGCGCCGCCTCGGCAAGTTTGATCGGACTGATATCACGCGCGACGCAAAACATTATCTTGTCGGGTTCCGACCAGTTAGCCGACCACAGAGTATGCGCGACCGAGCCGTCTTTCCGTTCAGAGCTGTTTTCGAAGGTGGAGGTCGGATGCCCGGACATAATATCACGGGCGGCTTGCGCTGTTTTAGACCGATCATTAGGATGAATCACATCCATATACATCCTGCCGATCAATTCTTCGGGTTCATATCCCCACACTTTTTTAGCGGCGGCACTCACCAGAATAAACCGCCCTTCTTCATCGATCTGGCAGATCACATCGAGCGAATGATTAAGAACTCTTTGATATTCCAAAGCCGCTTGTTCCAAATCGTCGGTCAGCTTGGTCAGCGCATTTTCAGCGGCTTTGCGTCCGGTAATGTCATGGATATTACATTGAATAATGCAGCGGTCGTCCTCGACAAAGACGTTGCTGATAAACTCTACGTCACGGCGCTTTCCCGATTTGGTTTCGAGCGGAAGATCCGTGTAATGGATGTATCCCCTTCTCTGTAATTCACGAAACGCGTCTTTGCTGGCTTCCTCGTCCTTCAGCAACCCGATTTCCCAGAGCTCCTTGCCGAGAAATTCCTCCCGCGTGTAATCCAGCAATTCAATCATAAACGGATTAACATCGGTAATTTTTCGGGTTAACGAGTCAAGAATAAGTATCCCGTCACGGCTCGATTCAAAAAGCTTGCGGTAGCGGATCTGACTGACGACATCGAGATTTATGATACCGTCCCGTGCCGCTTCTAAACGACGTCGATAGCGGAGTTCTGAAACCTGAAAGTCTTCTACGACATTGGCATGGTTACTTTTATTATCGGTCTGATCAAACATTTGAAGAATCTCCATTTCGAAAAAGCGGATGGCTAAAAATTGGGATCAGACATTCGCTGCAGCTTAATGATCGGCATTTACCTCTTCCGGATGCCCTGTTGATTAGCCAAATAAGCCTATCTCGGTTCTGTAACCAGACTTCTTTTTTTTGGATGGCGTGGGCTAAGAAGGTGTTTGAAAGCATACTCCCGGTTCATTTACATGTCAATGCGAGTGTTTAATTGGTGCTCTCCGGAGTATTGGGTGTTTCCCTCGCATTCTCATTACAAAGTCAGGGTGTTTCCCGGTAAAATCACTCCCGGTTTTACCGGGAAGAGAAATTAAAACCAAATTATTAATCCGTTATTAACTAGTTAAATATTGGCTTTGCACAAATGTTCAGCTGAAATGAATAAAGCTTAACCTTTATGCAATAAATTCCGAACATCCGGGCAAAGCTTGAACGATTCGTGTTTTGGATACCGATAAGAATCATTTCGGGCATCATTCAGCTTTGCACAAATATTCAGTTGAGATGAATAAAATCCAAAAACTTTGCGGCTTTGCGGGAAACTTTCTAAGACTCCCGCAAAGCCGCAAAGGAAAACAAAAGAAGAAACCTGCCGGTATATCTCTTTAAATTAAAGTCGCTCGCGTTTATTTTATGCAGTCATTTTGAATATTTGTGCAAAGCCGGCATCATTCCGCCTCACGCCTGCTGTTCGATAATTCCCGCCATCCTCGCGTTTTGCGGCGGATGCGCATCCGTCATGTAAACGACGGGAAATCTTTCGTCCGTCAGTTCGTAATTTGCCGGAACACGCACCAGAATTGTGCGTTCTTCGCCCAAAACCTGCGAATTTATCTTGTCTTGCCTGTGCCTGAAGCCGGCGATCTGCCGGGTTTGACCGAAAGCGCCGGAGGAAAAGCAAAACGTCAAAATAATGCCTGAAAGAAAATAGATTTTCAGCATAAAAAAACCTCGGAAATTTGACAGAAAATATTAGATAATCACAGAAAAGATGTGCTATGTTGTTTTTACGAAAGCAGACACCACAAAGTTTTTAATCTATGAAAAAACGGACTTTTCTTTATATTCCACTGATTTTGTTCTTTATTCTCGCAATGACCGCACTCGTTCAGCACGGCAATCGCACGCTGATGATGCTCAGCCGGACGATCAATCAAAGCACGGCGATCCGCATTCCTTTTGAACTTCAGAAAGCCAAAGTCCTGTATATTTTGCCCGAAGCATCCGAAGCCGGAATGCAGATCGGCGATACGCTCACGGCGATCAACGGAAGACCTTTGACGGACGGAACGATGCTTTTCGAAGAGCTCGCCAAAACGCGCGTCGGCGAAAAGGTCAATTACACCGTCGAACGCACGAACGAAACGGGCGAAACCGTCCGGCGCGAAATTGCCGTGACCGGTTTGCCGATGAACCAGACCTTTCGCCAATGGTTTCCCGATTTTTTGACGACCTTTATCTTTCTCCTGCTTTTGCCTTTGATTTCTTACCTGCTCGGGTTTTATGTCGCCTTTCTGCGTCCGCGCGATCCGGTCGCCTGGGTTTTATTGTTTCTCCTGATCGGCATCGGCTCGATCGCGATGGAAGGCGCCAGCGGCGGAACTCTGCCGAAGCTTTTTCAGGCGTCGTCGATGGAACTGCTCGGCGTCTGGCTGCTGCTTTTCGGGCTTTATTTTCCCGAAAGATTCGATTTCGACCGCCGCCATCCGTTTGTTAAATGGATCCTGCTCGTGCCGCTCGCGCTTAACGGAACTGCCAATCTTTTTGAACAGATCGGCAGATTTTTCGGCTGGCAGCGGTTTTGGGAAAGCATCGACAACGTGACCGCGCCGTACGATAAGTTTTTTACGGTTCTGACGATGATCGCGTTTACATTGTTTTTCTCGATGCTCGCGACCAAAAGCGGAACGCTCGAAAACAAAGATTCGCGCCGTCGTTTGCGGATCTTGTATGTCGGAACTTCCATCTCGCTGCTGCCTTCGCTTTTCATCGTTATTTATCGGCTGGTGAGCGGAAAAAATCTCGGGTTTTTCCAGCTTGTTCCTTCGTGGTTTGCGATCTTGGCGTTAATTTCGATTCTTTTGTTTCCGCTGACGATGGCTTATGTGATCGTCGTCCAGCGGGCGATGGACGTGAGCGTCGTCGTGCGGCAGGGTTTGCAGTATGCGCTGGCGCGAAACGGCATCAAGGCTTTGCAGTTCGTTTCGTTGATCTTAGTGATTTTCGGCGTGATCTGGATTTTCCGCCAAAACGCCGAATTTTCCGCCGCCCAGCAGATCGGATTCGTCGCCGCCGGATTTGCGCTGATTCCTCTGATCGATTACGCCGCGAAAAATCTGCGCGTCTGGATCGACCGCAAATTTTTCCGCGAAGCCTACAACGCCGAGCAGATTCTCTCGGACTTAAGCGAAGACGTGCGGACGATGGTCGAAACAAAGCCCTTGCTCGAAACGGTTTCGACAAAAATCTCGGAATCTCTGCACGTTCCGCAGATCGCGCTTTTGTTAAAAAACGGCAACGAATTTCAGCCCGCCTACGTGCTCGGGTATGAAACCGCGCCGACCATCGAATTTTCCGAAACCGATAAAACGGTCGAAAAACTCAAGAAAAACGAGCCGCTGACGATCTATCAGGATGACGAAGAATCGTGGGTCAACGAGGAGATCCAGAGCGAAGAGCGCGCGAAACTGCAAAGCTTGAATTCGCAATTGCTTCTGCCGATCGGCTCAAAAAACGGTCTTTCGGGCGTTATTTCTCTGAGTCCGAAACGCTCGGAAGAACCGTATTCGCCGAACGATCTGCGCCTTTTAAAGTCGGTTGCCGCGCAAACGGGTTTAGCCTTAGAAAATTCGCGCCTGACCGAGGCGATCGCGAGCGAAGCCGCGCAAAAAGAACGCCTGAATCGCGAGCTCGAAATCGCCCGCGAAGTTCAGGAAAGACTTTTTCCGCAGGAACTGCCGCCGACCGAAGGTTTGGACTACATCGGCGCGTGCCGTCCGGCGCTCGGCGTCGGCGGCGATTATTACGATTTTCTCGAACTGCCGGAAGGGAATTTCGGCATCGCGATCGGCGACGTTTCGGGTAAGGGAATCGGCGCGTCGCTGATGATGGCGAGTCTTCAGGCGAGCTTGCGCGGTCAGGCGATTCATTGCGGGAGCGATCTCGCGGCATTGATGAAACACGTCAACACGCTCGTCTATGAAGCCTCGACCGCCAACCGCTACGCAACGTTTTTTTACGCGCAGCTCAACCTCAAAACGCGCAAACTGATCTACGTCAATGCCGGACATAATCCGCCGTTCGTGCTGCACAAAAACGGCGAAGTCTCGCGCCTCGAAGAAGGCGGCGCGGTCGTCGGAATGCTGCCGACGATGTTCGTCAATTACACGCAGGGCGAAATTCAATTGGAAGAAGGCGATCTGCTCGTCGGCTACACGGACGGAATTTCGGAAGCGATGAATCCGGCGGAAGAAGAATGGAGCGAAGACGCGATGCTCGAAGAGCTCAAAATCGTATACGATAAACCGAGCGAAGAAATTTTAACGCACATCGTCGCCTGCGCCGACAAATTTGCCGACGGTGCGAAACAGCACGACGATATGACGATGATCATTGTTAAAATTATTTGAGGCGATATGATAATTTACGAAATAACCGCGACGGTTCGCACGGATTTAAGCGAAAAATACGAAAAATATATGATTGAGCGGCATATTCCTGATTTGCTTGAAACGGGTTTTTTCAGCGGCGCGCGCCTGACGCGTTCCGGTGAAAACCGTTACCGGATCCAATATGAAGCGCGCGACCGGAAAGCTTTGGACGGATATCTGGAAACCGAAGCTGCGCGGCTTCGCGCCGATTTTCTCGCGCACTTTTCCGAAGGCGTCGAGCTTTCACGCGAAAATTGGGAAGTTTTGCAGATCTGGAATAATGATTAGCAGAAATTCAAATCAAAAAGCGTGCATTGGAAATTTCTTTCAATGCACGCTTTTTATTTGTTTCAAACTTCGCTTAATTGTCAAAAACCAGTTCAAGCTCGTCCTCGCAAAAATCGAATTTTGCGGGCTCCGATTCGGTGCCGTCCGCGTAAACAGCTTTGAAATATTGGATGCAGCTTTGGTTATTGGTTGATTTATCCCACACGAGTGTGACCGTTTTTCCCGGCTCAATGCCTTTGCCGATGTCAAAATAGCCGTATTTTTTTCCGGCTTCCGCAACCAGAAGTTTCTTGATCGTGCTGTCGGTGTTGTTCGTGACCTTAAACGAGTATTCGTCCGATGATTGAGCATTTACCGCTGTAAAACTCAATACAATAAAAGCGAAGCTGAGCAGAGCAGTTTTGAAAAACTTGCTTTGGAAATTCATTAATTTTTCTCCGTTAATTTTTAATATTTGCTGGGTGCGCTGCGGGAACGCTTGTTGGATTATACGAAACAGGCGCGGTTTCTACAATAAAAAAACACTGGAGGTGAAATTATTTTCACGTTTAATTTAAGAAAAGACAGAAATTAAGTGAATTGTTCGGTAGTTTCCGGGAGAGGAATAAGCTTAGAAAATATGTATCAAAATCGTTCAAAACTGCGTTTTGTTACGATACGAAATCTTTGCCGATTTTTATTGATAACCCAGCAAACATCAGCAGTTGTCGAAGTTTCTCCGTCTGGCACACGCATTGCGAAGCTATTGAGTGAAAATATCGAAACTATTTTTAAGGAGAAAGAAATATGGCAAAAGATGTTATAACAGTTGACGGCGAGGACAGAGTGGTCAGGGAAGACACGGCACGGTCGTATCGCGGGACGATTTGGGCTTTGTTAAGTGTGCTGGCTTTTATCATTATTGGGGCAATATTATTTTTAGGCGGTTTTATCGGCGGCGCGAAGGATGGCGGCATGCAAAGCCCCGCGCAGATCGAACAAAAAAGACAATAAATTTTAAAGGTTTAATTTTCACCCCAGCATCGCGTTTTTTTTCCCTGAAAGACGCGATTTTTCTTTTTGTATTACAATTTAAAAATGTTGATTTTGGGCATTGAAAGTTCGTGCGACGAAACTGCCGCCGCAGTTGTCCGTGACGGAAGGGAGATTTTATCGTCGGTCATTTCATCGCAGATCGAACTGCACCGTCCGTTCGGCGGAGTTTTCCCCGAGCTCGCGGCGCGTGAACATCTCGAAAAGATCGAGCCGGTCGTCAAAGAATCGCTCGAAAAAGCGAACGTTACTTTTCAGGATATTGACGCGGTCGCTGTCACGCAGGGTCCCGGCTTGATCGGCTCGCTGCTCGTCGGCGTCAGCTATGCAAAGGCTCTCGCGTGGGGGTTGGGAGTTCCGCTGGTCGGCGTGAATCATATCGAAGGACACGTTTATTCGATCGTTTTTGAAAATCCGCCGCCAGAATATCCCGCGCTCGCTTTGATCGTTTCGGGCGGACACACGAATCTTTTTTACATTCCCGAAGAAGGCAAATACAAGATCGTTTCGCGTACCCGCGACGACGCGGCGGGCGAAGCTTTTGATAAAGTCGGCAAAATGCTCGGGCTTAGTTATCCGGGCGGACCGGTGATCGAAAAATTGGCGCGCGAAGGCGACGCGGCAAAGATAAAATTTCCGGTCGCGAAAATTTCCGACGGGCGACCGGATTTCAGTTTCAGCGGCTTGAAAACCGCCGTCTCGCGCTACATCCGCGAAAATGAAATTACTCCTGCCGGGGAAAACGAAACGCCGGATCAATTGATCAAAGACATCGCGGCGAGCTTTCAGGCGACGGTCGTTAAAAGTCTGATGACGAATGTCGAAAAACTTGCGGCAGAACTTCAGCCGAAAACTTTGATCGTCGCGGGCGGCGTCGCGTGTAATCTCGCGCTGCGCGAAGCGGCTGAAAAATTCGGCGAAAAAATGAATCTGCCGGTTTATTTTCCGTCAAAACATCTTTCGACCGACAACGCGGCGATGATCGCGGCGGCGGGTTATTTTCACTTGCAGCGAGGCGAAAAATCCGACTTGCAAATGACGGCGGACGTAACTTTGCGCCTGCAAAATTTCGAGAACGAAGACGCGGATTTGAAAAGGAAAAAGGTTCGTTACCGGCTCTAGATTCAAGATTCAAAATTCAAAATTTGAAATCTTAAATCCCGAATCTTAAAGCTTGAATCACATTTGTCTTGCTTTTCCCTTTGCCGAATCGTTACAATTTAAACAATCTTTAGCAAGCCTTTTCGGGCAGGAAAAGAAATGAAAATCAGAACTACTATTGCTTTGGCGTTTGTTTTTTCAGCCGGCGTCTTCGGTTTTTTGTCTAATTTACAGAAAGCGGAAAGCGCGGTAAATTTCAATTCAAAATGCGCGATCGCGTCGTTTCAAACGGCTTACAGCCAGTCGAAAGCCGTTTTCGCCGGCGAAGTCGTCGGCGAGGACAAAGATGGCGATACGCGGACGTTTGATTTTAAGGTCGAAAAATACTGGAAAGGCTCGGACGCCGCAAAAGTTGAAATACTCGTTTACGAAACCGCGCGGTATCAGGCTTGGTTTAAGAAAGGCGGAAAATATCTGATCTACGCCACTGCCGATGAAGACGGGAAACTTCATGTCGGCAGATGTTCGCGAAGCCGCGATCTCGAAAATGCCGAAGAAGATTTACAAAAGCTCGGAAAAGGAAAAATCCCCCGTTAGAAATTTTTACATTGGAGAAAAAGATGAAGAAATTAGGATTTTGGGCAGGGTTGTTTTTGGTTGCTCTAACGATGAATATGTTCGGGCAAGGGGTTCCGGCGCCTTATACCTCGCGGTTGCAGACATTTCTGCCAACCGGGGTCGTGAGCAGTCCGGTTTTGCTCAGAAGCGCGAAAGACGGAAGCAAGCGGATTTTTGTCGTTCAGCAAACCGGGATTATTAAGGTTTTTCAGCCGGGGGCGAGCGTGCCGACAGATTTTATAAATTTGACTTCAAAAATACTCGCCGGGGGCGAGCGCGGACTTTTGGGACTAACTTTTCACCCGCAATTTGCCACGAACGGCAAGTTTTACGTGGATTACACGCGCGCCGGCGACGGCGGCACGGTGATCGCCGAATACCGGACGACGACCGGAACAGGCAGTTCGAATCAGGGCGATATTGCGACGGAAAGAATTTTATTAAATATTCCGCAGCCGTTTTCGAATCATAACGGCGGAATGGTCGAATTTGGTCCCGACGGCTATCTGTACATCGGAATGGGCGACGGCGGTTCGGCGGACGATCCGGGCAATCGCGCCCAGAATCTTTCGGTCCTTCTGGGAAAACTTCTGCGCATTGATGTCAATATTCCGGCTGGTTCGCCGAATCCGTATCTGATCCCGCCGACCAATCCTTTTACGGGAACAGGCACGGCGCGGTGCGACGGCGGAAGCACGACGGCAGGAGCATCGTGTCAGGAAATCTGGACATACGGGATGCGAAATCCGTGGCGTTGGTCGTTTGACCGCGGCGGAAGTAATGCAATGTGGGTCGGCGATGTCGGGCAAAATGCGATCGAGGAAGTTGACGTGATCGCGAACGGCGGCGGAAATTACGGCTGGCGTGTTTATGAGGGAACGCAGTGCAACACCAATATTGCGGGCAATTGCCCGACGACATTGATCCAAACGCCGCCGATCTTTCAATACTCGCATTCGGCGGGACGCTGTTCGATCACGGGCGGTTATGTCTATCGCGGCGGGCAGGGAAATTTGCCGAACGGCGCATACGTTTACGCCGATTACTGCACCGGCGAGATCTGGCGTTGGGACGGCGCAACGCAGATCTTAATGCAGGATACGCCGCGTAGTATCATTTCATTCGGCGAAGACGAAGACGGCGAAGTTTACGTTTGCTATTCAAACGGGCAGATCGACAGAATTGTCCGCGCCCGCGCTTCGGCGGATTTCGACGGCGATTTTAAGACGGACGTTTCCGTTTTTCGCCCGTCAAACGGCGCGTGGTATATCAATCATAGTTCGAATAATTCGTTTCGGATTCAGGGTTTCGGCTCAAACGGCGACATCCCGACCCCGGAAGATTATGATGGCGACAATATTTCGGACATCGGTGTTTTCCGCCCTTCGACGGGCGTTTGGTATCATTTTCTGAGCAGTAACAACACGGTCGGCATCGTGCAGTTCGGCGCGGCGGGCGATGTTCCCGCCGCCGGTGATTACGATGGCGACGCGAAAGCTGATTTTGCCGTCTTTCGTTCTTCGACCGGCGTTTGGTATCGTCTGAATTCATCGAACGGCGCGGCGGTTATTCAGCAATTCGGCTTAACCGGCGACATCCCGACCCCGGGCGATTATGACGGCGACGGAAAATATGATGTTTCCGTTTTCCGACCGTCGAACGGTTTTTGGTATCGCTTGAACAGTTCGAATAACGCCTTCGGTGCGGTCGGTTTCGGTGCGAACGGCGATGTTCCGGCGCAGGGCGATTTCGACGGCGATTTCAAAACCGACCAAGCCGTTTTCCGCAACGGCGCCTGGTATATTCTCAACAGCTCGAACGGCGGCGTTCAGATCACGAACTGGGGCGTCGTGGGCGACGTTCCGGTGGTCGGCGATTACGACGGCGACGGCAAAGACGACATCGGAATTTTCCGCCCTTCGACGGGCGTTTGGTATGTTATCCGCAGTTCGAACGGTTCGTTCTTAATTACGCAATTCGGTTTGGACGGCGATTTAGCCGCACCGAAATACGATGCTCCATAAGTCAATTGCGAATTTCAAATTACGAATTACGAATATCGGAAATAAATTTCTTCAATTCGTAATTCGTAATTGATAATTCGTAATTGTTTCAGATCGCGCGGGCAATGGTTAGCACATAAACCTTGTCCGCGCCTTTTTTCTTTAAGACTTTGGCGCAGGTTGAAGTTGTTGCGCCGGATGTGAAAACGTCGTCGACGAGCAGGATTTTTTCGCCTTTGACGAGCTTCGGACGCGTTACTTCAAAGGCGTTTTCGACCGTTAGCTCACGCGCGCGCCGATCCATCGCCGCGCGGTGCACGGGCGTATGCACTTTGCGCGCAAGACTTTGCCGATCAATTTTTAGATTAGTTTGTTTCGCTAAAATCTCCGCTAGAACTTCCGCCTGATTAAAGCCGCGCTCCAAAAAACGTTTCTTTGAAAGCGGCACCGGAATTATCACGCTCGAATCCTGAAAGGGCGATTTTTCAAAAGCGGAAATAAAAAGATTTTTAAGAGTTTTTGCGACAAAAGGCTCGCGTTTGAGATGGAGGATCGAAGCGGCAAGCGCGTTTTCGTAAAGCCCGACCGCGCGGGCAGTATCATAAAAATGCTCGTCGCAAACGCGGCAGAAGGTTTGAAAATTTGAGGGTTTTTCCTGTAAAAAGGCGGAGCATTTCGCACATAGAGTTTCACTGCCTGAAAAGATGCGCGCTCTTTGCCAGCATTTTCGGCAAACCACGCCGTCCGCGCTCATTTCGACGCAGTTACTGCAAACCTGACAGATTTGGGGATATGCGAGAGTTAAGAGGGAATCGTAGATTGTTTTGAACATAGACAAAAGGCAAAAGTAAAAAGACAAAAGGCAAAATTATCCTAACCGGAGCAATACTCAATTAGTTCAAATAGCCGATAAATTTACCTTTTTACTTTTGCCTTTTTACTTAGGTTTAATCTTCTTCCAACAAGCCTTTTTCGACAAGTTCCTGGCAATCCAAACAATAACGCGCCCAGGGAATTGCGTCGAGGCGTTTCGGTTTGATTTCCTTTTCGCAGTTCTGGCACGTGCCGTATTCTTCATCGTCGATGCGTTCCAACGCTTCGTTGATCAAGATCAATTGACGGCTGTCGTTTTCGGAAACCGCCAGCATCACGTTTTTGGAATAATTTCTGACCGCTAAATCAACCGGGTCGGGAGTTTCGGAATCGTCAACCGAAAGATCGTTTTCCTTCAGTTTTTTCAACAGATTTTCGCGTTCGGCGATTAGTTTTTCTTTAATGTCTTTCAAATTCAGTTCACTCATTTTTGATATGGAAACCCTTTTATAATTGTAAATGCCCGATAAAGTTGCTCCAACATTACAACACGCGCCATTTCGTGCGTAAAGGTTAGAAACGACAAGGATAAACTATTATCCGCCCTTTCGACAACCTCAGACGCGACACCTTCCGCGCCACCGATGATAAAAGTTACCTCTTTCAATCCGCGATTCTGCCAATTTTCCAGATTGGCGGCTAAATCGTGCGAAGAAATCGAGCGTCCCTTCACGTCCAATAAACAGACGAATGTGCTTTGATTCAGCTTATCTAAAATTAGTTTGCCCTCGATTTCCTTGCCTGCGTCTTTCAGCTCGACAATTTCGCACCGCACAAAATGCGAAAGGCGTGCAAAATACTCTTCCTGCAGCGCCCGCCAGTTTTTATCTTTTGTTTTACCGACCCAAAGAAAGCGAAACTTCATAAGGCAAAAGGTAAATGGTAAAAGGTAAAAGAAAACGTTTTGCCTTTTACCTTTTGCCTTTTTACTTAAAGTTCTGCGGGTAATTCGACCTTTTTCGCATCGCGCCACAAGCGTTCCAAATCGTAGAATTCACGCGCTTTCTGCTCGAAAATATGAACGATAAAATCGCCGTAATCCATCAAAACCCATTCCGCTGAGCCGTAGCCTTCGGTGCGGACGGGTTTTGTTTTCAATTGTTTTTTGAGCTGTTCCTCGATTTCGTCGGCGATCGCCTGCACCTGGCGCTGGTTTGCGCCGCTCGCGATGATAAAAAATTCCGTGAAGCTCGCAACCTCGCGCAAATCGAGCCCGACCAGATCAAAGGCTTTTTTCTCGCTCGCCGAGTGGAGAGCCAGTTTGACGGTTTCGTCGAGTTCCGCAAAAGGCGTCGAGCTTTGTTCGATCTCGACCGAAACGCTTTCGCGCTGTAAAGTTTTTTCCTGTGTTTGTTCCATCATTTATAAAGTTCGTATTTTTCGATGTATTTTGCAACCGCCTGCGGCACATCTTCGTGCCAATCGTTTGTCTTTTCCTTGATTTTCTGCCGGATTTCCGTCGCTGAAACGTCAATCTGCACCGAATCCGTGATATAGATTTTGGATTTCGGATTTTGGATTTCGGATTGATTTTCTGGTTTGGGTTTCCTCAAATCAATAATCCTTTCCCGAATTTCATCCGTCACGT
Organism: Pyrinomonadaceae bacterium; assembly: GCA_035536135.1. Classification (GTDB taxonomy): domain Bacteria; phylum Acidobacteriota; class Blastocatellia; order Pyrinomonadales; family Pyrinomonadaceae; genus JAFDVJ01. The sequence continues at coordinate 4,287 of DATLOR010000057.1, read as the reverse complement.
GCGCGAAACCGATTTCGTAATCGGGACGCGTGACGACGATGATATTGACGAGCGTCAGAACCGTCTCCCATTCGCGCCACGTTGTAATTTCAGCCCAGGAATCCGCGCCCATCACGAAAAAAATCTGCGTATCGATCAATTCATTTTTCAATCTTGTCAATGTTTCGACCGAATAAGGACGTTCGGGAACATCGAGCTCCATTTTGGAAACCTTGATGTGCGGTTGGTCATTCGTCGCCAGCGCAAGCATCGCAAAACGGTGAAATGCTGAAGTCGGCTTTTTCTCCTTTTTGTGCGGCGCGTGAAAAGCCGGAATAAAAACGAATTCGTCCAGCTTAAAAATTTCCGACAAGACGTGCGCAATCGTCAAATGACCTTTGTGAAGCGGGTCAAACGAGCCGCCGTAAAATGCAATTCGTTTCATCTTTCTAAAAGCGTACGGAAATGGTCAATTACTTCAAACAAAATTTCCTCGGGGCACTCAGGGTCGCGGACAAAAAACCAGTAATCGCCCAGTTGATTGCCGACCGAAAATTGATGCCCGCGGAAATCGAATTCGAGCCACATTTCCAAAACGCCGTCGGCGATAAATTCGGTGATTTCCGCGCCGTCCAATTCTTCGACGTGATCGGCAAATTCGTCAAAAAAGACGGCTTCCGGCATATCGACAAAATGCCGCGAGCCGTCATTCATCCGCATCTCGAATAAATCCCTAATCATCACCCTGCTCGCTTAAATCAATTTCCGATTTCTTTATTTCCGCTTCCGTTTCTTTTATTTCTGTCAGTTTTTTAGCCACTGCCGAAACGAGCTCTTTTGTTCCGAGATTCGTGACCGCCGAAATTTCAAGAAAATCTTTGCCGTCTTTTTTTGCTCTTTCGCGCAATCTTTCCAGACGCTCGGGTTCGTCCAGCGCGTCAAGTTTTGTCGCAACGACGATTTGCGGTCGGTCCGCCAAATTCGCGTCGTAATTAGCCAACTCGTGGTTGATGATTTCGTAATCTTCGACCGGATCTCTTTCCGAAAGCGACGAAACATCAACCAGATGCAGCATCAGTTTCGTGCGTTCGACGTGGCGCAAAAAGCGGTCGCCGAGCCCCGCGCCTTCCGATGCGCCTTCGATCAAACCCGGAATATCGGCAACGACAAAAGTATTGAAGTCGCCGAGATCAACCACGCCCAAGTTCGGCTCAAGAGTCGTAAAAGGATAATCGGCAATTTTGGGTTTCGCGGCGGAAATGACCGAAATCAGCGTGGATTTTCCCGCGTTCGGAAAACCGACGAGCCCGACGTCGGCGATTAATTTCAGCTCGAGCTGTAATTCCTTTTCTTCGCCCGGTCGTCCCGTGTAATGAAATTTCGGCGCGCGGCGCGTCGGTGTCGCAAAATGCTGATTTCCCCAACCGCCTTTGCCGCCTTTTGCTGCCAGAAAACGCTGTCCGGCTTCGGTAAAATCGAAAACCAGATCGCCCGATTCGACGTCGAAAACCTGTGTTCCGACCGGAACCTGAACCGTGGTATCTTCGCCGTCTTTGCCGTGCCGGTTCGAGCCTTCGCCATGCCGTCCACGTTCGCCTTTGTGTTCGGGATTGTAGCGCAGGTGAAGCAGGGTGTTTAAGCCTTCGGTCGCTTCGAGCCAGACGCTTCCGCCCGCACCGCCGTCGCCGCCCGAGGGTCCGCCGCGCGGAACAAATTTTTCGCGCCGGAAAGCCGTCACACCATTTCCGCCGTCGCCTGCTTTGATTTTAATTTTTACGCGGTCAATAAACATAAGGTTTAATTGTAAGGTTTAAAAAAAGGGTTGGCAAAATGCGGAATCAGTCTAAAGACCAAACAAAAAAACTAGGTGCCGCCTTGATTTCTCAACGCAACACCTAATTTTTGCCTTAACTTTTAGGAATGCCGAAGCATTCTTTACTTTTAAGGTTGGCAATTTTCAGATGTACACCTTACTCATTGCCGATTTTTTTGTATTCCGAAAAGGCTCGCGGCGAGCAGATTTCCGGTCAGCACACAAAATGTTTTCTCATTTTACTGTTCTTACATTTTGCTGTGTTTCTCTCGAAACACTGTGCCGATAGGTTTTTGTTGTGGTGGCTTTTCCTCCACCGCCGGTTACGTTCCCGGCAACGAGGCTCATTTTGCAATGAGCGACTTCTGCTCTCCTTCCTGGTGGTTCCTTGCCAAAAAGTGTTGTTCGTTTTTATCCGAGCAACTCGGAAAAAGTCTTTCAACTTTTTCTTGAGCAAAGCCTTTCGGCTTCGATTCAAGGCGTAATAGCAACTAATTTCCGTCTTTCGTTGCCCTCAAACAATGCGTCACCGCTCTGTCTGCCTCTCCTTGTACCGGTCAAAAGCCCGTAAGCATTTTTGACTTGTAGATGGATTTTACACCTGTTTTTCTTCTTGTCAAGTAGAAAATACTTTAGGTTTTGCGATTATTTTACGGGTGATTTTTGCTGAATCTGTGGAAAACTTTCTAACTGTCCTGTGGAAAACTCTGTGGAAAACTTCGCAAATATATTTTAGTCAAAATTTAAAAATTTCGGCGATTTTGATAAAAACCGGGAAAGCTTGTGAAAAACTCTCAAAAATTGCTAAAAAAAATATTTTTTTTGTTGTGAATTTATCCATAAACTTTCAACGTGGACGCATAAGCTGTCGCTGAATAACCCATAAGCTGTCACCGAAGATGATTTTTTAGTAGAAATGAGGTTGGTTATTTTGAAGAATATTTATTTTTCGGAATCATAATTCAGCATATGAACAGCATTATTTTCCAAATTATCCAAGTGTGAGCGTGTAATTGTATTTGTCGTTGAAAACAAATGAGAGGATAAATTAGAGGATGAAATTTATGCAAATTTGATAGGTAGAAACACATTATTTAAGAAATGGGAGAATTGCATGAGTTTTATCGCCCACGCGGCAAAAATATCTAAGACTTTCAACTTTTATACCGACAACCCCTTCTATCGTCGGGAGCTGATTTTCTAAAGGCGACAATACATTCGTTAATTAGGGGGGAACAATGTTTAAGAATTTAATCGATAGACTGGCGTCGATCGTGGCGGCAGCTTTTTTTGTTTTGGTGATAAGCGTGACGGCATTCGGGCAAACGCTTTACGATTCGTTTAGCGACGGGGAATTTATTTCCAATCCGCCGTGGACGGGAACAACTAGTTCGTGGGGGTAGTCGCGAACAGCGACGTGGCGGCGGGCACGACCGGCTCCAATACTTTAAGATTAAACGCGCCCGCCTTCGCCGGAACCGAGTATCTGTCCAGCCAGATTTCTAACTGGGGAACCAGTCAGGAATGGGGCATTTTTTGGGGACGCCGGTTTCAGGCTCACACGGCGGCAAACCAGCAGTATTTCTGGCTTTACGCGAATGAAGCGACGCTCACCAGCGCGACGGTTGACGGTTATCGGCTTGCCATCGGCGACGACAGCGGAGCCGATGAGATCAGGCTTGAATATATTGTGAACGGCGCGGTCAACACCACGGTTATTTCCTCAACCGGCACGATTCCCAACGGTTTGACCGATATCGGAATTCTCGTCAGAGTGACCAGATCGGCAACCGGAGACTGGCAGCTTTTTACCTCGACGCTGCCGACGACGAGCGGAACCGGCGCGATTGCCACCGACATCCCGAACGCCGCCAATGCGTCCGTTAATCAAGGCACAGGAACGAACAATTTATTAGTTCCGGCGGCAAACGGTTTTATCGGCGTCGCGGCATTGCATACGACCGGCGCTTCTGCCCTTTCCGCCGCCGAATTTGACCAAATTTACTTTACGCCGACTCTCACGACCGCGGCGAACGTCAGCCTTTCGGGACAGGTCAGAAATGGAAACACTCCGCTCAGAGGCGTCACGGTGATGATTTCAGGCGGCGCTCTTTCAGAGTCGAGAACCACCGTAAGGAATAGTTTCGGCTATTATACATTTGAAGATATCCCGGTCGGTACGTATGTCATTCAAGTATTATCGAAACGCTACAATTTCCCGCAGCCTTCGACCATCATAAATGCCGAAGACAACCTAACCGGTTTGGATTTTTTGGCAGAAGATTTCTAAAGGCATTTCTTTTCACCGCTCGAAAAGCTATAAGTCCTTGTCAATAATCCTTGGCAAAGGCTTATAGCTTTTCGAAGTTTTCGAAATAAACTCAGGGTTTGTTCTATTTTTGTCTCCATAAAAAACATTCTATTTTACCCGTTTTCAAACTGAATATTTATGGATAAACCAGCACGATTTTGAACCTATAGCAGGAACAAAATTG
>DATLOR010000056.1:0-27570 GCA_035536135.1 Pyrinomonadaceae bacterium | reverse complement strand
GTTTGAGTTAATTGTGGTCAAGTCGCTCTGGCTTCGGCAAAATGTTAGAATGTTTTGATAGAGTTTTAAGTAGTTTTTTATGATCGAAGAAAAAGTTTTAATCCAAAAGTTTGTTGCCAAAAAGAAGAAAGAACGCCTCCCGAAACCGGATTGGCTGCGCATTCGCTTAGGTGATCCGACCAATCAGAACAAGGTTTTAAGTCTGATCGAAGGCTTGAATCTGCACACGGTTTGCCAGGAAGCGCGGTGCCCGAACATTTTTGAATGCTGGACGGATAAGACCGCGACGTTTATGCTCGGCGGCGATACCTGCACGCGCCATTGCGGGTTCTGCGCCGTCAATAAAGGCAAGCCGATGGATCTTGACCCGTTGGAGCCGACGCACGTCGCGGAAGCGGTCGCGCATCTCGGCTTGGAACACGCCGTTATCACGTCCGTTAACCGAGATGATCTCGCCGACGGCGGCGCGGCGCACTGGGCAGAGACGATTTACAAGGTTCACGAAATGAATCCCAAGTGCCGCGTCGAAGTTTTGATTCCCGATTTTCAGGGCAACGAAGACGCGCTCAACACCGTTTTAGCGGCGCGTCCCGAAGTCTTGAATCACAACACGGAAACGATCGCGCGGCTTTACCGCAGGGTTCGTCCCGACGCGAAATACACGCAGACCTTGGAATTACTCGAACGCGCCGCGCATTACCGCGATACGCAGTTTCCGCGGATGAAAACGAAAAGCGGCATTATGGCTGGCTTGGGCGAGACTTTCGAGGAAGTCGTCGAACTGATGAAGGATCTGCGTTCGGTGAGCTGCGATATTATGACCATCGGGCAATATCTCCAGCCGTATGAAAAACGCCTGCCCGTCGAACGCTACGTGACGCCCGAAGAATTCGCCGAATGGAAGCGCATCGGTCTCGATTTAGGCTTCAAACACGTCGAATCTTCGCCGCTCACCAGAAGCAGTTATCACGCCCGTCAGCAGAGCGAATCGGGCGAAGCGAGCGCGGTGCAAGCCGGCGGGTAAGACTTATAACAAACTTATTTCAAAAAAACGGCTGAACATCTCAGCCGTTTTTCGCTTTGTGTAACTTTTGTTGAAGATCCAGCGTCTTTAAGTGACGAACAGGCATTTAACTTAAATTTTTTACCGGAGCGAAAACATATGAACAAATGGAAAATTTTCACGGCGGCGTTGTTTTTGTTGACTTTGACTTTTGTCTTAAATTCGCCGATCGCGGCGCAAAGCAGCGCTTTGCCGGCGGGATTGACGGAGAAATCCACGCTCGCGGAAGTTCTTGCGTGGCTCGACAAAACGGGATTTCCCGACGCGCGGATCGGTTTTCAATCGACCGGCAATAATCCTACCGATCCGGTCGAGGCTTCGATGAGCACCGCGACGTATTCCGACTGGGCGGTTTTCGGAAAAGGCTTTAAGCTCTCGAAAACCGACGGCTGCCGGATAGTCCTGAAAAACGACAGTCTCGATCTGCTCGATTTCAGCACGAAAAGTCCCGACGGCGAGAAGGGCGCGTTTTCCAATTTCCGAAAAGCAGGCGACAAACAACCCGGTTACGCGGGTAACTTATACATAGCGCTCGACCTTTTGAGCCATAAAAAGATGAAAGGTTCCTACCGTCTGACCGAAAAAAAGGAAAAGGCTGACCGGCTCGGAACGTGGCAGACCAAATTTTACGGCAAGGGCGATAAGCTCGACATTACCAAACAAAAATACCGGATCCCGCCGACCAAAATCGAGATCACTTACGATTTGCTGATGGAAGTCGTCGGCTCGAAACCGAATGGCGACGAACGGATGCCCGCCGATTACATCACCTTTACGTTCGACGACAAGGACGCGAGCGATAAGTTTTACGCCGTCTTCCGCCGCGCCGTCGAATTGTGCAAAGAGGATTAAAATCGGAAAGTCCGTTTTATAAATAATTCCGACCTGCGCGCGTCGGCAGAAGCGAATCGGGCGAAACGAACGTTGTTTCCGCCTGATTCTGCAAAGCCAATATTAAAACACGTCTAAGTTCTCGTAGAAGATATATTGAGGAGATTATCTATGAGAACTTTTTTTTGTCTGTGCGGAATGATTCTGTTGACGCTTTGTTTAGCGGGTCAGTCGTTTGCGGGTGATTACGCCAATCTGCGGTTTATCGGGTTTTCTAATGACGGGAAATATCTGGCGTTTGAAGAATGGGGCGAAGGCGATCCGGGCGGCTGGTATTCGACCACTTATTTTGTTGATGTCGATAAAAACTCTTTTGCGATCGCGCCGCTCGCTTTGACGGATGATGAAGGAACGAAATCCTTGAGCGCTCTGCGCCGCAAGGGCGAAATTCTCGCGGCGAAAACCTTGCGCAAGCTGAAGATCGTGCCGGGCAACACGGGCAGACTGCTCGCGGCGCATCTTTTGACCGATTGGACGTATGACGATTCTTTTTTCAACGGCGGCGGAGGCGATAAAGTTAAGTTCAACGGCTACTTGAACCCGAATTCGCCCAATCAGTACGAGTTTTACGAATTAACCTTAAAAACCGTCGCCGACGAAAAAGCCGAATGCAGCAACCGCACCGATTACGGCGTCAACAAATTCGAGCTCGTGCTCAATTACACGGCAAGCACGCCGACGAACAGTTATTCGCAAATCTTGCAAAAAGATTCGATCCTGCCCGCCCGCCGAAATTGCCCTTACGGCTACCGCATCGAAAGCGTCTATTTTTATCAGGACGACAAGATCATCGTTTTTCTCAACGTCTTCAGCCACGGTTTCGAAGGTCCCGATATGCGCTATATGGTCGTCACCGCCTCGATGGATTACGAAACGTGGGGCTTCGATTATTTCAAAAAACCGAAATAATGAAAATAAAGGCTTTCCGGGTGACGGAATAATTGAGCGTTGCGCCGCGAAATGCGACAATCTTTTAGTTCTTCGAAAGAAATAAAAATCAAAAACGGTCGAACCTTTCGGGTTTTTCCGGGTCAAAAAGGAAATCATCTTATGAAAATCAAATATTTATTTTTAACCGCATTAATTCTCATGTTTGCTTCGACCGGCTTTGCGCAGTCAAAAGCCGCCGCGCCCGATAAGGTCGTAGTGAATCTTTACGCCGCAGAGAAAGCGAAGAAGAATTTGTTTTTCCAGTCCAAAAGCCGCGTGATGCTCGATAAGTATTTCGCCAAAAGTCTCGCGGATTTGATCTGGAAGGATATGAAGCAATCGGCGAAGAATAACGAACCGGGCAGTCTTGATTTCGATCCGTTTTACAACGCGCAGGATTTTAAGATCAGCGCTTTCAAGGTCGGCAAGCCCGAATACGGCGAAGGCAACGCAAAGCTCGCGGACGTTCGCGTGACATTCAAGAACTTCGGCAAAGCCGAAACGATCCTCTTTCGTCTCGAACTGGCGGGCAAAGCGTGGAAGATCAGCGACATCTTTTATCCTTCGAGCAACACGTCGCTCAAAAAGATCCTGTCGGAATAATATGACAAAGAAAAGTTTTTATCGTTTGATCCGGCTGAATGTTTTTGTCTTGACGCTTTCTTTTTTGGCTCCCGCGCAGAATAAACCAAAGGTCGTCGGCTTTAATAATTTCGGCGGCGTGAAGGTCGGAATGACGGCGGCGCAGGGCTCTAAGTGGCTCGGCGTTCGTCTGGTCAGCCGGAGCACCGACGCCTGCCGTTATTATTCGGCGAAAGGTTTTTCTGACATCGGTTTTATGGTCAACGACGGGACGATCGCGCGGTTCGACGTTTTTAACCGCACGTATGCGACCGAGCGCGGCGCGAAGGTCGGCGACACCGAAGCGCGCATCAAGAGCCTCTACAAAGGAATGTTCAAAGTGACAAAACACGCCTACACCGACGGGCATTACATTACCGTCATCATAAAAGGCACGAAATACGGCATCGTCTTCGAAACCGACGGCAAACGCGTTGTCTCGTTCCACGCCGGCAGAAAACCCGAACTCGAATACATCGAAGGCTGCGCGTAATAGGTGATAGGTGACACGTGCAAGCCGAAACTTATTACTTAACGTGAGTATTGGATAACGAATTAAAGTCGGGAACGCAGGCATCTTGCCTGCAAACACTACTCAAAGCAGTGTCAAAAGGATTAGATTTCTTATCTTCCGCAACCGCTACGAACCGCCGCCTAAAAAACGTATCGAAAATTGATTATTTTCGAAAAATACTCGGAATCGGGCGTGCGGCTCTTCGTAAATATTTAACCCTGAAGATTGGTAAGATATAGTGTAGAAGAGGTAAATTAATGGATGCTTTTTTAACCTTGTTCTTTCTGGCTTTTGCCGGCATTTTTATTTTTGCGATAGTAATGGTCGGCAAAGCGATTTATGGTTCGATTGCCGAAAAACAGTATAACGACAGTCAGCCTGTTTTGACGAAAGACTCGAAAATCACATCGAAAAGAACCGAAGTTTCGGGTGGAAGAGGTCACAGCTCAGTCAGTACGACTTATTACGCGACATTTGAATTTGCCGATAATAAAGAGCGTCTGGAATTAGTGATTGGTTCCGAAGATTACGGTTTGATGGCGGAAGGCGATTTGGGTAAACTGACTTTTCAGGGCAGACGCTATCTTGAATTTCACAGAAATTTATAAAAATATTATAAAATCACAGGATGAAAATACTTGAAACCGAACGGCTGATTTTGCGCGAGGTTGACGAATCGGATGATGCGTTTATGCTCGATTTGCTCAATACTCCTTCGTTTATAAAATATATCGGCGACCGCAATGTGCGCACCCTTGACGAGGCGCGTGAATTTATCGAAAGCCGTTACCGCAAAAGCTACGCGGAAAACGGCTTCGGGTTGTATGCCGTCGAGCTTAAATTGGCGATGCCGGATGCAGTATCGAAAAATCCGGTTGTCGGCATCTGCGGTTTCGTCAAGCGCGATAGCTTGCCGGATGCGGACATCGGGTTTGCGTTTCTGCCGGAGTTCGAGCGCAAAGGCTACGCGTTTGAATCGGCGCGGGCGGTGATGGAATACGGCAGAAAAGAGCTCGGCTTAAAGCGCGTTCTCGCAATCACCACGCAGGACAACGAAAGCTCGGGCAGGCTTCTGGAAAAGCTCGGCTTCAAGTTTGACGGCTTGATCACGCAGCCGCACGATGCGGAAGAACTGAAACTCTTTTCTTCAGAAGTCTGAAAGTGAAAAAGTGAAAAAGGGTAAAAGTGAAAAAGTGAACTGCCACATAAAAGACAAACTTTTTCACCTTTCACCCTTTTTCACTTTTTCACATTAATTCCCCAAAAGCTCGCGCACGGCGCGGTCGAGTTGGGAATCTTTGCCCGTCAGGGATTCGCCGATCGGGCGCGTTACCTGAACATCGACGGGGCGCGGATTGAGTTCCATATCTTTGCCGTCGCTTCCCAAAATCAGTTGGCGCGGCAGACGGAAGGTCGTGCCGTCAAACAGATTCGTGTTCCACGTGAAAATGATCCAGCCGGCGGTCGGTTCGCCGACCGTCTTGCCGAGTTTTAAGGCGCGGTAGCCTTCGGTAAAGTCTTCCGCGTCCGACAGGGAATGCTGATTCGTGACGAGCACGGTCGGTCGTTCGAGCGCGCGCTGACCGAGCGCACTGCGCGACGGAACGTTCCAGAGTCCGCGTTCGCGCATCGTCAGATAACCTTTCCGCGCGAGAATGTCGATCACATACGGATTGATGAAACCGCCGTTGTTGTTGCGAATATCGATGACTACGCCTTCTTTCGACTGATTTTCCGCGTCGAGATCAACGTAAAGCTGATTGAGCGTGCCCTGTCCCATATCCGGCAGATGGACGTAGCCGAGCTTGCCGCCGCTGATCTTGTTAACGTAAGCGCGGTTAGCTTCGACCCACTGGCGGTAGAGAAGGTTTTTCTCCGCGCCGGTCGAGACCGGTTTCACGACGATTTCGCGTTTGCCCGAACCGTCCGCGTTGGCGGAAACATTCAGCACGACGCGCTTGCCAACCTTGTTTTCGAGCTGTTCGTCGAGATTCGTTTTGTTATTGATCGCGGCGCCGTCAACCGACAAAAGATAATCGCCGACGCGGATATTTTTGACGATGTCCGCCGGACTCAGAGAAATGATTTCCGTGATCTTTAGACGACCGCTCGTTTCATATTCGTTGCGGTCAAAGCGCAGACCGAGCTTGCCGACCGGCGTTGCGGTAAACGACGGTGCGCCCTGTACGCCGAGATGTGAGGCGTTGAGCTCACCGACCATCAGATTCATCAAACGGCGCGTTTCGTCAATGTTTCGCGAATCACGGATGAGCGGTTCGTAGGTCGCGTAAACCGCGTTCCAATCCGCGCCGTGATATTTGTCGTCGTAGAAATTATCACGCAGATACCGCCAGCCCTGTTTGAAGATCTCCATCTTTTCGTCGGCGAAATTGACGTTGACGTCCATCGCTAAGGGGAGCGGACGAACTTCGCGGCGATCTAAACTGACGATATTCACGCGACCGTTTTCGAGATAATAAACCTCTTTTGAATCGGGCGAAAAGATCGCGTTCGATTTGAATCCGGCGGTCGAAGTCAATTGCCGCGCCGAACGGTCGGTCGCGAGTTCCTCGATATTGATCGTGTAAAGATTGAACTGTCCTTCGGCGGAAGCGAGCACGAGCAGAGTTTTTCCGTCGGGACTGATGACCTGTTCGTTGACGCTGATGCCCGGGCGCAGAACGCTGAGGCGTTGGCGAATATCTTCAAAAACGATCTCCGTCTGCTTGGAATCGTCTTTTTTCGTGTTCACCAGATCCGACGGCGATACCGCAGCGGGCGAGCTTTGCGGGCTCGGGCTGACGGCAGGCGAAGGCGTCGGCGAAGGATTTGTCGGCTGCTGCGGTTTGTCCTTCGGGTTTTCCTGTTTGAAAAGGTCGCGGAACTGGTCTTCGCGGAATTTCGGCGCCCGCAAATTTAATTCAACCCGCGCGATCAAACCGTCTTCGGTGCGCTGCGAAGTGTCGAAAAGAATGTAAGTTCCGTCCGGGCTCCAGGAGAGCGAACCCGCGCCCGAATTTGCCAGAAAGCTAATGGGGCGCGCACTTCCGCCGCTCGCGGGAACGACCGAAACATTTGTGTAAGAACGGTTTTCGGGCGCATTCGTCAAAAACGCGAGCCATTTGTTGTCGGGTGACCACGCCAGATTCCGGTTGCCGACGAGCGGTGGCGAATCGGTAAAAACTTTGCAGAGTTCGCGCTCCTGTTTTTTCTCCGTGTCGTAAACCATCATTGCGCGACCGTTTCGGATAAACGCGATATTTTTCCCGTCGGGCGAGAAAACCGGCGCGAAATCCTGATTCGTGCCCTTCGTCAATTGCGTTTCGGTTTCGGTTGCGAATTCATACCCGAAAAGCTCCATCGCGCCGTTTCTTTCCGATGAATAAACGATTCTTTTGCTGTCTGCTGACCACGTAACAAATGATTCGGGCGCGACCGTGTTTGTCACGCGAACCGCGTCGCCGCCGTCTTTTGCCGAAGCCGCGAAAACTTCGCCGTGCGCGATGACCGCGACCTTTTTACCGTCGGGCGAAAGCGCAAGCTCCGCGATGTTTGACGAAAGATTGATCCGTTCGCGCAGGGAAACCGCCGCCGCGCCGCGCAGGTTGATCGAAACTTCGCTCGCCTTGCCGCCGTCGGCGTTCATTTTCCAGATGCGGAAATTGCGCTCGAAAACGATTTCCTTGCCGTCGTCGGAAAGATTCGCCCAAAGCACGCGCCCGTCCGTAAAATTCGTCAACTGTTTCGGTTGTCCGCCTTTCGTTTGCGACCAGATGTTTTGCGCTCCCGAACGGTCGGAAACGTAAAACATTTGCTTACCGTCAGCCGTTGCCATCACCCAGAGTTGTTTGGCGCCCGCGTCGGTTAATTTCGAATAATTATCGCCGGTTTTTTGCCAGATCTCGGTTTCGTCAATATGACTGCGCCCTTTGCGCCACCATTGCCCGTTGGAAATCCCGCGCGCCGAAAAGAGAATCGAGCCGTCCGCCAGATTCGCTGACCAGAATTCGTTCGTATAGCGGTCGGAACTGACCGCCATCGGCGTTCCGCCCGATGCGGAAACGCGGAAAATGTCGTTCATTCCGGCGATGTCTTTGCTCGTCGAAGAAAAATAGATCCAGTTTCCGTCGCGCGACCAGGCGTCGAGCTGATCGAAAGCGTCGTCAAAGGTCAGCCGCTCTAAATTGTTTGTTTCGAGATTTAAAATGTAAATATCGCCGCCGCCCGTGCGGGTTGAAATAAACGCGAGCCGCCGCCCGTCAGGCGAAAAAAGCGGTTTCGATTCGGTTGCCGGATGCGAAACGAGCAGTGCGGCAGTTCCGCCGTCCGCGTTCACGGTCCAAATATCGCCGCCCGAAACAAACGCGATTTCCTTGCGGTCGGGCGAGATCGAAGGCTCGGTCAGGTAAGGCGCGGCAAAAATCTGAATTGAAAAAAGAGTGAAAGCGAAAGCCAGAGAAAGAACGATTTTTCGTGTCATAGTTTATTTTTTAAAATTGGTCTGGAAAAAACGTTAGTGATACGCACCAAACGCGGAAAAGTTATCAAAAATCTTGAATATTTCGGCGCAAAGCAACTATCATAAACGCGGACGCATCTTTCGAGTTAACAAGGAGAAAATTCAATGCTCAAAATCAAACTTTTCGCGGTTGCCGCATTTCTTTCTTTTGCTGTCTGCGCCGTTTTGTTTCCGAATAACAAGATCGAAGCGCAATCGAGCGAAAACGCCAAAAAGCGCGACGAGATTCTGGAAAAAGTCGCGGCGTATAAACTTTGGAAGCAGGTTCAGAAACCCGAAAAAAAATCTGATTCTCCTGATTTGAAAGCCGAGGCGGTTTCGATTGTAAATTCGACCGCAATGGGCTGAAGTTTTGTTATTGAGCAGCCCAGTTTGGGCAGCTTTTCCAGAGTGAGCAGTGCGGGCGGCACGACCAGAATTACGATGCCGAACGAACGCATTGCGCCGTTAAACGATAAGCCGCCGAAAAATCCGCACGAGAAAGGCGATCAAACTTTTGCGCGGGTTTTTGCCAACGATCTGGCAAACGCGGAAATTTATAAAGACGCGCCGAAATTTGCGGTTGGTTCGATCATCGTGCGCGAAAAACTTTTAAACGCCGAAGACGTGAAACCCGAGCTCGTGACCGTGATGGTCAAACGCGAAAAGGGTTTCAGCAAGAAAACCGGCGATTGGGAATATCTGGTCGTCGAAGGCGGTTTGGACAAGATCAAACAGCGCGAAAAAACGGGAAGTTGTTCAAAATGCCACGCGGGTGCGGAAAGTACGGATTTTGTGTTCAAAACTTATTTGAAATAGTGTTTAAGTCCCAGGACCCAGGTCTCAAGTCCCAAGTTGTTTACTTTTGACTTGGAACTTGAGACCTGGGTCCTGGGACTCGTAAGAATGAATTATGAAAATCATCTGCAAAATCGCTTTATCGTTTTTAGTTGTAATCAGCCTTTTTAACGCCGAAATTTTTGCCTGCACGACATTTTGTTTGAAGAATAAAGGCGAAGTTCTGTTCGGTAAAAATTACGATTGGATGATCGGCGACGGAATGGTTTTCGTCAACAAACGCGGCATTGAAAAATCGGCGCTGGTGTCGGGTAATGAAACGGCGGCGCGCTGGATTTCCAAATACGGGAACGTCACGTTTAATCAATACGGCAGAGATAATCCGTCGGGCGGAATGAACGAAGCCGGACTCGTGATCGAACTGATGTGGCTCGAAGAAACCCAATATCCGAAGACGGACGCGCGTCCCGTGGTTGATGTTCTTGAATGGATCCAATATCAGCTCGACACGTCGGCAAACGTCGGCGAAGTAATTAAAAATTCGGAAGCCGTCCGTATTGCTTCGCCCGTCAAACTTCATTATCTCGTTAATGATAAAGCGGGAAATTCAGCGACCATCGAATTTTTGGACGGCAAGCTCGTTGCGCACACGGGCGAAAATCTTGCCGCCGCGACGCTCACGAACGATACGTACGAAAAATCTCTCAATTATTCAAAAGCAACGACACCCGAAAAAGCAAAAACCGAAAGCTCGCTTGACCGTTTCACACGTGCCGCGGGTAAAACCAAAGAATTCGCCCAAAAGCCGAAAACCGAGCAGGAAGCGGTCAACTACGCGTTTGAAATTCTTTCAAATGTCGCGCAGAAAAATTCGACGCAGTGGAGCATCGTTTACGATCAGACGCGCGGAAAAATCCATTTTCGCTCGATGCAAAGTCCGGCAATTAAAACCATTGAAACAAAATCTTTTGATTATTCGTGCGCAAATGCGGTTAAAATCTTTGATGTGAATTCAAAAGAAGCGGGCGATGTGACCACAAAATTCGCCGATTACACGCGTGCTGCAAACCGCGATTTGATTGAACGTTCGTTTAGCGGAACGCCGTTTTTAAAAGTTGTTTCGTCAGCCTCGCGTGATGAGCTGGCGCAATTTCCCGAAAATTTCGTCTGCGAAGGCGTGCAGGCAAGCCGCAAACCGCAGCTCGCAACCGCGCAAAATACCCAGCCCGAACACGGCTTTTTGTATCACGCGCTGGAGTATGTCGGCAAATTGATCGGTGTTGTTTGATCATCTGCGTCTTTGCCGGAGAGTTTCCAAAACGTCCGTCAGTTCGATGTTTTTTTCGGCAAAAAGCACGAGCAAATGATAGAGCAGATCAGAGGCTTCCGACTTGAAAAGGTCGGCGTTGTCGTCCTTGGCTTCGATAATGAGTTCAACCGCTTCTTCGCCGACCTTTTGCGCGATCTTATTTAACCCTTTCGCAAACAGTTTCGATGTATAGGAATTTTCATCGGGATTTTTCTTTCTTTCCCGAATGATTTTTTCGAGCTCGAACAAAAAATCCGTGTTTTCGCGTCGTTCGTTAAAACAAGTGTCTGCGCCCGTATGACAAACCGCGCCTGCCGGATTCGCCTTGATTAAAACCGTGTCGTTGTCGCAGTCGATTAAAATTTCCGATACATCGAGAAAATTTCCGCTCGTCTCGCCCTTTGTCCAGATAGTTTGCCGGACGCGCGAAAAAAACGTTACTCTCCGCGTTTTTTGAGTCAGCTCAAACGCTTCCGCATTCATAAACCCGAGCATCAAAACCTGGCGCGTTTCGGCATCCTGCACAATCGCCGGAACCAGTCCGTCGGCGTATTTTTCAAAATTGATTTTCATAAAATTTTTCAGATTCTGACTTCAATATTTTGCGCTTTCAAATAACTTTTCAGCGCCGGAATCTCGATTTCCCGGAAGTGAAAAATGCTCGCGGCAAGCGCGGCATCGGCTTTTCCTTTTTCAAAAATATCGTTGAAATCTTCCAGCGCGCCGGCGCCGCCCGAAGCAATCACAGGAACATTGACCGATTCGGAAACGATGCGCGTTAATTCGATCTCAAAACCGTCGCGCGTTCCGTCAGCATCCATCGAAGTTAACAAAATCTCGCCCGCGCCCAGATCAACGCCGCGTTTTGCCCAGGCGATTGCGTCCAAATCCGTTTCAATTCGTCCGCCGTTCAGGAAAACTTTCCAACTATTCCCGACACGCTTTGCATCGATCGCCAAAACGATGCATTGCGAACCGAAATTTTTTGCCGCATCCGCCAGAATCTGCGGATTTTTGACCGCCGAAGTATTGATCGAAACTTTGTCCGCGCCCGAATTCAGCAAAATTTCAATGTCTTCGATCGTCTTAATTCCGCCGCCGACCGTGAACGGAATGTTGATTTCCGCCGCCACCTTTTTGACCAGCTCCGCAAAAGTTTTGCGCTTTTCGTTCGTCGCCGTAATGTCGAGAAAAACGAGCTCGTCCGCGCCCTGCACGCTGTAAATTTTCGCCAGTTCGACCGCATCGCCCGCATCGCGCAGGTTAACAAAATTCGTTCCCTTGACCGTACGCCCGTCTTTGACATCGAGACACGGAATGATTCTTTTCGCTAACATAAATCTTCCAGTTTTATTTTGCCTTCATAAATCGCCTTGCCGATAATCACACCCGAACAGCCGATTTTTTCGAGCGTTTCAATGTCTTCAAGTTTTGAAACGCCGCCCGAAGCGATTAATTTTAAACGGGGAATTCCGCGCAAAATTTCTGCATAAAGCGCGTTTGCCGCACCCGCAAGAAGTCCGTCCTTTGAAATGTCGGTGACAAAGGCTTGTGTGACGCCTTTCGCAAAATACTCTTTCAAAAACGGTAAAATCTCGATTTCCGTTGCGGTTTGCCAGCCGTTTATCGCCAGATTTTTGCCCTTGACATCCGCGCCGAGCAGAATTTTTTCGCCGCCGTATTTTGCGAGCCATGCGAAAAACTGTTCCGCATTTTTGACGGCAACGCTTCCGATGCTCGCCATCTCTGCACCCGCATCGAAAACCGCTTTGATGTCTTCGTCCGTTTTGATTCCGCCGCCGAAATCAATCGTTAAATTCGTGTTCGCGGCGATCGTTTCCAAGACCTTTAAATTCGTAACTTTTCCGTCTTTTGCGCCGTCCAGATCAACGATGTGCAGACGTTTTAATCCCGAATTTTCAAAAGTTTTCGCAACTTCCAGGGGATTTTCATTGTAAATCTTCTTCCGCGCAAAATCGCCCTGCGTGAGCCGCACGCATTTGCCGTCGATCAGATCGATCGCGGGAATTATTTCAATCATATTTTTAAAAAATTCTCCAAAACCAGCGCGCCGCTCGCACCCGATTTTTCGGGATGAAATTGCGCGGCGTAAAAGTTTTTATACTCGATCGCGGCGGAAAAATCGCTTTCGTAACTGCACACGGCAGTCGTTTCCGCGCCGTTTTCGACATAAAAGCTATGCACGAAATAAAGATATGAATTTTCCAGAACGCCTTCAAAAAGTTTGCCTTTCAAACCGAAAATATTGTTCCAGCCGGTATGCGGAATTTTCAGATTTTCCGATTCGAATTTACGGACTTTATACGGTAAAACTCCTAAACATCGCGTCGCGTTTTCCTCCGAGAAATCGCACAAGAGCTGCATTCCGAGGCAAATTCCCAAAACCGGCTGAGTTAATGATCTGATAACCCGTTCAAGATTTCTTTCGCGCAGAAACTGCATCGCCGTCGAGGCTTCGCCGACGCCGGGAAATATCACTTTATCGGCGGACTGCAAAATTTCAGTGTCGTCCGTCAAAATCGGCTCAATACTCAGTCGGTTAAGCGCGTTTTTGACCGATTCGACATTTCCGGCGTTGTATTTAACAATCGCAACTTTCATAAACTTCCTTTCGTGCTCGGCAAAACATCGCTCGAAATGTCGCGCCTGACCGCCATTTTCACGGCTTTCGCAAATGCCTTGAAAATCGCTTCGATTTTGTGATGCTCGTTGGTGCCTTCCGCCTTGATATTCAAATTGCAGAGGGCTTTATCCGAAAACGATTTAAAGAAATGAAAAAACATCTCGGTCGGCATTTTACCGATCATTTCACGCTTAAATTCGGCTTCCCAGACGATCCAGTTGCGCCCGCCGAAATCAACCGCGACCTGCGCCAGACAATCGTCCATCGGCAGACAAAAGCCGTAACGCTCCATTCCGCGTTTGTCCTGTAAGGCGAGTGAAAACGCTTCGCCGAGAGCGATTGCGGTATCCTCGATCGTGTGATGTTCGTCCACTTCCAAATCGCCGTTCGCCTTAATGCACAAGTCGAGATTGCCGTGTTTTGCAATTTGTTCGAGCATATGGTCAAAGAATAAAATTCCGGTCGAAATTTTCGCCTTGCCCGCGCCGTCCAAATTTAGCTCGACCGAAATATCGGTTTCCTTCGTCGTCCGGCGATGCGGGATTCTGCGCGGCGGCAGTTTCAGAAATTCATAAATTTCCTGCCAGCTTTTCGCCGTGAAAACATCTGCGTTTTCCGCCAGATCAAAATTCGGATTTTCGATAAAGATCGCTTTTGCGCCTAAGTTTTTTGCCAATTGCACATCGGTTTCGCGGTCGCCGATGACGAAGGAATTTGCCAGATCGTATTCTCCGGAAAAATATTTCGTGAGCATTCCCGTTCCGGGTTTGCGCGTCGGTTTGTTTTCGCTTGCAAATGAGCGGTCGATACAAACTTCCGCAAAATTTATTCCTTCATTTTCAAGCGTCTGCATCAAAAAATCATGAACCGCAAAAAAACTTTCTTCCGGGTAATTCTGCGTTCCGAGCCCGTCCTGATTCGTCACCATCACGAGTTCGTAATCAAGTTCGCGGGCGATCTTTCCCAAAAATGTCAGAACCTGCGGCAGAAATCTGAGCTTTTCAAAAGCGTCGATTTGAAAATCTTCGGGCTCAAGAATCAATGTTCCGTCGCGGTCGATAAATAAAACTTTTTTCATAATTTTTTCAGCGATTCCATTAAACTCGCGTTCTCCTCGGGCGTTCCGACCGTAATCCGCAAGCAATTTTCGCAAAGCTCGACATTGCTCCGATTCCTGACGACGATTTTTTCATTCAGCAAAAATTTATAAATCTTCTCCGCGTCAGTTGTTTTAGCTAATACGAAATTTGCATCGGTCGGATAAATCTTTTTCACGAAAGAAAATTCCTGCAAATTTTTAATCAATTTTTCGCGCTCAGAGATGATTTCGGTGATTGTTTTTTCAACTTCCTCACGATTATTAAATGCTTCTAAAATCGCTTCCTGCGCGATTTGCGAAACATTGTACGGCGGCTTTACTTTGTTGAAAAGCGCAATTATTTCTTCATTTGCAAACGCCAGACCGACGCGCAAACCCGCCAACCCCCAAGCCTTTGAGAAAGTCTGCAAAACGACCAGATTCGGTAAATTTTTAATTTCGTCAATCATCGAATCTTCGCCCGAAAAATGAATGTAAGCCTCGTCAACCACGACGATTCCATGAACAGATTTGGCAATTTTAATAATTGCCTCGCGGCGCATCAAATTTCCGGTCGGATTGTTCGGCGAACAGACAAAAAGCAGTTTTGTCCATTTGTTAAATTCCTTTCTAATGCCCTGAACATCCAATTGAAAATCCGCGGTCAAAAAAACTTCCTTTGTTTTAACGGCGTTAATATCCGCCGAAACTTTATACATTCCATAGGTTGGCGGGCAAATGATCGCTTCGTCCAAATCGGGTTCGCAAAAGATGCGGAATAGTAAATCAATCGCCTCGTCCGAGCCGTTTCCGATAAAAATTTCACTCGTTTTGACCTTTTCGAGTTCTGCGATCTTTTCTTTGATTTCGAGCTGCAAAGGGTCGGGATAACGACTGTAGCCCGCCGCCAGGGGCGAACCGAAACTGTTTTCGTTGGCATCGAGAAAAATCTCGGCTTTGCCCGCAAACTCTTTACGCGCCGACGAGTACGGCGAGAGCCGTTTGATATTTTCGCGAACCAGCTTTTGTAAATTGAAATTCATAAAAATAAATAGCACGCGGATGAACACGGATCCGGCGGATTTCCGCTGATTTTATACATTTTCCGTGCAAATCCGCCGCCGAATCGGCATTTATCCGCGATCGATTGCCGCCAATCTTACCGAAATTGCGTTTTTGTGCGCCTGCAAATTTTCGGCTTCCGCGAGACATTCGATCGTTTGTCCGAGATTGCGGATTCCGTCTGCCGTGAGCTTTTGGAACGTAATTTTTTTGACGAACGAATCTAAGGACACGCCGCTGAAATTTTTGGCAAAACCGTTTGTCGGCAAAGTATGATTCGTTCCCGAAGCGTAATCGCCCGCCGATTCGCACGAATAATTTCCGATGAAAACCGAGCCTGCGTTGATGATTTGTTCGGCAATGCAGTCGGCGTTATCGACTGCTAAAATCAAATGTTCGGCGGCGTATTCATTTAACAATTCAACAGCCGTTTCTTCGTTTTCAACCAGAATCGCTTTTGAGTTTTCCAATGCTTTTCGGGCAATTTCTTTACGCGGCAAAACGGCGAGTTGTTTTTCGAGCTCAATATTTGTTTCGGTAACGACTTTTTCGCTCGCCGTGACGAGCAAAACCTGGCTGTCCGCACCGTGTTCGGCTTGCGAAAGCAGATCGGCGGCGACAAATGCGGGGATGCAGGATTCATCGGCAAAAACGGCGACTTCCGAAGGTCCGGCGGGCATATCTATTCCCACTCCGAATTTTGTGATCTGCTGTTTGGCTTCCGTGACAAATTGGTTTCCGGGACCGAAGATTTTGTAAACTTTCGGCACGGTTTCCGTTCCGAATCCAAGCGCGCCGATTGCCTGCGCGCCGCCGATCTTGAAAACTTTGGTCGCGCCGCAAAGTTTTGCCGTATAAAGAGTTGCGTCATTGATTTGCCCGTTTTCATCGCACGGCGAACAAAGAATAATTTCGCGGCAGCCCGCAATGCGCGCGGGAATCGCGAGCATCAGAACGGTCGAAAAAAGCGGTGCGGTT
This sequence comes from Pyrinomonadaceae bacterium, assembly GCA_035536135.1. GTDB lineage: Bacteria > Acidobacteriota > Blastocatellia > Pyrinomonadales > Pyrinomonadaceae > JAFDVJ01. The sequence goes on along the minus strand of DATLOR010000056.1, from coordinate 11,184 downwards.
CCGGCGGGAACATAAAGCCCGACCTTTTCGATCGCGACGCTTTTTCGCCAGCAGAAAACGCCCTTTGTCGTTTCGATAATGTTTGGCGTTTCGGCTTGCGCGGCGTGGAATTTTTCGATGTTCGCTTTGGCGATATTGATCGCGTTCTTGAGTTCGCTCGACACCCGTTTTTCGGCTTCGGCAAATTCTCCATCCGATACCAAAAAATCGTCAAGACCGACCTTGTCGAACTGTTTCGTATAACGGCGGACGGCTGAATCGCCGTATTTTTCGACATCTTCCAAAATGGCGGAAACCGTAGTTTCAAGTTTCTGCGTGTCAAAAACAGGACGCGCCAAAATCTCTTTCCACGTTTGTTTTTCAGGGTAACGAATCGTTTTCATAATTTTACGGTTAACCCATCCGCTTACCGCAGATGGTTCTGACATTTACTTAATCATCTGGTCGATCGAAAGCACGAGAATTCCTTCCGCGCCCTCGTCTTTTAATTTTTCGACCAATTCCCAAAAGTCGTTTTCATTGATGACCGAATGCACCGAACTCCAGCTGCTCGTCGCAAGCGGCAAAACCGTCGGACTTTTGATGCCGGGCAATAATTCAATGATTTTTTCGAGCTTTTCGTTCGGCGCGTTGAGCAAGATATATTTGTTTTGTCTGGCGGCTTTGACGGCTTTGATGCGAAAGAGAAGCTTGTCCAAAACGCTTTGCAAACCGGCTTCGAGAGCGATGCGCGAAACGAGCACGGCTTCAGAATTCATGACGGTTTCGACTTCGCGCAAGCCGTTCGAGAAAAGCGTGCTGCCCGAGCTGACCAGGTCGCAAACCGCGTCGGCGAGCCCGATCGACGGCGCGATTTCGACCGAACCGCTGATCGTGTGAATTTCCGCTTTAACATCATTTGAAGCGAAAAATGCCCGCAAAACGTTTGGATAACTCGTCGCGATGCGTTTTCCTTCAAAGTCTTTGACCGATCGGTAGTCGAAATTCTTCGGCACGGCGAGCGCCAGACGGCATTTGCCGAAATTTAATTTTTCGACCATTTCGACTGCTTTTTCGGTTTCAGCGAGCACGTTTTCGCCGACGATCCCAATATCGGCAACGCCGTCGGCGACGTATTCGGGAATGTCGTCGTCGCGCAAGAAATAGATTTCGAGCGGGAAGTTTTCGGCATCAGAGCGCAGTTTGCCGAGCCCGTTCGAGAAGCGTATGCCGCATTTTTTGAGCAGATCCATCGAATCTTCGCTCAGGCGACCTGATTTCTGCAATGCGATTTTTAATTTTTGATTAAACATTTTCGTAAAAAGACAAAACTGCGCCGTAAAACTTTTTTTGAAGTTCGCGCGTTGGTTGATAAGACTAATTTTTCGGATTTGTAAAAACTCGGATTAGCTCGCGCGATGATGGATATGCGCGTGATGGTGGAGATGATGAATTTGAGTTGCGTAGAACTTCATCGTTTTCTATATTCTTCGCACATCGTGAAATGTTTTGCAAGCGCGTTGTGCGAAGTTTTATTTTATCCGTCCGAAATTCGCCTGCAAATTTGCACTTTTTTTCCGTTTCGTAAACAATTGCAGTGTGCCAGTAAATAGTGAAGAAATTATCAATGAATTCGGCAAGCGCGTGCAGCGCTGCTACGGCTGTTTCATCTCGTATTATCTAAAGGATATGTATCTCGGCGAAGACGTGACGTTTTACTGCGACCACTGCAAAGACGAAACGATGTTCCATTTTGACGAGTTTTCGAAACTGCTTGATCTGAGCAAGCTTCGCGAGGTGGCGGATGCCGATCATCATCATTAAACGCTGAAGATGAAAAAAGTAACGCTTCGCATCGAAAATCCGTATGAACGCGAAACCATTGCGCTCGAAGATGAAATTTCGATCGGGCGCACCGATGCGTCGCAGGTTGTTTTGAGCGATTCGGGACTTTCGCGCAAAAATACGACTTTTTTCCGCGACGGCGAGGCGGTTTATGTCGTTGACGAAAATTCTTTGAACGGAACTTTTGTCGGCGGCGAACGGATCGGCGCGGCACCCGTCAGAGTTTTTGACGGCGATGTCGTGACACTCGGCAGTGAAACGCGCATTTCGGTCGAAGTTCGCGAGCAGTCAGAGCAGTCAGTAGTCAGCGGTCAGCCATCAGCCGTCAGCGGACAAAAACCAAAAACCAAAAGCCAAAAACCGAAGACCAAAAACCAAAAACCGCAATCGAATCAGCCGCCGATGCTTTTGATGCTGGCGATCGGTTCAGCCGTGGTGATCATCGTGCTCGGCGTCGTCGCGATCCTGGTCGCAAACAGTTTCGGGAACGACGGCAATAATTCGGGCAGACCGACGCCGCAATCGGTTAAAGCGGCTTCGATTCCGGTGCGCGTGATCGATCCGCTCGGCGGCGAAGACCCGGACGATCTGGACGATTTGATCGCTTCGTGGGAAACCGAGGAAAAGGAATTGGACGTGGCGACCGTGCAGGACGTCAAAATTACCGAAGCGGATCCGGCGAAAGAAGACGAAGAATTAAATGTGACCGCGGCGTTTCTTGCCGAACAAAAATCCAAAGCACTCGAAGCGCGTTCGAAACCGACCGGCATTACGCCTGCCGGATTAGCCGTGCCGCCCGAGCTTCGCGGCGACGGCGTGATCAAGCAAAAAGCGAAGCTCTCGCAGATGAAGGCGACGGGTTACCAACAGCCGATGGATTTTTCCGATCTCGCGCAAAAACGTCTGAACAAGGAATTGATCGAAATGCCGATGGCGACCAAGAGCTTTTATCTCGAAGTCGGCGGCAGCGCGTCAACCGATCCGTTCACATCGTTTAGTTTTCAGGCGGGCGACACGCCGATTCTGCAAGGTTCGCCGAAATATAAAAGTTTAGCCGACATTGCCGCGAAATTCGGTGTGAATCTGGACAATCCGGCTGACCGCAAACAGATTCGGATGCGGCTTCTCAGAATGTTCAATCAACGCGCTAAACCTGTTTTGCAGGAACTTTCCGAAGCTTATTTTCAAAAATTCGGTCGTCCGCTGCGCGTAACGAGCTTGACGCGTTCGATGGATTATCAGATCGGCTTAAACAAAACCAACGCTAATTCGTTTCAGGTGCGCGGCGAAGGCTCTCTGCCGCCGCATACTTCGGGCTGCGCGTTCGATCTGGCGCGTAAGCATATGGACGTGGAAGAACAGAATTTCGTGATGGCGAAGCTCGCCGAAATGGAACGCGCCCGCAAGCTCGACGCGCTCATCGAATACGGCGTCAACGCCTGTTTTCACATCTTTATTTATTTCGACGGCGTCGCGCCGAATATGTAAAAAGCTGAAAAGTGAAAAAGTGAAAAAGTGAAAAAGTATTCGGTTTCAGTTTAGCCAAAACTTTTTCACCTTTTCACTTTTTCACTTTTTCACCTAAAATTTAACTATGGCGGAAATCGAAAACGACGAACACGAAAAGGAAACCTTCACGGGACTCGCGCGAAAATTGTCGCGTTTGACGAGCGAACAGAAACGCGCCGCACTCGAAGCAAGCGCAAGTCTGGCGGGCGTTAGCTTACGTGTCAGCCGCGAATTTGTCGAAGCCGTGCCGAAGGCGGCGAAAGTTTTATCGGCGGAAGATTTGCGAAATTGGGCGGAAATGGGCAGACGCCTCGCGATGGGCAATGCCGATCTGGGTACAAAATTTTTTACCGAAGGGGTTGACGGTTTAAAATCCGTTCCCGAAACGGCGCGTCATCTGGTTTTTCAGATCTGCACGCGCCAGCTTGTTTTATCGAGTTCGATCGCGCTCGAAACTTTTGAACTGATCCCGAAATTAGCGAAACAGATCAAGGACGACGAGCTTTTGAGCGATTTTCTCAAACTTGCGTCGGAGATCGCCAACCGTTCGGCAAAACACAGTTCCGATTTTCTGCAAAAATCGCCCGAAGTTTGCGATGCGCTGAAAAAATTCGGCGACGATAAAACCAAAGTTTCGAAAGCGGTTGTTGCGCTCGCCTCGAATTTTGCCAATCGAACGGGCGGAATGACCGCCGATCTATGGGCGAATCTGCCCGAATCCTTGAAAAAGGTTTCCGCCGAAAACGCCGTCCGGTTGATGGAAAAATCACGCGAGTTTTTAGAATTCGGCGGCAGCGTGACGCTTCATTTCGTCGCCGCGGGAAGCGATGTTTTGCAGAAAACCGGTGAAGTTTTCGATGATTGGGTGGCGGTTTTGCAGATCATCGCCAAACACGGAAATGCGATTTTAATTGCTTTTCTGCGCGCCACGCCGAAGTTTTTCGGACAGATTAAAAGCTTGAAAACCAAGGACGAAATCATCCTCGCCAACAAAGTTTTAACGCTTGTTGGCGAAATCGCCGCCAAAGACGCGGAAAGTGCGCTTGCCGCTTTCAGATCGTCGGCGCAGGCACTCAGGAAAGTTTCGCTCGAACAGTTTGAGGAATGGGTTGAAACGGGTTTGGTCGAGAAAGAAAATGTCTCGGCAAAAGCGCGGAAAAGTTATTTCGCACTCGAAACCCGTCAGTCGAACGAGCTTTTGCAGGAAGCGCAGGAAGGTTTGCCGCTCGAAAAAATTCAGACTGTTTTAAGAATTTACGTTGAAGGGTTGACGGGCAAAGAGGTCGAGATCGCGCCGCTTTCAGCGATGCCGCAGGAATCGCGCATCGGCGACGGCAAAACCGTCTATCTGCCGTCGAATATCAACGAATTTGATACCGACGAGATGGATTTTCGGCTTTACAAAGTTCTCGCGGCGCACGGCGCGGGGCAGATCGAGTTCGGAACTTTTGAAAAGGATTCGAAAAATCTGAAAGCGGCATTTGTCGAGCTTAATGAACTTTACGCCGCGACCGCCGAGGAAATCGATGCGTTTTCACTCGCCGGTTATATCGAAGATGTGCAAAAAGGCGAAAAGGCTCTCTCGGAAGAAGAGATCAAAGCCGAACTTAAAAAGCGTCTCAAAAAACTGCCGAAGGATTCCGACTACCGCGCCGTTTTGCAGGTTTTTCCCGAACCGCGGCTGGCGAAAAAGATTTTCGGCACGATGGAAAATGCGCGGATCGATGCCGCGCTGCGCCGCAGTTATCGCGGGTTGCGCAAAGATTTGGACTTGATGCAGAAATTTCTGCAGGAAAGACGACCGTTTATTTTCGACGTGCCGATGAATCAGGTGCCGTTTGAACTTCTGTTTCAAGTCACGCTCTGCGGCGGCGCGACCGACGATGCGCGGCAGTTTTACGGGCAGATCGTTTCGGAAATCGAAACCGTGATCGAAAATTATCTCGCGATCAAAAACGCGACCGTCGCCGACTCACTAATGGCGACGAGCCGCGTTTACACGCTTTTTCAAAACATCACGCCCGAAGAGACGCAAGAGCAGGAAGCCGAAAGCGAAGACAAAGGCGATTACGCCTACGAAGACAAAAACTCGCAGGAATCGGTTCTCGAAAATCAGGTCAAACGCGAACAACAGCCGAAAAAAGCGCAGGACATCAAGGATCTGTTCAACGCCTGGAACACGCTCGACGATGACGACTCAGAGCCCGACGACCTGCAGGGCGCGGAAGCCTGGGCAAACAACGAAATGCCCGAACAACCGCTTGAACAAGGCGATCTGGCGTTTTCCTACGACGAATGGGACCGGGAACTGAACGATTACCGCGTCGGCTGGAGCCGCGTGATCGAAAAAAAAGTTCGCCAAGGCGACCGCAATTTTGTCGAACTCGCGCGTTCTCGCTATCGCGGCGTGATCTCTTCGATCCGGCACCAGTTTCAATTGATGAAGCCTGAAAACTTAACGCGCATCAACCGCGAAATCGACGGCGAAGATTACGATCTCAACGCATTGGTCGAATACGTTGTCGATAAACGTGCCGACGGTCAGCCTTCGGAAAATATCTACACGAAAAGATTGAGAAAGCAGCGCGACGTTGCCGTTTCGCTTCTTTTAGACCAATCCTCTTCGACGGCGCGGACGATCACGCGCAATCCCCTGCAGCCTTACACGCATCCGGGCAGACGAATTATCGAGATCGAAAAAGAAGGTTTAGTTTTGATGAGCGAAGCTCTCGAAGCCGTCGGCGATGCGTATTCGATCAACGGTTTCACGAGCGAAGGCAGACGCAACGTGAAATTCTACGTCGTCAAAGATTTTTCGGAAAAATATTCCGAAGAAATCGAAAAAAGAATCGGCGGAATTACCTTCCAAAACAACACGCGAATGGGCGCAGCGATCCGTCACGCGGCGGCAAAATTAGTGCGTCAGGAATCGCGCACGAAACTTTTGATTATCTTAACCGACGGCAGACCTTACGACCACGACTACGGCGACGCACGTTATGCGAGAGAAGACGTGCGCGAAGCTCTCACGGAAGCCAAAATGCAGGGCATCACGCCTTTCTGCATCACGATCGACCGCGAATCCGAAGCCGAACTCCGCGATCTCTACGGCGATGTCGGCTACACGATCATTGACGATGTGCTCAGTTTGCCCGAAAGAATGCCGAATATTTACCGGCGGTTGACGAGTTAAGACAATTAGATGCAAAATTAGACGTTCTTCAAAAAAACTAAGCAACAAAAAATACCCCCCGGCGAATTTTCCTTGTTCGTCAAAGGTTCTTTATGAAAAATATTCGATCAGTCCGAATTGCGCGTTTTTTACTGTCAATCGCAGTTATTTTAACGATTGTCGCGGCTCCTTTTAATTCCGTTTTTGCCCAGAAAATACGCATCAAAAAAGAATCGATGCCGACGAAGAGCGGCGATGCGCGGCAGCGGGCAAATGCCTTGCTGGTGCAGATGACTTTGGAAGAAAAAATCGGGCAGATGAATCAGCTTTTCTTTTTCGGGCAGTTTCAGAAACCCGATTCGATGTTTGAAGGCATTCGCAAAGGGCAGATCGGTTCGCTGCTGTTTGTGACCGATCCCGCGCAAATAAATCAGTTTCAGAAAATCGCCGTAACCGAATCGCGTTTGAAAATCCCGTTGATTTTCGGCTTTGACGTCATTCACGGTTTTCGCACAATTTTCCCTGTTCCGCTCGCGACGGCGGCTTCGTGGGACCCGAAAACGGCTGAGAGAAATCAGACCATTGCGGCGCGTGAAGCGCGGTCGGTCGGGATAAACTGGACGTTTGCGCCGATGGTCGATATTGCGCGCGATCCGCGTTGGGGGAGAATTGTCGAAGGCGCGGGCGAAGACCCGTTTCTCGGTTCGGTGATGTCGGCGGCGCAGGTGCGCGGTTTTCAAGGCGAAAAAATCGGTATGCCGGAACGTATTTTGGCGTGTGCGAAACATTTTGCCGGATACGGCGCGGCGGAAGGCGGACGCGATTATGACGCTTCGTATATTCCCGAATCGCAGATGCAAAACGTCTATTTGCCGCCATTTAAGGCGGCGGTTGAGGCAGGCGTCGGCAGTCTGATGAGCGCGTATATGGATTTGAACGACGTTCCGGCGACGGGCAATAAATGGCTTTTGCAGGATGTTTTGCGGAAAGATTGGAATTTTCAAGGCTTTGTCGTGAGCGATGCCGACGCGGTGAAAAATCTTCTGGCGCACGGTTACGCGCGTGATCCGCAGGATGCGGCGGTCAAAGCACTGAACGCCGGAATAAATTTGGAAATGAGTCTCGAAGCGCAGACTTACGTCAAAAATCTCGGCGATGCCGTCAAGAAAAAACTCGTCACGGAAAAGCAGATCGACGCAATGGTTTTGCCTCTTTTGGAAGCGAAATACAAGCTCGGACTTTTTGAAAACCCGTATGTCGATCAAACGAAAGTCGATGCGATTCTTGGCGATCCGAATCATCGCGATGCTGCGCAAAGCGCGGCTGAAAGCGCGGCGGTTTTACTCAAAAATCAAAATAATATCTTGCCGCTCGACAAAAATTCCAATCAAAAACTCGCTGTCATCGGACCGCTTGCGGATTCGAAGCGCGATACGCTCGGCTCATGGGTTTTTCAGCAGAATACGGACGAAACCGTGACGATTCTTGAAGGAATCAAATCGAAACTGGGCACGAAAGCCAGAGTCGAATATACGGAAGGCGTTCAGATCAGACGAAAGTTTCCGTCGTTTTTCGATGCGCTGTTCGGCTCTAAACGCCCTGATTTGTGGACGCCGGAACAAGCAGAAGATGAAATAAAAAAAGCGGTCAAACTTGCGAAAAATTCCGACGTCTCCGTGTTGGTTCTCGGCGAAAGTCAGGATATGTCGGGCGAAGCCGCGTCGCGTTCGTCGCTCGAATTGCCCGGTCGTCAGCAGGAATTACTCGAAGCAGTCACAGCAACCGGAAAACCCGTCGTGCTGATTTTGATGAACGGCAGACCGCTCGACATCACCTGGGCGGCGCAAAATAATGTTTCGTCAATTTTAGAAATCTGGTATCCCGGAACCCGCGGCGGAACTGCGGCGGCAAATCTACTTTTCGGTGACGCGAATCCGGGCGGCAAATTGCCTGTCACGTGGATGCGAAACGCCGGACAAATTCCGATCTATTATTCGCATAATACGACGCAAGACCCGTCATTGCAGGGCAAAAGATACTGGAACGAAGAAAGCGTACCGCTTTATCCGTTCGGTTATGGCTTGAGCTACACGACTTTTGCGATTTCAAATATGAAAATGAATAAAACGCAAATCAAACCCGGCGACACGGTCGAGGTTTCGGTTGATGTTAAAAACACTGGAAATCGCACCGGCGACGAAGTCGTTCAGCTTTACATTCATCAGCAAGCCGGAAGCGCATCGCGTCCGGTCAGAGAATTAAAAGGCTTCGAGCGTGTTACGCTTGCGCCGGGTGAAACGAAAACCATTCGTTTCGCGCTCGGCAAAAAAGAGCTGCAATACTGGAGTGCGGCGACAAAATCCTGGGTTCAGGAAGCCGAAACTTTCGACGTTTGGGTCGGAAACGATTCCAATGCTGCGAATCATTCGACATTTAAGGTTGTCCCGTAAAATTATTTTCTCGTGCGAAAATCCCCGTGAAGGAAAGAGACAATAGTTCCATAGTTCCTTTACTGCGCGCGGATTTTTGGATTGATCAGCCCTTTCTCAATCTTCCGCCAGAACGATGATCTTGTCTTCCGGTTTGAAGGTTATTAATTCAGGTTTCGGCGGATTGACGCGCACGCCGTAAGCGCGTGATGCATTGTCGGCGAAGCGTTCGAGACGGTAGCCGATGGCGATCTCGCCGCGTTTTCTCGCCGATTCGGTGACGGTGTAGAAATTTACTTCCGCACCGGGCGCAACGTAATTTTTCGCCGGTTTGAGATAGATTTCCGAGCCGTCCGAATCGAACAGGTCTTTGAAAACGTCGAGCAGCTCGGCGTTTTCGGAAATTTGCGTTAAAAGCAAGCCCGTCAATTCGTCGCTCACGATAAAATCGTCCGCCTTGGCGATCTCGGCGAGGGCGCGGTTGCGGACATCGATCATTTCGCTGACGATGCTGTAGGATTCGCCTTTTTTCTCTTCGATGTCGCGCAGATGAAGAAGCGTCATCATCGTTTTGGCATCGGCGGCTTGCGCGTCGAGTTGTTCGGCGTAACAGAGAATGACGATGTGGTCGAAGGTTGTTAAATCGAGCGCATTGAGCAATTTGCGGTCGGTCGTATCGCCCGTTTCGGATTCGACTTTGAGATGCAGCAGATTCGCGGAAATCTCTTTTAAGTTGTTTTCGAGTTCCGGCGCATCGGCGACGATCTTCAGATAGGAGCCGTCGGCGACGTAGTTATCCAATTCGCGGACGATCGTTTTGCCGCGTTTGTTCCACCCCAAGATCAAAAAACGCTCTTCGTGCGAGCCGCCCTCGGAGGCTTCGCGAATCGCCGCCGCGTCAATCGTAACGTGCGCGAAACCGTCGAAAATAACCTTGTCGTCGTCTTCGGCAATCGCGATGACACGATCGCCCGCGCGGATCACGGTTTCCATCGGCGGATTGATCTTTACGCCGCTCTCGGCAGAGATCAAGCCCATCAGAGAGCATTGTTCGTAGGCAAACAACGCTTCGCCGAAGGTTTTGCCGACGAGCGCGGGTTCTTCCTGAAAATAAATCTCGTCGCCGTCGTAGTCGAGCAGTTCCTTGTACACGATGCTCAAACCGACCTGACGGCAGGTTTGGACGGTGATGCGGGCGATCACATCGCTCGAAAGAATCAGTTTTGCTTCCTCCTTGCCGACGAGCGCGGCGATTTCCATATTTTTCTCGTCGCGGATTTCGGCAACGATGTGATACGGCTCAGCGCGGCGGTTCGGATTGTTGGTCATCGCGAGAATCATTTTGATGACCTGCGCGTCGGCGTCCGCGCTATCGTCGGGCGAAAGAATGATGATCGATTTTGTCGAATGCGGATTGGCAATTTCGAGATGAATAAGGTCGATCGGATTACCCGAACGGCAAATCACGCGCGTATTTTTCGTGTCGCCGATTTTGGTGCGGATCTCGTCCTCCATTTCGACCTTATCTTTGTCGGCAAGAATGACGATGCGCGGTTTTTTCTGATTTTCGTTGGCGATCACAAGCTCGGAAATTATCAAAAAAATGCGCGACGACCAGCCTAAAATAAGCGTGTGATTTTCTTCGACGACGAACGAGCGTCCTTTTTGAAACTCTTCGAGCTTGCGCTGCATTCCGTTCGACAAAATGCTGATAAGCAAACTGACGACGAAAATTCCGCCGATCGTCACGAGAAACATCAAGATCCGGTAGCTCCAACCGGTGTCGCCGGCGAGCGTTCCGGGATCGATCGCGCGCATCAAACTTTGCCAGAAGGCTTCGGCAAAGTTTTGCGGTTCCTGACCTTCGGGCGCAATTCCGATCAGCAGTATCAGCGCGGTTGCCGTCACGACGATTGAAAGGGAAACCAGTGCGAGCCAGCCGACAAGTGAAATTGTGCCGCCGGATAAACTTCTGTCAAAGGTGTAACGCAGGCGTTCACCGAGAGTAGCTTTTCTCATTATTTTTGCGATTCAGGAAAATTAATCCGAAATATTTCTCATCTTTTCAACAAATATTTCGCTGTGAATTGTCGCCGAAAACGTTTCTTTTTGCAATTTGCGGTCAAACAAAGCTATTTTATCTTCGGAGATGTCTGAGACACAGGAAAAAACGGAAATCGCGGGCGAAGAATTTTCACGGCGCGCATTTTTTGTCGTTTTGGTTTTGATTTTGGCGGTTTCGGTCTTTTC
>DATLOR010000055.1:0-9443 GCA_035536135.1 Pyrinomonadaceae bacterium | reverse complement strand
CGCGAACACTGGCACGCGCACGGCAATATGCTGCACAGCGTCAAAACGGGCGAAACCGCTTTTGACTACACTTTCGGACTTCCCGTTTTTCCGTATTACGCGCAAAATCCCGAGCCCGCCAAAGTTTTCGACGACGCGATGACGAGCTTCAGCACGGCAATCGCCAACGCCGTCGCCGCTGTTTACGATTTCAGCGAAGCCCGAACGATCGCCGACATCGCGGGCGGACACGGCGCGCTTCTTTCGACGATTTTGAACGCGAATCCGAACGCCCGGGGCATTTTGTTCGACCAGCCGCAGGTTATCGCGGGCGCGGATGAAGTTCTGAAGGCAAACGGCACGGCGGACAGAGTCGAAACCGTCAGCGGCGATTTCTTCAGCGCGATTCCGGTCGAAGCCGATATTTATCTGATGAAATTTATCATTCACGATTGGAACGACGCGCAATCATTAACGATTCTCGAAAATCTGGCTGCATCAGCCAAACCGGGCGCTAAGGTTTTACTGGTCGAATCGGTCGTCGAAGAAGACGATGCAGTTCCATCGATGAGCAAAGTGATGGATTTGAATATGCTTGCAATGACCGGCGGCAAAGAACGAACGGCGACAGAATACGCCGCACTTTTCGAAAAGACAGGTTTCAAATTAATGCGTGTGATCCCGACGCCTTCACCGATGCAGATTGTCGAAGCGGTCAAAATCTAAAATCCGTTTTCACCCCCAAAAAATCTGAGCCAACCGATATTTCACGGTTGGCTCAGACTTTTTGGGGGTGAGAATGTAATTGTCTTTTGCCGTCAGTTCTAAGCAGGAGAATGACATTGCGGTCTTTTTTTGAAGACAGGAGACCGTTTTTAACTATGAAATGTCATTCTCCTTTTTGTAGAGCTTCACGCTTGCCTAGTTGTTGCTCGCGCCGCCGCTCCACATTTCGAAACTGCCCCAGATTTCGTCGATCACTTTTTCGTTAGCGGCAAACTTTTCTTCGTTTTCGCATACGAGAATCATGATGTAGTTATCAGTCACGTCCGTGCCGACGAGAATCCGTGCTTTGTTTGATTTGAGGTCTGTTTTAACGGCGGCATCGGCAATCGAATAATCCTCGCTTTCAGCCTTCAAAGCTCCCACTGTGACGGTCGCTTTGCCTGCCGGCGACATTCCTTCGATAAATTTCTTTGCCGTGTCGAGCAAATCGTCCTTGCTCAAAGTTTTATCCTTAAACGCCAGAACAAACACGCCGATTTCCGACGGTGCCGGTGTTTGGGCGACATAAACATCGACGCCGCCATTGCTGTCCGAACCGCCGGTCGTGCCTTCGGGAACCGAAAAGCTGTAGCCTCTCTGTTCGTCATAAATGTCGATCCAGCTGTCGGGAACCGGATTATTCTTGACCTTTTTGCCCTTGCCGTCGGTCGGCAATTTTTCGTCTTTCAATACCTCTTTCGGTTTGGAATCCGTGTTAGACGCATTCGTGTTGGTCGCAGGCTTTGCCGCGTTCGTGTTCGAAGCCTTGTTGGCAGGCGTGTTATTCGCCGTGCTGTTGCTGTTGGTTGAAAACGAAAAGCTGCAGCCGAGCATTAACGAGCCTAAGGCTGAAATTGTTATCATTAAAAGTACTTTTTTCATATTCTCTCCTGTAATCTTGATTAATTTTGATACTACTCAACAATCGCTGTCGCTTTCCCGTTTTTGTAAAAAAGCGTCACTTTGGAAATCTCCAGCAAATTCAAATTTTCCCATTCGATAAAGGCGCCGTCCTCGTCTTCGACCCGCAGATCCCAGAGCTTTGCGCGCTCTTTTCTGGAAAAACTGATTTCCAGCGTTTCGTTGGCAAGCAGCGTATCGGCTCCGAGAATGTCGTCGCCCCAGGCGTTGGCATTGTGCGGCGTGACATAAAGCGCGTAAATCTCCACGCCGGTTTTATTCACCAGAGTAAAATCCTGTGCCGCCTGCGCCGACACTTCCATGGTTGAAACGATCGAAAAAATTCCGACCGTGAGCAAAACAACTAATGCAATTCTTTTTATTCTTTTCATTCGCTTATCTCCTGATTTTTTCTCTCAGAGTCCGTATTCAAAAGGGTAAATTCGATTTTTCGCCTCAATCAGGACTCTCTACCCAACCTAAACGACATTCGGAGAAAAAAAAGGTCATCGCCCCGGAAAAAAAGTTTTTTAGTTTCCGGCTCGAAAATCGGCGTTAAATTGCGTCTTCAAAAATTTGTTGTCACAAAATTCCGGCGGTTGGTGTTTTTATCACAGAAAGTGCTGATTCGGCAAAAAAATTAATAGACAAACTTTGGAGATTTTTAGTGATGTTAAATTCAAATAAAAAACGTTTCTGCTTTTACGGCTTACTGCTATTCGTCTTCGTTTTATCGGGCATCGACATATCGGCGCAGGACAAAGACAAGGATAAATACAAAAATAAAACTTACAGCCGCGAGTTTTGCTCAAACAACTGGTCGAACGGCGACAAGGTTTCGGGCAATGAAGTTCGCGAAATGACGGTTTCGGGCGGGAGTCTGACGGTCGACGGCAAACGCAACGGCGGCATCAGCGTCAAAGGCGAAAACCGTTCGGACATTTTGATCCGTGCCTGCGTGCAGACCTGGGGAAATTCGGAAGAAGAAGCCAAATCTTTGGCAAAAAACATTCGCATCGAAACCGGCGGCACGGTGCAAGCCGTCGGCGCTTCGGAAGAATCGAACTGGTCGGTTTCCTATCAGATTTCGGTTCCGCGCAATACCAATCTGAAGCTGACGACGCTCAATGGCGGCATCGGGATTTCGGACGTTGAAGGCACGATCGAGTTCGACGCGAAAAACGGCGGCATTCACCTGAGCAATCTCGCGGGCGACGTGAAGGGCAGAACGACCAACGGCGGTCTGCATATCGAACTCGCGGGCAACACCTGGAAAGGCGGCGGGCTCGATGTCGAAACGACCAACGGCGGCGTGAATCTGACAATGGCGGAAAATTACGCGGCGCGTTTTGAAACCCGCACCGTCAACGGCGGCTTCAAAAGCGACATCGCCGGGTTGGAAGTCGAACGGCAAAAGGACGACAACGGCTATCGCCGGCAGGGCGTCAATATCAGCAAAGACCTCAACGGCGGCGGCGCACTCGTCCGCGTCGTGACCACCAACGGCGGCGTGAGGATCGGTTCAAACTAACGTAAATTGATAAATCGGAAAACGGGCAAGGCGCGATAAAGTTACGCCTTGCCCGTTTTGTTATTTTCGGCAAATATTTTTCAGTTTTTCAACTAATTTGAAATTTTATGATCTTTGCATTGCGATAGCCTGTCGTAATGTCTCTGACAATAATGCCGATCTGATATTTACCTTCGGGCAGCTCAAATACTTTGCGTAAATTTGCCGACTCTTTTTTCCAACCTCCGGCGAGTATTTCTGCGGTCGTAAATTCTTCCAATCTTTCTTCAAAAAATCCGTCGAGCGTTTCGTCCTGCGAAGTAATTCGAAGGTAAATATTCAGTTGTGCCGTTTCGATACCGCCTTTGGTCCAAAAAACTATTTCACGATACGGCGTTTGAACACTCGCGGCAATTCCCTTTTTGCCGTTCGGCAGATTTACCAATTCGACCTTTGCATCGAATTTCAGTTTTCGATTCGGCTGTCTTTTTGAAAATTTTCCGATGTTTTCAGGAACCCGCATCAGCTCGCTAACCGTTTCGGAAGTTTGCGCAAAAACGGTCGAACAGACAAAGAAAAGCGTCAAAACAAACAAAAGCAGTTTCATCAAAACATTCTCCTCTGGTAGATTTACTGAAAAAGTGTTTCTAAGAATACAAGATTATGCAATTAAATAAAATCTGTCTTTTATTAAGTTTGCTTTTTATTTCGGCGGTTTGCGTCGGTGCCCAGATCGAACAGGCAAGCGCGAAAAAGATAAAAATTTACGCTTTGCGTCTGCGTCCCGGTCAGGATTTACGCATTGAGCTCGAAAAATTTACGAAGGAAAATAAGATCAGCGCAGGTTTTATTATGACGGCAGTCGGAAGTTTGAAGGACACGAAAATTCGTCTGGCGGATCAAAGCGAAACGACGAGTTTTGCAGGTAAATTTGAGATCGTTTCGCTCGTCGGAACGCTCGCGCCGGACGGCGTTCACCTGCATATTTCATTATCTGACGGAACCGGTAAAACCATCGGCGGACATTTAACCGAAGGCTGCCTGATTTACACGACCGCCGAAATCGTCATCGGCGTCACCGGCGAAATTGTTTTCACATGCGAAACCGACCAAGAAACAACTTACAAAGAATTAAAGATCCGCAAACGAAAGAGATCAAAAAATTAAAACGGCGGTCAAAGATTGCCCCCGTTTTAATGCTTTATTGATTAAATGTGCTTGCTTTAAGTTATTACGAAGCGTTCAGCAGATTATTAATGATCGTCAAAGATTCGTTTGAAATTACGCCTTTATCGCTGCCGATCTGCACCGAGATTTTTCCCGCCTGCGCGATTTTCATCAGCTGCGCCCGCGTGATCTTGTAAAGCAAAAGTTCTTTGACCGACGACATATCCTGCCGGTAAAATCTTTTTGCTTTGCCCAAAGAGAGCTTTTGCGAATCAGCCGTGATCGTCAGGCTGTTCGATTTGAGAAATCGGTATTCCTTTGTAGTGGTAATAAAACCGATGATATAAACGCTGTCTTCGATCTTTGTTTTATCGCCTTTGTAAACATAGAAAATACGGCTGTCAACTTTTTGCAAAAAGTTGCTGTTCGGGAAATCGAGATAAATGCTCGGGGTCGAAACATGCCCGACCTTCATCCCGGGATCGTAGCCTGCGCGCAGCCCGCCGTAGCCGAGCGGCTGGTCAAAAGCATTTGCGCCGCCGACATCCGCCCACATTTCAACCTGCGGCGCAGGTCCCTGACGCTGCGCGAGTTTTTGCTTTTTCTCTTCTCGCGCAAGTCTTAATTTGGCAAGCGTTTCCTGTTCCTGCTGTTTGCGTAAAGCCTCTTTTTCAGCGCGGTATTCCCACGCCGGTTTGAGATTTTCAACGCTCCAGACGCCGCGTTTTTCGGTGCGCGCCTGCGTTTCGTTGTCCTGATACCTGAGACTTTCGGCTTCGTTCTGACCGTTTTTTTCGGGCACCGAATACCACGCCGCGCCGTCGCGGAGCATCTGTTGGCTGACGTCAACGCCTTTCACGAAAAGTTTTCCGAAAGTTTTGTCCCACTTGACGCCGCCCGGCTGAAATTCAACCGTTTTGCCGAGAATCAATGCCTGCAAATGTTCCCTGACCGTGCTGTGCATGGGCTGGTCGGGTTCGGGAATCTCGATGTACTGCAAAACGGCGGTCACGCGCCCGTTCGCCATTTCGATCACGCAGGTCTTACCGTCGAGCACTTCGACGACCTTGCCGCCGAATGCGCGCTGCGGGTACGCGGAGATCGCCGCCAGCACCAGAACAATAACGATAAAAATTATCGGCTTCAGATTTTCTTTAAGATCTTCTTTCATTAGCGTGTTTCCAGATCGTATTCGCGCAGGCGACGGTAAAGCGTCGAAGGCGAGATACCGAGAAGCTCGGCGGTTTTGCCGCGATGCCAGCCGGTTTTTTCAAGCGCGGTAATGATCTGCTGTTTTTCGACATCGCGCAAGTTTGTCGGCGAAGCGTTTTGAAACGAACTGACCCCGAGCTCGTTCGGTTCGTGATAGCTGACCGAAACGCTCGGCTCGCTCATTTTATAAACGACTTCGGGCGGCAGTTCCTTGATCGTGATGCGACCGTTATCGCACAATAAAACGGCGCGTTCGAGACAATTCCGAAGCTGCCGGACATTGCCCGACCAGTTAAAGGAACAAAGCGCGTCGATCGCCTGCGGCGCGATTTCGGGTGCGTTCGCTCCGCCGATCTTGTTCAGAATATGTTTGGCAAGCGGTTCGATGTCTTCGCGCCGTTCACGAAGCGGCGGAATGTGGATCTCGAAACTGTTGATGCGGTAAAGCAGATCGGCGCGGAAAATTCCGTCCGCGACAGCGCGTTTCGTGTTGCGGTTCGTGGCGGCAACCAGCCGCACGTCAACCTCGACCTTTTTTACGCCGCCGACGCGGAAAAACGATTTTGTTTCGAGTGCGCGAAGCAGTTTCGATTGCAGCTGCATCGGCATTTCCATAATTTCGTCCAAAAAGAGCGAACCGCTGTCGGCGATCTCGAAAAGCCCGAGTTTTCGTCCGCGTGCGCCCGAAAACGCGCCGGCTTCGTGTCCGAAAAGCTCGGATTCAAGCAAGTTGTCCTGCAAAGCCGCGCAGTTCAGATCAACAAAACTTTTATCATTGCGGCGGCTCAAACGATGCAGAGCCTGCGCGATAAGTTCTTTGCCCGTGCCGGATTCGCCCGTAATCAGCACGGACGTATCGGACATTGCAACGCGCTGCACAAGCCGCAAAACTTCCTTCATCTGCGGCGATTCGGCGACGATTTCGGGCAAGCCCTGATGCGTCCGCTCGATTTGCGCGCGAAGCCTCTGGTTATCGATCTTGAGTCGCTGCTTTTCGGCGGCTTGCTGAACAAGCGCAGCGAGTTCGTTAATGCGGTAAGGTTTGGTCAGGTAATCATACGCGCCGAGCTTCATTGCTTCGATCGCCGATTCGACCGTCGCCTGTCCGGTGAGCATAATCACCTCGGGCGGATTTTGCGTTTTTTCGCGCAGCCGGCGAAGCAATCCGATGCCGTCGAGACGCGGCATATTTATATCGCACAGCACGACATCGAAATCTTCGTGTTCGAGCAGTTCCCAAGCCGCTTCGCCGTCCGATGCCGTTTCGACATCGTGTCCCTGACGGCTCAGTTCCTTTTGCACAACAAGGCGCAGATTGCTTTCATCATCAACTACTAGAAGTTTTGCCATAATTTTTTTTAGTTTGGAGAGTTTTTAGAGTTCGTAGAGTTTATTGAGTTGAAGAATTTTTACTCTAAAAACTCTATGAACTCTGTGAACTCTGTGAACTCAAAGAACTCACCACTGTTTTTGGATTGGAAGATAAATTGTGAAGGTTGTTCCGATACCGACGTTTGAGCGAACCGCGAGCCGTCCGCCGTGTTCGGTGATAATGCCGTAACAGACGGCTAATCCGAGTCCCGTTCCTCTGCCGACTTCTTTCGTCGTAAAGAACGGCTCGAAAACTTTTGAAAGATTTTCGGGTTCAATACCGACACCCGAATCCTGAATTTCGATGGTCACGCGATTATTCGCCGATTTTGCGCGGAAAGTGAGCGCGCCGCCGTTCGGCATCGCGTCGATCGCATTGGTCGCGAGCGCGATGATCGCTTGCTGAATCTGTCCGCCGTCGGCGTTGATCTGCGGAAGGTCTTTATCAATTTCGAATTTGATATTGATGTCGTTGCCGCGTTTTTGATGCGCGATCAGATTTGCCGAAGATTTGATGAGCTCGGCGAGATCGATCATCAAACGGTCGCTGGTCCGCACCCGGCTGAAATCTAATAAACCGTTGGTGATGGCTTTACAGCGAAAGGCTTCGCTCCGAATCAAACCGAGATATTCGTGCAGATCGTCAACTTCCGCCGACTGCCCGAACGCGCCTTCTTCGACTCTTGATTCGAGCGATTCGGCGCACGCTGAGATCGTCGCGAGCGGATTATTTATTTCGTGCACGACGCCCGCCGCCAATCTTCCGACCGCCGCGAGCTTTTCGGCGCGTCCCGCCGCGTGAATCGCGTCAACCCGCATCGTCACGTCTTCGCCGACCGTGATCACGTGCGTCACTTCGCCGCTTACTTCGTCGCGCATCGGAATTTTGCTGACCATCCAGTGCTGGGTCGCGCCCGACTGGTCAACCGTCTGCTGTTCGATCCGTTCGATGTTTCCCGTCCGGAAAGCGCGTTCGAATTCCTGCTTTAACCGCGCTTGCGGGTATTTCGCGAAAACCTGAAAAACGTTGCGCCCGATGACCGCTTCGCGCGGCATCCCCTGCGTGCCGATCTCCCTTTGGCGGTTCCACGTGACGATCTGATAATCGCGGTCGATCACATAGATCGAAACGGGCAGCGCGTCGAGAACGGATTCCGTAAATTTGCGGTGTTCTTCGCGCGCCCGGGTGATCGAAGTATTGATCGCCGATTCGTAATGCGCCGAAAGATTAATGCTCATCGCCGCCATCTGCGTCGCCGCATCGACCAATCGTTTCGCCGTTTCGCTGCAATCACTTTTCGCCGCGAACCCGACGATCAGCGCACCTTTGACTTCGCCGTTGATATGCAGGGGCGAAACATATTCAAATTCCTGAGCCTTGTCTTTGAGCAAAAATTCCGCGTCTTTTTCAGCCCAGACCGAAATCTGCGGCGGCAATATTCCGAGCCATTTTTCAAAGCGTCTTTTGTGCAGAATATTTTGTTTTGTTGCGTTATTTTCAAACGCGAAGGTGCCGCTCACCAAACCGATCTGTTCGAGTTCGACAACCACCACGCAAGTTTTCGCCCGTGTTTGACGGCAAACGGCTTCCGCCACGCGCGAAGCAACTTTTTTCGGGTGAACCGTGACGAGCAAACTGCGTCCGAGTTCGGTGATGAATTTTAATTCCGATGAAGCATCTGTTTCCTTGGTCAACACAGAAAAAGAATTCGACACTTTTTTTATCTGCTTTGGGGCTAACATTTCCGGTTTATTTAAAGTTTGACAAACTTTCCTGAGAAATTGTCATCTGTAGAGGATTGACGGGATTTATGGAATCGAGAAGTTTGTACAAAACTTCCTATTAAATTAAAAAGGATTTTTAACATTTTGTCAATGGTTTTAACACTTTGAAAAAAATAATATTTGACAGTTTTTCGCAATCAAACGAAAATAAAAAAAGCGTTATGAAAAATAATATTTTGCGGACAAGAAAATTTCTGCTGTCGCTGGCTTTATTTGTACCGGTTTTCTTCTTTTCTGCGCCGCAAATTAATGCTCAGGAAATCGTTGACCGAACGGTCGCAACCGTCGATGACCGCGTCGGTCAGCCCGAGCTGATCACCTATTCGGATCTGCTCTGGCAGCTTGCCCTGCAGCCGAGTGTTTCGCTCGTGCCGCCGAGCTCCGAGGACTTGAACCGCGCGCTCCAACTTCTGATAAATCAGCGTTTGATCGCGCTCGAAGCCCAACGCTTGCCGCGTTCCGAACCGAGCGATGCGGAGATCGACGCCAAGATCAAAGACGTTCTGGCAAGTTTCCCGTCAACCGCCGAATTTGAAAACAGACTCAGATTGGTTGGTTTTGATTCGGTCAAGGACGATAATTTTGTGCGGATGATGGCGCAGCGCGTGAAGATCGAAAAATATCTCGATTTCCGCTTCCGGTCGTTTGTCGTCATTACGCCCGAAGCCGAAACAAATTATTACCGCGATACGTTCGTTCCCGATTTTCGCCGCCGTTATCCGGGCGTGATCGTGCCGACATTTGACGAAAAACG
>DATLOR010000054.1:0-3160 GCA_035536135.1 Pyrinomonadaceae bacterium | reverse complement strand
TGCAAAAACTTGCAACCCTTTTTTTGCACAAACCATCTATGATTTCGCAAAACGCGGAATTTTATAAATTCCAAATATTGCAATTAAATTTTAAGAATTAACACGCTTTGGAGGATATGATTTTAATGAAAACCTTATTTAAAGTTCTGGCGCTCGGAACACTTTTAACGGCTTCGTCGGTGCTGACTTTCGCGCAGGAAAAAACTGCGGAAGATCTGGCAAAAGATTACGCAACCTATAAAACGGAAAAAGCAAAACCCTGCGGACAACGCAGCGCGGCAATCACGCTCGGTAAATCGATCGTTGATACATACGAAAAAATTCCCGCAGTTTATGAAGATAACAAACCGGTTATCGAATTTGTAAAGAAAGATTACCCGAAACTTGAAGCGGCGGATGCGACCTGCGCCCGCAATAACCGTTATGATTCAACCTATAAAGCCAAAGACTGGGCAGGCTTTTTTACGGTCAGCAAAGAAATTATTGCGGCGCCGGAAAACAGTAACGGAACCGATCTTGATGTGATGCTCGATGCCGTTTCAGTCGGTTATGACCGCGCGGTTGTTGATAAAGTTGATACTTATAACAACGACACACTCAATTTTGCCAAAACAGCTCTTCAAAAAATCGAATCCGGCAAAACCTCGAAAACGGGCAAATACGGCGTATTCATTCCTTTCAACACAAAGGAAAATGCGCAGAGCTGGATGAACTATATCATCGGTTGGGAAATGTACTATAAATTAAACCAGAAGAACAAAGAAGCTCTGGCTTATATGTATAAATCCACCCAGATCGGTACCGAAAAGAAAGGCGATACCGTTATCTATACGAACATCGGTACCTATTATTTCGATGAAGCCATTCGTCTCGACACCGAATACCGGGATAAACGCAAAGCCAACAACAACGAAGACAACGACGAAACCAAAGCGCTTCTGGCATTAGCCAGAGGAACCGCTGACCGTGCGATCGACGCCTACGGCAGAGCTTATAAAATTGCTCAGGCAGACGCGAAAGCATTACCGGCATACAAAACAGGTCTTTATAAAACACTGACCGACCTTTACAAATTCCGTTTCAATCTCGCGCCTGATGCGAAAACGCCGGATTTGGACAAATACGTTGCGGATCTGGTTGCCAAACCGATGCCTGATCCGTCAACGGCGGTGACCCCGGTTGTTGAAGAAGTAAAACCGGCAACGACGACCACAACTTCGACAACGACCACCACAACGACACCGGCAACGACCACAACGACGCCGACCACGACGACGACTAAACCGGCGGCAACGACCACGACGACGACCAAGTCAACGACTACGGCGACGACGACCAAGCCTGCGACGACAACACCGGTCAAAAAGCCGGTCACGAAGAAAAAAGGAACTCGTTAATTTCGAGCGGTTATTTCTTAAAATCGAAGCCGAACGCAAAAATTAATGCGTTCGGCTTTCTTTTTTGGGTTGTTTTTCATTAGAATTAGCCTCAGATGTCAAAAGATCTCGCAAAGCTCGAACATCTGCTCGGCTATAAATTTCAAAACCTCGCGCTTCTCGAACGCGCCGTGACGCATCGGTCGTGGGCGCACGAGCATCTGCCCGACGGCGATGAAGAAAAAATCCGCGAGCTGCAAAACGAATCGTTTGAATTTGTCGGCGATTCAGTGCTCGGGCTGGCAATCGCCGAACAGCTTTATCTAAAAAATCCGACCGTCAGCGAGGGCGATCTAACCTTGATGAAACATCATCTGGTGAGCACCGAAACGCTTGCCAAACTCGCGGTAAATCTTGATTTGGGCGAATTTATGCGCGTCGGTCGCGGCGAGGAAAAAACCGGCGGGAGACGCAAACAAGCGCTTCTTGCAGATACTTTCGAAGCCATTTTGGCGGCGATTTTTTTTGACAGCGGCTACATTTCGGCACGCGCTTTTGTCAACCGCGTTTTCACGGAAGAGCTCCGCCGCGCGACGCCGCGCAGTTCGATCGATTACAAAACTCTTCTGCAGGAAACGCTTCAGGCAAACAAATTGCCTGCGCCGACGTATAAAGTGGTGAAAACCGAAGGACCGCCGCACCAGCGGACGTTTTTTGTCGAGGCAAAATGGGAAGGCGGACAGGTCAGCGGTCAGGGAAATTCGATCAAACAAGCCGAAATGATGGCGGCAAATCTCGCTTTGCAGGAATTGAAGGCGGAAACCCCGGATGAAACAGGACAAATAAATTGATTTGTTTTATCCTTGAATTTACGTAAATTTTTGAAGTTATGAGTAAAGACGAAAAAGAAGTTACCAAAATCGAACCAAAACCGAGCGGTCCACCGAAATCGATTTTTCGGGAATATTTTGAATCATTCGTGGTGACGCTCGTCATGGCGATTTTCGGAATGACGTTTGTTTTGCAAGCCGTCACCGTTCCGACCGGTTCGATGCAAAACACGATTTTGATCGGCGATTATCTGCTGGTCAATAAATTTATCTTTGCCCCGGGCGGCAAACCGCTGCCGTTTTTTCCGCAGCGCGAGATTCAGCGCGGTGATGTGATCGTCTTCAAATATCCGGGCAACAAAGTTCATCCGCAAAACGACAAGTCGCGCGGAATCATTCCTTATCAGGTTAATTATGTAAAGAGAGTTATCGGACTGCCGGGTGATACTGTCGAATTTCGCAGTAATCAGGTTTTTATCAACGGTCAGCTTCTGCCGGAACATCGAATTACTGCCGATACGCCCACGACCAAAAGTGGGAGAGAAGATCAACAGGCGGCTCTCGTGGTAAAATCCGAAGAACCGCGGACTGCTGATGAAAAATATGATGTTTATTACTCGGAAGAAACGATGGACATGGCAAACAGCGGAAAGCCGATGCAGCGTGTCGGGTATGAATTCGGCGTGCAGGGAAAACCGATGGTCGTGCCGGCAAATCAGTATTTTGTGATGGGCGACAGCCGCGACAACAGCGAAGACAGCCGCTTTTGGGGATTTGTTCCGGGTGATCTGGTGATCGGACGGGCAATGTTCGTTTACTGGTCGTGTGACCGCTCCGAATCAAGTATCGCCAGTTGCATCACGCATCCGCGGCTTGACCGGATCGGCAAATTGATCAAGTAGTTTTGAATTTCGGAACAACGATTGACACGGATTTTCACGGATAATTAAAACA
>DATLOR010000053.1:0-9282 GCA_035536135.1 Pyrinomonadaceae bacterium | reverse complement strand
CGGGAAATTCCCGGTTATGACCGTGGCGTTCCAAAAAGCCGATCTCAAAATCGTCTGCGAGAAAAGAAAAAAGTTTATTGTAAGTTTTGGCAGGAAAACCGTTGGCGTGCGCAAAGTGAATTTTCGGTTTATTCATTGTCCTCCCGCGGACAATTTTAGCAACAAAGGTTTTTCGGACAAAACGCAAACCCCGATTTGTCCGGCAAAGCTTTTCAAAAATTCCCTGCCGGACAAAGCGCATAAATTTCAAGTAAAAGTTAATCCTTCGGTTTGACCTGCTGCGAAGCATCAACGACATATTTGCTCCAGAGCACGTTTCGCAGTTGTCCGGCTAATTTGAAATCAACTTTTTCAAGTATTTTAAGCTGCTGATAAGCCGCCTCGCGGTTACCTTCTTCCAGATTAGCTATCGCGAGATTGCTGATTGCCGCGCCGTAATCCGGTTTTAACCGGACCGCCTTTTCGTAATGCGCCTTTGCTTCTTTTTTCTTCCCGAGCTCGTCAAGCACGACCCCGAGATTATTATGAACCTGTGCAACCTCAGGATCGAGTTTTTCCGCTTTTTTCAGACTCTCGAGCGCATCTTTGTAGCGACCGAGACGAAAAAGCGTATAACCGCGATTACTGTACGCTTCGGTAAAGTCGGGTTGTAACTTGATGGCTTTATCGAGATTTTCCAAGGCTTCTTGATGTTTTTCCAGCATCGTCAAAGAAACCGCATAATTGCAAAGCGTTACCGTATCTTTCGGGTTCAGTTTCAAAGCTTTTTGAAAAAACGGAAGGCTTTCATCAAAAAGGTCTTTTCTATAATACGTTTCGCCGAGACTGGCATAAGCGTCGGAGCCGTTCGGATCGACCGCAATCAATTCATTGAAGATCTTAACCGCATCGTCGAATTTTTCGACCTGTAAAAACGACCTCCCGAGATTGAATTTACAGCGGGAACAGTCGGGTGCCGCTTCGATTGCTTTTGAAAAAAAGGCAATCGCCTGATTGTAATCTTTTTCAATGAGATATTTTTGAACTCCGAGCTTATTCAATTCGACAAAATTTGCCGTCTTTGTCGAATCGGGTTTTATCTGCGTAGAATTTGCCGGTTCATCGGCAATTACCTGCAAATTCCGCATTTTCATCTGCGCCTCGACGGTTGATGATAAAATTATGACTGCGAAAATTATGAATACTTTTTGCATGATCATTCTCCCTAACTGCAAACGAATAATCGTTTGTATGAATTCAAAGAACGGTTTCAGGCAGAAAAGGAAAGCGCTTTCGAGCCGCAAACCGGCTTTGCACAAAATGAATTATTAAAGAGTTGGCAACAATATGCTTTCTAAAGCGGGAACACCTCTGAAACGAGATTTGTGACAGAAAAGTTTAAAGTTTCTAAACTATTGAGTAAAAAGATAGTTAGAGGTATATTTTAATGGATTTTGTCTAAAATTTTGGAGTATTGCTGCAACGCCCCAAACGCAGAAAAAACGCAGAGTTCGACGGAGAGAAATCTCTGTCGAACTCTGCGTTCCGACGGTGAAAAAATTATTTATAGAGTTTTAGAAAGTATTGATCAATTCCCAGTAACCGACATCGACCCAGCGACCGAGCTTGTAGCCGACTTCGCGGAAATGCGCGACTTTTGAAAATCCGAGTTTTTCGTGAAACCTGACGCTTCCGTCGTTCGGCAGAGAAATTCCGGCGATCAGCGCGTGAATATCGGTTTCCTTGAGCTCGTCAAACAATTTTTCGTAAATTTTCGAACCGATTCCCTTTTGTTTCGCGTCGGCTTTGACATAGATCGAAACTTCCGCCGAAAATTCGTAAGCCTGCCGCATTTTAAATTGCGCGGCGTAGGCATAACCGTAAATTTCGCCGCCTTCTTCGGCAACGAGATACGGGTAATCCGCGCTGATTTCGGCAATCCGTTCTTTCATTTCTTCCGCGCTCAGGACTTCGGTTTCAAAAGTCTGGTGCGTATTTTTGATGTAGTAATTATAAATTTCGGCAATCTGCGCCGCGTCGTTTAGGTTTACGGTTCGGATATTCATTTTTGTTTATTTTAATTCCATTTTGGCGATTGATTCAAGGTGAACCTCGTCGGGACCGTCGGCGATTCTGAGCATTCGGGCGACGATCCAGAAATTTGCGAGCGGCGTATCTTCGCACACGCCCGCGCCGCCGTGCGCCTGAATGGCGCGGTCGATGATCTTCAGAGCCATCGGCGGAACGACGGCTTTGATCATCGCGATTTCGCGCCGCGCCGCTTTATTGCCGACTTCGTCCATCATCCATGCGGTTTTCAAAACCAAAAGTCTGGCTTGGTCGATCGCCAAACGCGCCTCGCTAATCCATTGACGGATCACGCCTTGTTCCGCGAGCGGTTTGCCGAACGCCACGCGCGCTTTGGCGCGCTGTTTCATCAAATCGAGCGCGCGTTCGGCAACGCCGATCAGACGCATACAATGATGAACGCGACCGGGACCGAGGCGTCCTTGCGCGATCTCAAAACCGCGACCTTCGCCCAGGATGAGATTCGACGCGGGAACGCGGACGTTTGTAAAAGTAATTTCCGAATGCCCGTTCGGTGCGTCGTCATAACCGAAAACCAGCAAGTTTCTTTCGACGCGCACGCCGTCTGCATCCATCGGCACGAGAATCATTGATTGCTGGAGATGTTTCGGCGCAGACTCGTCGGTTTTGCCCATAAAGATCGAGAGCTTGCAGCGCGCATCGCCCGCGCCGGTCGACCACCATTTGCGCCCATTTAAAATATATTCATCGCCATCCTTTTCAATCGAAGCGCAGATATTCGTCGCGTCCGACGAGGCAACTTCCGGTTCGGTCATCGAAAAACACGAACGAATCTCGCCGTCGAGCAGCGGTTTGAGCCACGCTTCCTTCTGCTCCGCGCTCCCGTAGCGTTCGAGAACTTCCATATTTCCCGTATCCGGCGCGGAACAATTAAAAACTTCCGACGACCAGAAAACCTTGCCCATAATTTCGGCAAGCGGCGCGTATTCGAGATTCGTCAGACCCGAAACTTCGGGCAGAAACAGATTCCAAAGTCCTTCGGCTTTCGCTTTTTCCTTCAAATCTTCGATCAGGCGAAGCGGTTTCCAGCGGTCGCCCGAATTTATTTCCTGCGTGTAAGCCTTTTCGTTCGGATAAATGTTTTCATCCATAAATTTTTGCAATTTGCTTTGCAGTTCGCGCGTTTTCGTTGAATAATCGAAGTTCATATTTTGCAACAGATTAACACAAATTTAGGAATTTAAGAATTTTATGAAATGGGAATATAAAACAATTAAAATTGGAGTTGTCGGTTTTCTCAAAGGCGTCGATTTTGATGAAGAAGAATTAACATCCTATATGAATAAATTAGGGCGAGTTGGTTGGGAACTCGTTTCATCTTTCGATACTAATGAGGGAAAGGGAAATACTTTACACATTGTTCTGATTTTCAAACGTTCTATTGCCGAATAATTTTCACAATGTCTTTCCATTTCAATCCAAAATATCTTCTGCTCACGATATTGATTTTTGCGGTCGAAGTTTGCATCGCTTTATTTATCAGCGACACGTTGATTCGCCCGTTTGTCGGCGATGTTCTAGTGGTCATCCTGATCTATTGTTTTTTCAGAATTTTTCTGCGCATTTCTTACTGGAAATTAGCTTTCGGTGTTTTGCTTCTTGCCTGCGTGATCGAAATTCTGCAATATTTTGATTACGTCAAACTGCTACAATTGGAAAACAATCGTGTAATTTCCGTGATTCTGGGAAGAACTTTTGAATGGCTCGATTTCGCGGCTTACTTGACGGGCTTTTTGATTATTTTAGCAGTTGAAAAAATCGCTCAAAGCAGGGAAAATCAACATAATTTATGAGCCAAGATACAAAACCGATCCGCCCGGGCGAAGAACTGAATATTGAAAATCTGCAAGCCTTTTTGCGCGAAAATCTCGAAATAAAAACGGGCGAAATCGACATTTCACAGTTTCCCGGCGGCAGTTCGAACCTGACTTACTGCGTAAAAATTGGCGCGAGCGAGTATGTTTTGCGCCGTCCGCCGTTCGGCAATCAGGTCAAATCCGCGCACGATATGTCGCGGGAATTCAATGTTTTATCGAAATTGAGCGCGGTTTATCAGCCGGCGCCGAAGCCGCTTATTTATTGTGCTGATGAAAGCGTGATCGGTTCCGAATTTTATCTGATGCAGCGCCGCAACGGTCTGATAATTCGCGGCAAATCGCCCGCCGTTCTGGAAAATTCGCCCGAATTACAAAGAAAGGTTTGCGAATCTTTTATCGAAAATCTCGCCGATCTGCACGCGCTCGATTATCAAAAGATCGGTCTCGGCGATCTGGGAAAACCCGAAGGCTACGCCGTGCGCCAGGTCGAAGGCTGGACAAAGCGTTATTTCAACGCGAAAACCGACGAACACCGCGAGCTCGAAACGGCGATCGAATGGCTCAATCAAAATCTGCCCGCTTCAAACGGCGCGGCTTTGATTCACAACGATTACAAATTCGACAACCTGATGCTCGATCCCGAAAATTTGACCGAAATCGTCGCCGTCCTCGATTGGGAAATGGCGACGATCGGCGAGCCTCTGATGGATCTGGGTTCGAGTCTCGCGTATTGGATGTCAAGAGAAAACGGCGAAGCGATGCTCTCGATGCCGTTCAATCCGCGGGTTTTGATGGAAAACATCACGCGAATAGAGCTCGTCCGAATGTACGAGGAAAAAGCGGGTAAAAAAGTTTCCGACATCCTTTTTTACTACGTTTTCGGAACTTTTAAGCTTGCCGTTATCGCCCAGCAAATCTATTTCCGCTTTGCCAAAGGTTTTACGCAGGACAAACGCTTTGCGACCTTTAATCATTTCGTGGGTTCGCTCGGAAAGATCGCGGCTGAGGCGATCGAACGCGGAACGATCTGAACCGCGCCTGGGATTAAAAAAGTCAACTAAAAGACATTTCGCAAATTATCAAATATAATTGTTTTTCAACCCGATAAACGCGTTTTTACTTTTTTTTATGTCTTTAGCTGAAAGTTCAGAACCAATTGATGAATCCGAGATAATTCAAACTCCCGCGCCCGCACGAAAATACGACCGTTCGATCATCGAAGGCTCGCTCTCGCGGGCGGTTTGGCGCATTGCCGCGCCGACGATGCTGACGAATATTTTCGGCGGTCTGCAAGGCTTGGTCGATCATCTCGTCGTCGGAAATCTGATCGGTTTCAAAGGCAACGCGGCGATCGGTGTGAGCTGGCAGATCTTTCTCGTCGTCATTGTTTTTATCGGCTCGGTCTTTACCGGAATGAGCATTCTGGTCGCCCGTTTTGTCGGCGCGAACGAAACGGATAAGGTCAACCGGACGGTTTATCAGGCATTCATCACGGCGATTTTTCTCGCTCTGGCGATCATCGCGCCGGTCGGCTATTTCGCTTCGCCTTTTCTGCTCGACATAGTCAACGCCGAAGCCGGCGTCCGCGCGGAAGCGCTTCCCTATCTCAGGATAATGTTTCTTTTCAGCCTCGGGATGATGATCTATTTTATGCTCAGCGGCGCGCTGCGTTCTGCCGGAGACGCGAAAACGCCGATGATTCTAGGGCTAGTGATGACGGTTCTCAATCTGATCTTCAACGTCATTCTGATCGGCGGACTGGGATCAATAATTCCTGCGTTCGGCGTCAAGGGTTCGGCGATCGGAACTTGTCTGGCTTCGGGTTTGGTCGCGGTCTATTCTTTTTGGAAATTATGGAACGGCGATTGGGTTGTTTCGATTCACAGCAAAAACGGCTACGCGCCGGACTGGAATATTATCCGCCGATTGTTTAAATTCGGTTTACCCGCCGGAATTCAGGGAATTGCGATGAACATCGGCGGAGTTTTGATGCTTTCGTTCATCGGCTCACTGGCGCAGAGCGCGGCGGCACAGGCGGCATACGCAATCTCTTATACGCAGCTTTTTTCTCTCGTCAGCTGGACGGCGGTCGGACTGATGGGCGCGGCGGCGGCGGTTGCCGGACAAAACTTGGGTGCTCACCAGCCGGAACGCGCCCGCGCCGCCGTTCATACCGCTGCTCGTTTCGGACTGATCGGCGCGGCGTTTATCGGACTCTTTTTTCTCTTCTTTCCCGCTCAATTACTGTCTTTTTTCGGAATGCACGAACCGGCGGCGGTCGAGATCGGCGTCCAGCTTTTGCGGATTTTGAGCGTTTCGGGGATTTTCGTCTCGGTCGCGCTGACCTACACGGGCGGACTGCAAGGCACGGGCGACACGAAAAGCCCGCTTTTAATCTCGATCATTTCACAGGTCGTCGTTCCGCTCGGGATTTGTTTCGTCATCCGCCAGACGATCGGACTCCAGCCGTGGCATATCTGGTCGGCAATTCTCGCCGGACATATCACGCGCTGCGTCTTGAGTATGTGGCGGTTTCATCAGGGCAAATGGCGCGATATTAAAGTCGATCTTGAAACGACCAAAGCGTAGAATTTTGCGGTTCAATGCCCGCCTTTAAATTTGATCAGAATCAGCACGGCGGCAACGAGCATGGCAGACAGCGCAATGTTGACGATTATTTGCGAAATAACAAATTGCAGAATTCCCCAATACCATTTTTGCGGTTTGAAGAATTGCCAGTAAAACCAGAACCAGTAAGGATATTTCAACAAAGGCTCGACGAATTTGAAGACCAGCGAATGATTTTCGTCAAAACTTGTCGCGGCGATCAGGATCAGGATCAAATCCGCAATGACGAGCTGCCCGACCAAGTAAGCATTTAGAACCAGATTCTCGGCAAAGTTGAAACCCGATTTGTAATAGGCGAGAAAACTCGCAATCGTCATCGGCAGGATCATCGCCACGACGATTATTTTGTAGTAATGTTCCTCGACCGATTTGATCGCTTCCTTGATATTCGCCAGTTCGAGCGGTTTGGCGATTTGCGCCGGGTCCTCGAAAAAATGGCTGATGACGACATACACGCCGCACAAAACGAGCACATACAAAAACGGGCTGAACAGCTGTTTCCGGCGACCTTCGAGATACTCGCGAACGGCGTTTCCGGGTCGCAGAAACAAGGCTTTGAGCGTATAAAAAAATCCGCTGTCGATGTGAAAAAGACTGTGCTGGATTTCGTGCAGCCATTCGTGCATCGTAAACCGATGCGTTGCCGCTTTCTGCCCGCAGAGGTTGCAAAACGAGCCTTCGAAAGAGTTTTCGCAATTCAAACAAGTTGTCATAAATTTACTTTGGACAATATAGATTATCGCGACCTATTTAACAATCAAAAGTGTCCGCCGGACTCGGGAAACAGACTAATTTTTTTCGCCTCTTTTCGCGGCGCGTTCGTGGCGCGGCAGATTTTGTTGTAAAATTAAAGTTTTTATGAGCAACAGAAAACTCGGCATAGCAATCATCGGATTAGGGGGCGCGGTCGGCACGACAATGGTCGCCGGAATCGAACTTCTCAAAAAAGGCAAGATCGGCACGGAAGGTTTGCCGCTCGCGAATCTGGACGCTGACTTGATCAAAGATCTGGCGAATTACGAAAATATCGTTTTTGCGGGTTGGGATCTGTTCAGCGAGCATCTCGCCAAAGCCGCGGAAGAACACGACGTTTTGACGCATAAACAATTCGTCGCCGTCGAAACGGAATTACGTCAGATCAAACCCTGGCGAGCCGTCGGAAATCGTAATTTTCTCGCCAACATCGAAGGCGAAAATCAATTTCCGGAAGAAAGCCCGCACCGCGAAACGATCGAAAAAATCCGTGCGGATCTGCGCGAATTTAAAAAATCCTGCGATCAGGTCGTCGTGATCAATCTCGCTTCGACCGAAAAGCTCGCCGACGAAGGCAACGAGATTTTCAACTCGATCGCCGATTTTGAAAAAGCTCTCGACGCTAATTCAAAAGAAATTTCGCCCGCGATGCTTTACGCTTACGCCGCGATCGCGGAAAACGTGCCTTACGGAAACTTCACGCCGTCGGTTTCCGCCGACATTCCCGCCCTTGTAGAATACGCCGAAAAGAAAGGCGTTCCGATCGCCGGAAAAGACGGCAAAACGGGACAGACAATGATCAAAAGCGTTCTCGCGCCCGCCTTCAAAACCCGCGCACTCAAGGTCGAAGGCTGGTTTTCGACCAACATCTTAGGGAACCGCGACGGGCTTGCGCTTTCAAATGCCGAATCCTTAGCCTCAAAGGTCAAAACGAAAAGCTCGCTGCTCGACGATATCTTAGGCTACCGCGTCGAAGACCATCTCGTCGACATCCGCTATTACCGACCGCGCAAAGACAACAAAGAAGCCTGGGACAATATTGATTTAACGGGTTTTTTGGGGCAACCGATGCAGCTCAAAGTAAATTTCCTCTGCAAGGATTCGATTCTCGCCGCGCCGCTCGCGATCGAAATCGCCCGCTGTCTCGATCTAGCCAAACAACGCGGCGAAAAAGGAATCTTCGAAGAAGCCGGCGTTTTCTTCAAATACCCGATGACGCGCCAAAAAGACGCAAAGCCTGAAAATGCCCTGCATAAACAGGAAGCGGTTTTGTTGAATTGGTTAAAAAAATGATTAGTCCTTATCTTTCATCCGTTTGAGCAGTTCGCCGATCTCTTCCATCTTTTCGATCGGCAAATCCCTGACGATTTCGGTAATCGTCGGGGCGGATTTTTCTCTGACCAGCGAATTTAACGCTTGATTTTCGTTCAACGCGGGCGAATTTGTGTCCTGTTGCCACTCGAACAAATCGCTCGGCGTGCAGTTGAGCAAAAGACAGAGCTTTTCGATATGCTCGACCTTGATCTCGCGCACGTTTCCGTTGTAAAAATTGTTCGCCGTCGAACGAATAAACCCGTTCCGCACCATAAAAACCCAGGGCTTGTGAATCCCGCGCAGGCTCATCACCCGCATCACATTAAAACGAAGCATAATTTCACCTCCAATTTTTAACTTTGACGGATCGGTTTTGAAATTTTGCCAATCGGCAATGAAATATTGATAAACCTTTTTGCAATAGAGTTAACCTGTAAACGTCTTTCAGCAATCGGTTTTTATATGAAGGCAATCGGTAAATACATTGAACAAATCGGTTTTTAAGTAAAGGTAATCAGTCAGTAAGTTTCACAAACCTTTTTTGTAGTTAAACTATATTTCAGTCTTTGAAATGCAGAATTTTCTGCCGTTCTCTGTTAACTGTCAACTGTAAAACGTCGGGGCGCGAGTAATGCCCTGCCGGATCGAGATTTTGGCGTTCTTCGCGCACCTTTTGGTGATT
>DATLOR010000052.1:0-6149 GCA_035536135.1 Pyrinomonadaceae bacterium | reverse complement strand
GCCAGCTGTCGGCGCTTCCCGCCGGGGCTTCAAATTCCCAGTCGAAAAACTTCTCGTCGGGGAAAATTTTGTTCACACCACGATAATTATACGGCAAAGCCGGCGCATCAAAAGCCGTGAAAACGATAATCGGCTGATTCGGCTTTTCGTTCTGCTCCAAAAATGCGCCGACCCGCGCCCAATCGCCGCGTTTCGTCAAATTCGGATAGAGCGTGTAAACCGAATAACTAAAAAATATTAGTAACAAAACAGCAAGCGAAACTGCAAAAATTAATTTGAATCTTTGCGTTGAAATTTCCTGCAAAACAAGTCCGGCAAACAAAATCAAAGGCGCAAAAAGCATCGCCGCGTGCCGGACTTCGACAAAAATCTCGCCGAGCAAAAAATACGCGAGCAGTATAAAACCGAAAACAACAGCGCAGATCGTCCCGAATGCGAGCGTGTTTTTATCAAAAAGCTTCCGCCTTTTGACGAGCAAAACGACCAGCGCCAAAATCGCCAGACGAACCAGCCAGATTCTGACAAACGAAATACCGGTCGTTTCTTCGGGCGGAAAAAGCTCGGTCGGCAAAACAAACGTCAGAAAATGATTCCACAAAAACTTTAAACCTATAACCAGAGATTTATCCGCCTGAAACCGGTTCGTGTTCGCCGCAAACTGCGCTTTTACCGCCCACAAAAGCGGCAGGATCGAAACGCCGACAATAAGCATTTGCAGAAAAAATGCACGCGCCGCGCGCCATTTCCGCAAAACCAGAAGAGCGCAAAAGTTTCCGACCAGTAAAAACCCGAGATAATAATTTGTGTAGAGCGCAACGATCGCCGTTAAAACATAAAAAATCTGCGTGCTTCTTTGCCCCTTCGCGTCTTCGCGGGAAATGTTTTCATCAATCAGATAACCTTCAAAAAACAATTTCAGCAGCAAAACCGAAAGCAAAATAACGAGCGAATAAACGCGGATTTCCAGACTTGCCCAGATCAAAAACGGGTGAAACGCGAAAACTGCCGTGATCAAACCGGCGGATTTTCCGTCGAAAAGCTTCCGCGCCAAAGCGTAAAAAACCCTGATCGCCAGAAGACTGAAAACGATCGAAAAAATCCGTGCAAAAAAGATCGAATGATTGATTTCGCGCCAGAGGCTCAAGAGCAAAAAATAAAGCGGCGCTTGTTTTTCATCGGCGAAAACATTGCGAAAGGCTTGCAACAAACCGTTCTCGGTCGTGTAAAGCGACGAGGCTTCATCGACCCAAATATTGAGAATATAGGCAAGCGGCAAAGCTATTAAAAGATGAAAAATTATCACCGCCGAGACGCCGAGACGCGGAGTTAAAAATTTGGTCTTCTCAGAATTTGGAGAATTTTCCTTCATTTCTCTGCGTCTCGGCGGCGTCTCTGCGGTAAAGAACTTTTTCGGTAAACCGCCCAGAACAGATCTTCCGACGGATACGGAAAATTCAGCCCGTCGGGAATGAGCTTGAGCAGAAAATTATTGCCCAGACGATATTTGAGCAAAGATTTGGCGTGCGCGCCCGAAATCTTCTTCGACGGTCGTCCCGAAGCGATTTTCTCGAAACCGAAATCTTTTAGAAACTCCGTTAAACCGTTGAGCGAAAACCATTGCAAAACGCTCGGCGGCGAATATTCGTGCCAGTTTTTGCCGAAAAGCCGCGCGGAAATTGATTCACGATTCCATGTTTCGATCAAAAGAAAACCGTTTTCGCTCAATAGATCCGCCGCTTTTTGAAAAGCCGTCTGCGGTTCGTAAAAATGCGCGGCGACCTGAATCATCGAAATTAAATCAAATTTTTCGTTCGCCGTAAACGATTCGAGCGAACCTTGCCGGATATCCAGACCGAATTTTTCGCGCCCCGTTTCGGCAATTTCGGCGTTCGGTTCAAGCCCGGTTCCGCGCCAGCCCATCTCAATAAATCCCTGCAAAATAAAGCCTGCCGCCGCGCCGACATCTAAGACTTTTCCCTTTTCGGATGTGAATTTTTCGAGTTTTTTCGCATACATCTGCCCGCGTTTTTTCAGCATTTCGCCGTCCGCCAGATAATCGGAATAGCCCGCGCCGCCGCCCGAAAAATACGAATCGTCATAGATTTCCGAGACGTGTTTTTCGTCCGCCGCAATGCAGGCAAAACGATGCGCGCATTTCACGCAATCGCGCAAAGCAAAGCCTTTCGCCTCAAAGGCAAATTTCGATTCGGACTGGCAGAGCGGACAATTCATATTTTTTTTTGCCACGAATTACACAAATATCCCGAATTATTTTTGCCTTTTATTCGTGATATTTGTGTAATTCGTGGCTAATTTTCTAAATCAAAGACATAAAACTCATCGCACTCTCCGACAAGCGGAAAATTTTGTTTAAGCTGCGCGGCAAAATCCGGCTTTTTAGCGACGATCGATTTTTGCGCGACAAAATATTTCGCGCCCCGCGCGGCAAATTCCCGGACGTTTTCAACTGATTGGGCTTCGGTGCAAATGTTAAAGCCTTTGCGGTCGAGCCAGTAGAACATAAACGATGCGTTGTAAGCCGTTTGATAACCGTCGGTGTCGAAACAATTACTTCCCGAAACCAGAATCAGACCTTCTTTCGGCATCAATGGTTTTAGTTTCGGCGCACAAACAAAATTTTCATCCGTGGTGCGGTGCTCCAGAAGATTGGCGCGAATCTGCCGCGCTTCGAGCGCAAACGCAGCGCAGACGGCAAAGGCGACGGCGAAAACCAGAAAACTTTTTTTCAATCTTTCAAACGCCGGAAAATCGCCGAAGAAATTGAAAAGACTGGCAAAGATTTCGGAAAGCTTGCCGACGCCGAAACCGAAGATCAAAGCGGCGGGCGGAATCGAAAAAATATGATAATAATTCGCCCAATCGTCAGCGGTCGTGCGCGCCGCGAGCAGGTACATCAGGAAAATCGAACCGAGCCACAAAAGTGTTTGACGAATGACCTTTTCGTGAAAACCCTTGAAAACTGCAAAAATGCCGACAGCCAACCCGAAAAAAGCCCAGACGACCGAAAGTTCGGAAAACAAAATGCCTTTGATGAAATAGGAATTGGTGAAAAAATCCGCGCCGATCCAGTGATATTCGTTGGAAACGCCGAGCGAATTGCCGTAATTTTTCCAGAGGCTTTTCGCGTGGGCATACCAGAGCAGAGCCGGAAGCAGGCTGATCGCGCCGAACAGCCAGACCTTGCTTTGTTTAAAGATCGCAAATCCAAATTTTTGCAAAAGCAGAACGGCGAAAAACAAGCCGATATGCGCCGCCGTCGCTTTTGACAAAAGCGTCAGCGCGGTGGCGATCGCCGCCAGCCAAAAATCTTTATTTTCTTCAGTTTTCAGCCATTTTAGAAAGAAGTAAACACTTGCCGTGTAGCACAGGATCATCAAGCCTTCGGGCTGAATTGCCGCCGAGAATTCGACGATCAGCGGATTAAACGCGAAGAACGCGAACGCAAAAACGAGGCTGAAATCGCCCAGAAACCGGCGTGCCAGCTTGAAGAAAAAAAACAGCGTGCCGAGCGAAAAAAGAAACGCCCAAACACGCCCGAAATAATCGTGAACGCCGAAGATTTTGTAGGTTACCGCGATCAGGTACGGATAAAGCGGAAATTCCATTTCGGCGTAGCCGGGCGTGTTTCCGCGCCAGTCGATTCGCGGGTAAAGCGGATTCATTGATTCGGCAGCGTAGTTTCGCGCGACCGCGCCCAGATCGCACTCGCGCCACGAAGCGCGGTTGATGGGACGCAGAACATCGGCGAAGCGAAGACCCGCGCCGACGAGAAAGATAAAAATCAATACATACCGGATTTTACTCATCAAAAATGCAGAATTTTCGGCAGATAGATCACCGCGCCCGAAGTTAAGATCCACAGAACCAGATTCAAAAGCGTCGGTCGGTCGCGGAAAAGTAATTGTACGGGATCGCCGCCCGTTTCGCGTTTATGGATCAAGAACAGGTAGCGAAAAACGCCGTAAATGACAAACGGAATCGTCAGAAGCATCGCCCGCGAACCGACCCTCGCCACGGTTTCATCCGCCCGCGTGTAAAGCGCGTAGGTCAGAACCGCTGCGCCCGCACAGATGTTCATGATCGAATCGAGAAACGAGATCGAATAATCGCTTAGGCTCCGCCGGTGATTTTCCGCCGTTTCTTCCAAAAGAACCAATTCGTGCCGCCGTTTGCCGAAACCGACGAGTAGCGCGACCATCGAAGTGCAAAGCACAAGCCATTCGGAAACTTCGACACCGATAATTACCGCGCCCGAAATTGCCCGTAAGACAAAGCCGCTTGCGATCAAGATCACGTCCAGAATGACGATATCTTTTAGTTTCAGCGAATACGCCAGACAGGTCGTTAGGTAAATTCCGATTATCGCCGCGAAACCGTAACTTAAGCTAAGCGCGCCGAAAGCCGCCGCCGCAAACAGCACAAGCATCGCAAATCGCGCCAGATTAACATTCAAGACGCCCGATGCCAGCGGACGATTTCGCTTGATCGGATGTTCGCGGTCTTCTTTGATGTCGCAAAGATCGTTAAAAAGATAAACGCCGCTGCTCGCCGCGCAGAAAATCGCGAAACCCAAAACACAGATCCAGATATTGTGCGCGTCGGTCAGCGAACGCGAAAAGATCAAGCCCGTAAAAACGAGCAGATTTTTCGTCCATTCCTTCGGACGCAGCTCGACCAGCAAACCGCGCACGGTTCGGCTCAGCGTAAGCGTTTCAGTTGGCTGAAGAGTTTCAACCGATTTCATAAATTTTACCCACCCGCTACCGCAGGCGGTTCTGACATCTCTGCGCTCCCGGCGTTAAAATCCGGCTTGCGAACCGGCAAATTTTGCTTCACGGCTTCCTGCGCGTGTTTTTGCATATTCAAGATAGAAAACGATTTGCCGAAAGTTTCCAGAATCTCGCTGACAAATTCCAGTTTATTTTCAACCGGCAGATTCATCGCCGGAAAAAATTTCAGTTCGGGCGCGTCTTCACCCGACAGAAAATCGAGCGGATGAAGCAGTAAACTAAGCTGTGTGCCTGTTAATTTACACATTTCGACCGCTGTTTTCCAGTAAGCACGCGCCAGCCCTTTGGAAAATGTCGAAAGATAGATCACATAACTTGCGTGAATCGGCGTTTTAAAGCCCGGAAGCGTCGTGACGGGAATTTCGACCAGAGATTTTTCGCCGACCTGCCATTGATACGGTTTTAGAGATTGAAAGCCGTCGGAAAATTTGCCGAAAAGTTTTTTGCGTTTCTCTTTTTCTTCTTCGGACATTTCGGGCGA
Source organism: Pyrinomonadaceae bacterium (assembly GCA_035536135.1). GTDB lineage: Bacteria > Acidobacteriota > Blastocatellia > Pyrinomonadales > Pyrinomonadaceae > JAFDVJ01. Next base: position 857 of record DATLOR010000052.1, on the reverse strand, counting down.
TTTGAAAAAGTAATAGGCACGCGCAAGCGGCGCGATATAAGTCGGCAAAGTCGAGCAATCGTATTCGTAATTTCTCTCGGCAAGAACTTCCAGCACGGTCGGCGATAAGCTGTAGCCGGGACCGCGAAAACCTTTCGGAATTCGTCCGGTCGCTTTTTCGAGCGCGTTTTCCGTGCGTTCGAATTCCTCAAGCAACTCTGCTTTTGAATAAAGATGAAGCCACGGCTCGTGCCGGAACGAATGATTGCCGATTTCGTGTCCGGCGGCGGAAATCTGCCCGATCGCTTCCGCGTTTTTATCCAGATCCGCGTCCTGCCCGACGATGAAAAACGTGATCTGCAAATCTCTCTCCTTCAAAAACTTCAACACGCGCGGCACGCAAACGTCCAGGTAAGACGGCAAACTTTCCCAACCCGCATCGCCGTGCGTTTTCATATACGACCATTTATTGTCGAGGTCTAAGCGGAGACTTCCAATCGGTTTCATAATATTTTTGCCACGAATTACACAAATAACACGAATAAAATTCAAAAGATAATTCGTGTTATTTGTGTAATTCGTGGCTAATAAATTTTTCCGCTAACTGAATCGTTTCGTTGACGTTCAAAGTGCCGTTCGTGATCTGCGCCGAATTGACGATATAAATATTTTCGAGCGAAGTTTTGACGGACGGAACATTTTCCGAATAATTCAAAGTCGGCAGCGGAAAGACCTGGCGGACACGCGAAATCTTAAATTCAACAATGTCTTCGCGCTTGAAATGCGGATACATTTTTTCTAACGCCGCCGTAAATATTTCTTCGATTTCCGCGTCCGTCCTTTCAAACAATTCGTCGTCGGGCGCAACGTATTTCGGC